>CAMLHT010000110.1 GCA_946479895.1 uncultured Gemmatimonadota bacterium | reverse complement strand
GGGTCGGGGGAACAGTGGATCGGTGGATCGGTGGATCGGTGGATCGGTGGATCGGCTCGTTGCAGTAGCAGCAGGCACTTACCCAGCCACACCGCCACGCAGCCACCCCCTGATCCACCGACCCACCGACCCACCGACCCACCGACCCACCGATCCACCGATCCACCGATCCACCGATCCACCGCCTAACGCATCGCCAGATATACGGTTAGGGCGACCACCAAGACCGCCGCCACCCAGAGCCAGATCGACGACCGTCCCTTCTCCTCCGGGGGTATCTCGACCGCTGCCGCCTGGACGATGGTGCGCCGCTGGCTCGACTCGTCGTTTCCGGCTGCATGCTCCGGTCCGCGGGCCCCGGGCGGGACGGGGCCGAGGACGAAGCGGAGCTCGGTGTTCGCGATCTCGATGCGGTCGCCGTTCTCGAGCCGGGCCGGCGAGCCCACCCGCCGGCTGTTCACGAGCGTCCCGGAGGAACCGAACGGATGCAGCACGTACCCTCCCGCCTCCCGCCGGACCTCGGCATGAAACCGTGACGCCGTCGGGTCGCGCACAACGACGGCATTCAACCTGTCTCGACCTATCCCAACCGTAGCCCCTTCGAGGGGATAGGCTATTCCGGCTCGAGGATCCATGAGGTGGGCGGGGCCCACCGCGACCGCTGGATACGCCCCCGAACGCTCGGCGGAATAAAGGAAGCGCGCGCTTCCTGCGTCGATGGTGTCGCCATCGTGTAGCTCGACTGGGTGGGCGCCGGCCTGCGCTCCATTGAGGGCGATCACGTCGTCCACGCCGCACGGCCGGACCGTCGTCACGCCGCCCGCCCGCCTCACCACGAAGTGCCGCACTGCCAGGTCGCCGGCCTCCAGGCGCCAGTCGGCCTGCTCGCCGCTCCCTACTACGGTCTCGCCCTCCCCGATCTCGCGCGACGCGCCTTCAGTCGTCAGCCAGGGCATGGCTCACGATAACAATTCGGCGATGGTTCGGCGAATCAGGGTCTCGGCGAGATTCACCTTGTAGCCGTTCCCCGAGAGCGGGCGGGCGTCGTAGAGCGCCCGTTCGGCAATGATGGCCACGGCGTCCTCGTCCAGCTTCCCCGCGGAGACGTCCTCCTCGAGGGACTCGGGAACGCGCCACGGACGCGGAGCCACGCCGCCGAGCACGATCCGCACACCGCCGTCGCGACGCTTCACGCCCGCGGCGCTGACGAGCGCGAAGTCCCACGCGCCGCGCTGCATCAGCTTCGTGTACCGCTGGGTTCCCCCGGCCGCGTCGGCGGGAAGGATCACCGCGCTGACGTATTCGCCGCCGCGGAGGATCGTCTCGTGGTCCAGCCGCTCGCGCGGCGTGACGTAGAAATCAGCGATGGGCACGACGCGGACACCGGCGGGGCCACTGATCTCCACGCGCGCCTCGAGCGCGGTGAGCGCGACCGCCGGGTCGGACGGATGGACGATGTGGCACGGCCCGCCCTCGAGGATCGCGTGATACTGGTTCTCCCCGTCCTCGGCCGGGCAGGAATTCCCCCCGGACTTGAAGCACGAGACACCGCGGCGGAGATACCAGCAGCGGGGCCGCTGGCAGAGGTTGCCGCCGAGCGTTCCCATCTCCCGCAGCGCCGGCGTGCCGACGGCCGCGCAGGCCTCGGCAAGCGCGCGATACCCGTCGGCGACGAGTGGATGGGTCGCGACGTCGTGAACGCGGGCGGCGGCGCCGATGCGGAGCTCGCCGGCGGAGGTCGTCTCGATGGCGTCGGCGCCGGGGAGGACACGGAGGTCGACGAGGGTGTCGGCCCTGACGAAGCCTTCCTCGATCGAGACGAGGAGGTCGGTGCCTCCACCCATGGGGACCGCACCGGCCGCGGCCAGTGCGGAGGCGGCATCACCCGCCGAAGCGGGCCGCGAGTACTCGCGAAAGCCGCCCTTCAACGCAGGCTAGTGTCCGCCCGTCGTCGCGGGCCGCTGCCCCTTCGCGTGCCAGGTGGGGTCGGTCGGGTTCTTGTACGTGTTCTTGTGAATCAGCGTCGCGCCGATGATGCAGGCGACGGCCAGAAGAATCACCCCGCCAGCGATGGGCCAGCCGGCGTTCGTGTTGGCGGGGACGTAGCGATCGTGGTGTTCCATCTACTCCTCGAAGTCCATGGTCAGCAGCCGGGGAATATAATCGCCGCCAAGGCGCCGCTTCGCGATACCCCGAGGCCCGTCCGGTCGTCAATCCGGCGATGAGACGGATCCTGGCCCTTGCCCTGTTGACCTTCGCTGCCGCGTGCGCGCCGCGCGTCGGATCGGTGTACGGCCCGGTGCCGGCGGACGGTGGCGCTCCGGTGACCCTAGCGGGTGGCCCCGAAGGCGAATCGCCATCCCCTGGATCCGGTCCCTCCGCCGCCGCCGCGACCACCCGCCGTCCGGCACTCGCGACCGCCGCCATGGTCCCCTCGGCCCGGATGGCTGCGGCCTTCGAACGGCTGCGGGAAAGGGAAATCATGATTCCCGTCGCGGGCGTGGGGCCTTCCCGGATCGAGGACAGCTTCACCGCCGGCCGCGATGGCGGCGAGCGGCAGCACAACGCCGTGGACATCCTGGCGCCGCGCAACACGCCGATCCTCGCCGCGGACGATGGCGTCATCCTCCGCCTGTCGAACAACTCCCTTGGCGGCATCACCATCTACGCCACCGACCGGGACCGGGAGTTCGTGTACTACTACGCGCACCTCGACCACTACCATCACGACCTGGCTGCGGGCCAGCAGATCCAGAAAGGCGACACCCTCGGCTACGTCGGCACCACCGGCAACGCCCCGAAGGACGTGCCGCACCTGCACTTCCAGATCATGCTCTGGCCGAGCGACGGGAAGTGGTGGAATGGCGAGCCCGTCAATCCGTATCCGGTGCTCCGGAGCGCGCCCAGCAGCGGAGTGAACAGGCTTCGATTTGATTGAGTGCATGCCACTCACGTCGAAGCAACGGGCCGCGCTGCGCGGCGAAGCGCACCATCTCAGCGCCCTCGTCCACATTGGCCATGAAGGCGTCACGCCGGCCATCCGCCAGTCGCTCGACGACGCACTGCGCACGAAGGAGCTGGTGAAGATCCAGGTCAACAAGACCGCCGACATCGACCTGAAGAAGTCCGCGGGCGAGATCGCCTCGTCGGTGGGAGCGGAGGTCGTGCAGGTGATCGGCCGGACGGTCACCCTCTATCGTCTCAATCCCGACCTCAAGCTGAAGACGGACACTCCGCCCTGGCGCTGAGCGTTGTCATCCTGAGCGAAGCGAGGGATCTGCTTTCCGTTGGGGAGAAAGCAGATCCCTCGCTTCGCTCAGGATGACAGGAGGTCAGGACAGGACTCTCCACGGCGTCAGCGGGATCTCGGTCACCTCGCGCCCGATCGCATTGGCCACCGCGTTGGCGATCGCCGGCGCCACGCCGATGATGGGCGGCTCGGCCAGGCCCTTGGCCCCGGTGTGATTCGCCACCGTGTCCGCCCCCTCGATGAAGATCACGTCGATGCGCGGAATGTCGGACATCGTCGGGATCCGGTAGTCGTGCGTGTTGGGATTCAGCGGCAACCCTGATCGGTGGTCGATCACCCGCTCCTCGAAGAGCGCGTATCCGATCCCCTGGATGATTCCGCCCTCCACCTGGCTTCGCGCGAGGGTCGGGTTGATGATGCGGCCGGAATCATGAGCCGACACGATGCGCACCACGCGCACCTGTCCCGTCTCGAGATCGACTTCCACCTCCGCGAACTGCGCGGCGAATGCGTTGATCGCGGTGTCGGCGGGGTTCGGGCCCCGGCTACCCTGGCCGATGATCATCACCTCGCCGAGCCTGTCGCAGACCTCGGCGAAGGTCATGGACTTCCCTCCGCCCCGAACGCTGATGACGCTCGCCGACGACTCGAGCTGGTCGATGCCGGCGCCGAGCATTCCGGCCGCGGCATCGAAGAGCGCCCGGCGCGCTTCCTCGGCGGCGACGCGAATGGCCGGACCCACCGACGCCGTCGTGATCGATCCCCAGGAGTTCGGCGCGTAGGGGAGGCGCTCGGTGTCACCGAGCACCGTGCGCACGTCCTCGATGCGGGCGCCGAGCTGCTCGGCGGCGATCTGCGCGAGGATCGTCCGCGAGCCCGTGCCGAGATCCTGTGAGCCCGTGAGCACGTCGATGCTGCCGTCGCGATTGAGACGGACGCTCGCGTAAGCCGGAGGTCCGCCGCCCGCGCCCCAGGTCACGGAGGCCATGCCGACGCCGCGCCGTCTTGCCGGAGACGCCGGCTGGGCGACCGGTGTTCCCCAGCCGAACGCCTTCGCCCCCGCGTCGTAGCAGTCGGCGAGCCGCTTGCTGGAGTATGCGCGGTTCCTGTCCTGGTCGTGCTCCGCGTAGTTGCGCCGGCGCAGCTCGAGCGGATCCATCTTCAGCTCGCGCGCGAGGGCGTCCATCGCGCTCTCGAGGGCGAATGCTCCCTCGGTGTAGCCCGGCGCGCGGAAGGAGTTCATCGCGCCGGTGTTCACGTAGACGAAGGTCTCCTCGGTCCGGACGTTCCCGCAGTGGTACATGCCCTGGAACATTCCCGCCGGCCCGCCGAGCCAGCCGCCGATGCCGAGCGTGATGGTCGCGTCGAGCCTGATCGCGGTGAGGGTTCCATCGCGTTTCGCGCCGAGGGTGACGCGCTGGATGGTCGCCGGCCGGTTGCCCGAGTCGGTCTGCTCGCCTTCGCGGTCGAGGATGCACGCGACGGGGCGGTTGAGCTTCCGGGAGAGGATCGCGGCGATGAACGTGGATGCCGGCGCGCCGTTCTTCGCGCCGAATCCGCCACCCATGTAGTTCTTCATCACGCGCACACGCGACAGCGGCAGTCCCAGCCCTTCGGCGAGGTCGGCGCGGGTGTTGAAGATGCCCTGCGTCGATTCCCAGACCGTGAGCTGGTCGCCGATCCAGTCGCACACGGCGCCGTGCGGCTCGAGGGCCGTGTGGAGCGCCGTCGGCGTGCGATACTCGCGAGTGACGGTGACGTCGGCTTCGCGCAGGGCTTTCTCGACGTCGCCGCGAGCCTTCACCCGCGGCATGTTGCGCGGCGTGTTGCCTTTCGGGCGGACGAGCGGAGCGCCATCGGCGAGGGCCGCAGCCGACGTGAGCACCGGAGCTTCGGCGTCGACCTCGAGCTCCACCAGCCGGAGCGCGCGAAGCGCGGCGCCGCGCGACTCGGCGCAGATCGCCGCGAGCGGCTGGCTCACGTAGCCGATGCTCCGGTCGAACAGCTGGACGCCGTCGAGCTTCACCTCGGGCACGTCGTCGCGCGTGATCGCGCCATGGACGCCGGGGATTTCCAGGGCACGCGTCAGGTCGAGCTTCGTGACCCGGCCGCGCGCGATCGGCGAGCGGACGATGACCGCGTGAAGCATCGCCCGTGGACGCTCGTCGGTCGTGTACCGCGCCCGCCCCGTGACCTTCTCCACGGCGTCGGCACGGGCGGCCGAGGTTCCGACCACGTCGAGCGCGGCTCCGGCGGTCCACGGCTCCGGCTCGAGGGACGGGATCTCGACGACCTTGGTCTCCTCGCGCCCCTCCACCTCGACCGTCGTGACCGAGAAACGGGAGGTCCGCGCCGGGGCCGACGACGAGTCGTGGCCGGGCACCTTGCCCTGTGACTGCCGGGGGTCGCTCATGGCCGGGGCGCGGCGAGGGACCTGATCGCCTTCCGGATGTTCGGATACGTGCCGCAGCGACAGAGATTCCCGCTCATGGCGCGGGTGATCGCGTCGTCGTCGGGATCCGGGTCCAGCTCGAGCAGCCTCACGGCCGCGAGCACCTGGCCCGGCGTGCAGTAGCCGCACTGCGCCGCGTCGTGGGCGACGAAGGCCGCCTGGACCCGGTCCATGGCGTCGGGCGTCCCGACCCCCTCGATGGTGGTGACGTCGCTGGACGCGCAGGCCTGCGTCAGCGTGAGGCAGGAGTAGGCCAGCCGGCCGTCGATCAGGACGGTGCAGGCCCCGCATTCGCCGCGCGCGCAGGCCACCTTCGTCCCGGTGAGCTCCAGCCGGTTGCGAATGGTCATGGCGAGCCGCTCGTCCGGCGCGGCGTCGACCTCATGCGTTCTTCCGTTGACCTTGAGCGATACCTTCACGCGTCCTCCAGCCGGATCCGGGCGAGTCCTACCCCCACCGCTCGCGCCTCGATTATCTTAGCCTCTCACCCGAGCTTTGCGACGAAATGCCCTACGTCATCACGGAAGCCTGCATCAGCGTCAAGGACCGCGCCTGCGTCGACGTGTGTCCGGTCGACTGCATATATGAAGGGGAGGACCAGCTCTACATCCACCCCGACGAGTGCATCGACTGCGGTGCCTGCGAGCCGGAGTGTCCGGTCACCGCGATCTTCCCGGAGGAAGACGTGCCGGGGCATCTCAAGCAGTACATCGAGAAGAACAAGACGGTGTTCTCGAGCCCGACTCCGCCGGGACGTCCCAAGAAGTAACCGCGGTCGGGAGTGGTCGAAAACAGTCGGGCGCGAGGATGAACGAATCCTCGCGCCCGATTTGCGTCTCAGCCGCCGTGAGCTCCGTCCCTCTGGATGAACCGGCTTACCGGTCGACGATCCTCTGCTTGATCCAGAAGGCCAGGATGAGCGCGACGTACTGCATGAACGTGGATATCTCCGACCGCCACGCCTCGCCCCAGTCGTGCGGCCCGGTCTCCTTCACGGCCGGCGGACGGGGGAACCAGCGCGGCGTGCGCTTCTTGTACTCGAGGTATTCGCCGCCGAAGATCGATTCCAGCACGCCTTCCTCGTAGCGCACGATGAGCGTGTACTCGACGGCGAAGATGAGGATCGCGATCGGCAGGAACCACAGGACGCCCGAGGCGATGACGAATCCCATCCAGATGAGGAAGTTGCCGACGTAGAGCGGGTTCCTCATCCAGCCGAAGATGCCGTAGTTCACGAGCCGCTGCACGTCGCGCGAGCGACGGCGCGTCACGGTGCCCGCGGCGGCGACGCCGGCGAGCCGGATCCATTCGCCGATGACGATCAGCACCGCGGCGACGATCCAGTGCCGGGCAGTGGGATGCGCCGGCACGAGCAGCGCGACGAGCAGGAAGGGGACGGGCAGCCAGCTCCGATTCCGGAACAGCACGGCGCCGATGCGCGCGGCCCGGGTCTGCTCGGCCGCCGATGTCGTAGTGGTCACGCGCTAAACCTAGTTGTAGAGCAGGCTCCCCACGAAATCGCTGAGCGCGGCGTTGAAGGCGGCCGGGCGCTCGAGATTGCTGAGGTGGCCCGCGCCGGGGATGACCTCCAGGCGGCTGCCGCGAATCGCGGCGTGCATGGCCCGCGCTTCCTTCGGGGGGGTCAGGACGTCCTCGTCACCCACGACGATCAGCGTGGGGACGTCGATGCCGGCCAGCAGCGGGGTCGAATCCGGGCGATTGCGCATCGCCTCCAGCGCCCCGACGATCCCGTCCGGTGACTCTCCCGCCATGATCGACCGGATGCGATCGACGAGCTCCGGCTGCTTCTCGCGCGTGCTCTTTCCCAGCAGCCCGGTGACCTGCCGGTCCGCCACCGCCGACGAGCCTTCCGACTGGGCGAGCGCGATCAACTCCCCCCGCTTCTGCTTTCCCTCGTCGTTGTCCGCGCCGGACCGCGTGTCGGCGAGCACGAGCGCGCGAATGCGGTTCCGGTGGCGGCGCCAGAGCGCGAGGGCGATGTAGCCGCCCATCGACAGGCCGCCGACGACGGCCCGATCGATCTGGAGCGCGTCCAGCAGCGCGACGACGTCGTCGGCGTAGCGGTCCATCGAATACGGCCCCGACCGCGGTGAATCGCCAAAGCCGCGGAGATCGGGCGCGATGCAGCGGCATTCGCCGAAGAGCGCGGCGATCTGCGGCTCCCACATCGTGCGGTTGAGCGGAAACGCGTGCAGGAGGACGACGGGCAGCCCGCGCCCAACGTCGGCGTGCGCCAGCAGATTCTCCGTTTCGATCATGGAATCGGTCACGCCGCCACCGGTTTGCGAGGAGTGATCCAGCGGGAATCGAAGGTCATCCAGAACAGCGTGTCTTCAGTCTCCGCGGACGCGAGGGCCGTCACCAGCGCCTTGGCCGAGTACGTCGGGTCCGTCTTCAGCCCCAGGCCGGCGAGCCGCCGGGCCGGCCCTTCGGCCGCCGCGAGGGGACGTCCATACGCTCCTCCATAGACACCTTCCGCGATCCGAACGTGCACCATGTCGGAAGGAACACGCTCACCCGCCAGTCGCGCCATGAGCCCGGCGGTCGCGCGCGCCAGCCGCCGGACGCGCGAGAGCCGTCCGACGATCCTCGGCACGACGCGCGCGCCGATGACCGTGGTCTCGACGCCGGCCAGCGCGAAGCCGAGCGCGAGGCCGGCCGCCGGGCCGCCGGTACCGAGCGGCACGACGACTCGCGTGGGTGCGGGGAGTGCGCCGGCGCGGATCTGCGACGCCAGCTCGAACGCGGCGTTGACGTGGCCGAGCATGCCGAGCGGCGAGGTCCCGCCCGCCGGGATCACGCGGTCGCCGCGCCAGCTCCGCCACGCGAGCCAGGCGGCGACGTAGGGCACGTTCGCGAATCGCCGGCGCTTCGTCTCGTCGTCCAGATATCGCGATACGGTGTCGGCGACGTCGTTCATCTCCTGCGGCCAGGCGCCAAGCACGACGTCCAGGCCCAGGGAGCGGCCGTGCACCGCCGTCGTCAGCGCGTGCGTCGAGCCCCAGGAGCCGGCCGTCACGATGCGCTCCCCGGGATGCGCGCCGCCCAGGAGGAGCTCGAGGCTCCGGACCTTGTTCCCGCCGATCGGTTTCGCCGTGAGGTCGTCACGCTTGACCCACAGGCGCGGGCTGATCGCGTGGAGAGGCTCGACCGGCGTCACCGCAGTCCGGAGCGCGACGCGCGGCAACGAGGCGAGCGCCGGGAACCGGTCCAGCAACGGCCAGAGTGGGTCAGGCGGCACGCGCGGCCGGCCGGGCCGTCATTCGACGCCCTTGTGTGGATCTTCCCCGGGCCCGAACGGCCGCTCGCCGATGACGCGCTCCACGTAGAGCATCTTCACCGCCACCATGCCCGCGGCGAGCATCGGCACCGCGCACATCAGGCCGAGGAATCCGAAGAGCAAGGCCATGAGCGCCTGCGCGAGGATCGTCATCGCCGGCGGCAGGTCCATTCCGCCCTTCATCAGCAGCGGGATCAGGAGATGGTTCTCGAGGAACTGGATGCCCACGTACGCGATCGCGACGTAGAGCGCCTTTTCCGGCGTGTCGAGGAACGCCATCGCGATCGCCGGCACGGAGCTCATGATGGGACCGATCGTCGGGACGAACTCGAGGAGCCCGGCGATCACGCCGAGGGCGAAGGCGGCCTTCACGTCGAGGGCCAGCAGCACGACGGTCGTCACGGCCCCGATGGTCGCCATCGCGATGAGCTGGGTGACCAGCCATTTCCGCAGCACGCCGGCGATCGCGCTCAGCACCTCACCGACGCGCCGGCGGTGGCGCTTCGGGAACATCGTCATCAGCCCGCGATGGTAGAGCTCCGGGTCGGCGGCGATGTAGATCGCCATGAAGATGATGAGCAGCAATCCTGCGATCGCCGCGATCGTGGAATGCAGGAACGGGAAGAGGTACCGGGTGATGCTCCCGAACTGCGCGCCGAGCCGCTCGCGCAGCGTGGACGGCGGAGCTGGCCTGGTCGAATCGGCGGGCTTCGCGCCCGAGCTGGCGATGCCGGTGGACGGATTCGCGGGAACCTGGGCCGCCGGCGGCACGGCGCCGGTCACGGTGCCCGGCTGGCCCGCGGGCGGGGCCGCCGAGTCCGGGCGGTTGCCGATCCCGTTCATGACCATGCCGAGGGGACCGGCCTGCTTCTCGTTCATCCACTTCTCGACCCGGTCGATCGCCTCGGGAATCTTCTTCTGGAGCTCGCCGCCCTGCTCGCGCAGGGTCGGGGCGACGGTCGCCCCGAACGCGACCAGGGCGCCGATGAAGGTCAGGACGATGAGGCCGGCCCCGACGCCCCGGGGAATGCGGAATCGCTCGAGCCGGTCGACGCCCGAGGAGACGGCCAGCCCGAACAGGATGCCGAGGAAGCTGGTGAGGAACAGCGGGCTCGCGACCCAGGCCAGGCGCGCCAGCCAGTAGAGGCCCATGGCCAGCGCGGCCGCGCGGACGACGTCGCGGCTCTGCCAGCCGACCTGTCGCTTCCGTCGATTCTTCGTGACTGCTGGCGGGGGAGGGGTGGTCATCCGTCGGCTCCGGAAAAATCGCGCTGGTTAAATTGTCCCGAGTGAAGACTGATGGCAGGCCGCACCAGGCCGAATACCTCGAAACCCCGGCCGCCGTCTCCCGCTGGGTATCCTCGATCGCTGGATCGAAACTCGTCGCCCTCGACACCGAGGGCGCGAGCTTCCATCGATTCGTCGACCGAATCTACCTTCTGCAAGTATCGACGCGTGAGCGCACCGCGGTCATCGATCCCCTCCCGATCGGCAAGGCCCCGGAGCTCGGCGCCCTCGTCGAGGATCCGTCGGTGGAGATCGTCTTCCACGACGCCGACTACGACCTGAGGCTCCTCCAGCAGGACTACGGCTGGCAGATCCGGCACCTGTTCGACACCCGCGTCGCGGCGCAGCTGCTGGGGATCCGGGCCTTCGGCCTGGCCGCGCTGCTCGAGCGCTTCTTCGGCGTGAAGCTCGACAAGAAGCACCAGCGCGCCGACTGGTCCATGCGTCCGCTGACGCCGGACATGCTCGACTACGCGGCGCTCGACACGATGTACCTGCCCGATCTCCGCGACCGGCTGAAGGAAGCGCTGGAGAAGGCTGGCCGCTGGAGCTGGGCGAAGGAGGAGTTCACGCGCCTCGAGGCCACGAAGTGGGCCCCCGAGGACGAGGCGACGTCGTTCATGAAGATGAAGGGCGCGCGCGACCTGAACCGCCGCGAGCTCGCCGTGCTGCGGGAGCTGGTGGCCTGGCGCAACGGCGCCGCCGCCGACCAGGATCGCGCGACGTTCCGCGTCCTCGGCAACGAGCCGCTGTTCGAGATCGCGAAGACCCATCCCCGCGACAAGGCCGCGCTGTCGCAGATCAAGGGAATGCCGCGCGGCATCCTCGAAGCCCGCGCGCCGCAGATTCTCGACGCGGTCGCGCGCGGGCTGGCAGTGCCCGACGCCGAGCTGCCGAAGTATCCGCGCGGCCTGCGGTGGGACCGCGATCCGGAGTTCGATGCGCGCGTCTCGGCGATCAAGACGGTGCGCGACCGGATCGCCGAGCAGCTCGACATGGATACCGGAGTGCTGTGCTCGCGCGACCGGATGGAAGCGGTGGCGCGCGCGAAGCCAACGTCGCTGGAGGATTTCGAGCGGATTCCGGAGCTCAGGCGGTGGCAGGTGGAAGTGCTCGCGGAGGGATTTCTCCAGGCGCTCCGTGGGCATTCGGCACCACCGGCATCATCCGGGGAAGTCGAGGATCGTTCGCCGTACAGGGAGTAACAGCCTTACCGCAGAGGATCGCGGAGGTTCGCAGAGGAACGCAGAGGGGGGCGACACAATTCGGTGTCGCCCCCCTCGGCGTTCCTCTGCGAACCGCCGCGATCCTCTGCGGTAAATGTTCTCTCTTCAACTCCGCGAGAGCTTCAGAGCCCCATTTACGCCCGCACCCACGG
>CAMLHT010000109.1 GCA_946479895.1 uncultured Gemmatimonadota bacterium | reverse complement strand
CTCGCCCATCGCTGCGTCGACCTGCTTCCGGATCTCGACGTCCATCTGCGCCGACGGGTCGTCATTGAGCCCGCCGGTGTCCTCGAGCCAGAAGTTGCGCCCGGCCCACTCGGCGCGCGCAAAGTTGCGGTCGCGCGTGGTGCCGGCTTCGTCGGAGACGATGGCCGTCGGCTCGCCGATGATGCGATTGAAGAGCTCCGACTTGCCGACGTTCGGCCGGCCGATGATTGCCACGACGGGGATGCTCACGCGGCCACCTCGCAGGTCTGTCCGGGAGTGAGCACGTCGATGAAGTCGTAGGAGGGGAAGACCGGAATCGGAACCGCGGCGGCGACGGCGTCGAAGGTATCGTCGTCGAGGAAGATGCGGTTGTCGTTCATCGTCTCCGCCGGAATCAGCGCGAAGTCGAGGTCCCGGCGATCGGCGAGGGCCCGCCGGATGTCGGCGCCCACAAGGAGGCCGGCGCAGGTCGTCGTCGGGCCGAACATGGAGTTCACCACCGGGATCACCTCGAAGGTGGCGCCGGTGGCGCTCGTGAGCTGCTCGATGAGCGGCGGCATCAGGTCCCCCATGGACACGCCCGTCACGACCCCGATCTTCTTCCCGTCGAGGCGCGGCAGGAGCTCGAGGCCTTCGGCAACCCGGTGGCGCAGGAGCGGCACCGCGCCCACGCCGTTCTCCACCTGCTCGAAGTCTCCGTAGAACTCGGCGTCCGGCAGCGGGCGGTTGGCCAGCAGATACAGCTCGTCGGACCCGAAGACCCAGGTCTGCCCGCGCTCTGCCCTCGCCCGGGCGCCCCAGCGTTCGGCGGCGGCGAGG
This sequence comes from uncultured Gemmatimonadota bacterium, assembly GCA_946479895.1. Next base: position 10,878 of record CAMLHT010000109.1, on the reverse strand, counting down.
ATCGCTCGCGCGTTCGCCTCGTCCATCGACTTGCCCGTGTAGAGGTGGGAGAACTGCGTGAGGCCGACCGGCACCAGGGCCACCGACAGCACCGCCTCCCCGAGGTTCCAGAGGTCGGTCAGCGACTGCTCCAGGACCTCGCCGTCGTTGAGGCCGGGCACGACCACCATCTGCGAGTGGAACTGGATTCCCCCCTCGGCGAGGCGCGTGAGCTGCTCGACGATGTTGGGGACCCGCGGGTTGTTGAGCAGGATCTTCCGCGCTTCCCACGGAGTCGCGTGGACGGAGATGTAGAGCGGCGACAGCCGGTACTCGAGGATGCGCTGGAAGTCGCGCTCCTTGAGGTTCGAGAGCGTGGCGAAGTTGCCGTATGCGAACGACAGCCGGTAGTCGTCGTCGCGCACGTAGAGGTTCTTCCGCAGCCCCTTCGGCAGGCCCTCGATGAAGCAGAACTCGCAGCGGTTGGCGCAGCGGCGGACCGTCGGCGGCTCGAGCTCGACCCCGAGGGACTCGCCCATCGGACGCTCGACCTCGTAGACGATCTCCTCCGCGGACGGCAGCCGCGCTTCGATCACGAGCTCCTCGTCGGCCGACAGGAACTCCCAGTCCAGGAAATCAGCGACCTCGCGGCCGTTCACCGTCAGCAGCTCGGTGCCCGGCTCGATCCCCATTTCCTCCGCGACGCTGCCTTCCAGAACTCGTGAAACCCGAACCATTTCCCGCCACCCGGTTGCGACCCGACGATTGGTGCCGCCAGTGTCGTTCCGGCGGGCCGCGATGCCGCGAAAAGGCGGAATCGCACTTCAACCAATCTAGGAAGCCCAGGCTGCTAAGACAAGAAAAGACTTGCTCTTGGGCGCGACCAAAAAGAAAACGCCCGCCAGGACGGCGGGCGTTCTCCCCTTCAGCGAATCAGGCCTACTTGATCGGCTTGTAGCGGAACGCGGCGATGTTCGGAGCCGTGCCGGTGATGCTGAACCTGCCGGTGCCCTTGGGCGGCACCTTGTCGACCGTGGCCGAGCCCGTCGTCACGACCGCACCGGTCTTGTCGAGGAACTCGATCTCGAGCACGTAGGTCTGCTCGGCGGCCGACCGGTTCCGGATCTCTCCGGCGATCGTGGTCTTTTCCGCACCGGGGGTGAACTCGGCGAACAGGACCTGCACCGGCATCGAGTCGGCCCGGGTATTCCAGTCGACCTGCTTGTTCAGGGCGGCGCGCTGGAGCGAGTCGAGGCGGATGGCCGTGTCGGTCAGCGCGCGACGCTTCGCATTGTCCGACGCCGTGCGGCCGAGGGCGTTCGCCCGCTTGCCGACAGTATCGGCCTTCGCGACGTATCCCTTGCGGATGTTCCCGTAGGCGATGACGTAGAGCTTGTAGTTGTCCGGGTTCGACGGATCGACGGCCACGAGCTTGTCCGTGGTCGCGATCGCCTTCTCGTTCTCCCCGTTCACGATCTGCATGCGCGCGAGGTTGTAGAGGCCGTCGCGGTGATACGGGTTGAGGGCGTTGGCCGCGGCGAACAGCTTGGTCGAAGCGGCGTTGTCATCGATTTCCGCGAACGTCACGCCGCACTGCACGAGGGCCGTGAAGCCGAACGCGGAGGGGTTCTCGAGCTGCGGCTTGCACGCGTTGCGAATGGCAGCCGTGTCGCCCATGGCGCGAAGCACCATCGTGCGGCCCTGGCTGGCGACCTCGCCGTACTGCTTCCCCGGGTCCTTGGCCAGCGCTTCCCAGGCCTGGAGCGCCTCGGCGAAGTACTTCTGCTTGTTGGCGGGCACCGTGTCCATCTGGCCCGCGTCGTTGGCAAAGTTGCCGAGGGTGTAGAGGATCGTGCGGCGGACGTCGGCGAACACGGTGTCCTTCTCCGCCTCGACCAGCGCCGCCTTGTAGTACTCGATCGCCTCCATGTTCTTCATCCGCTGCGCGGCGACGTTGCCGAGCACGAGGTTCGAATAGGGGGCGGTCGGCGAGATGCGGAGCGCCTGATGGGCGACCACGTCCGCCGAATCGATCTTGTTGTTGTTGGCGAAATCCATCGCCGTCTGGACCAGCCGGACCCAGCCCGGCTGCTGGCGCCACTGCGAGATGAGCGTCGCGCACTGGGGAGCCTTTTCCTCGACGACCTTGAAGGCAGAGTCGATGCTGACGGACAGGTCGACGGTGCCCTCGGGATTCGTCTTGTAGCCCAGGCGTCCACGCGTCGTCACGACGGGCATGTCCGGCTGGGACAGGTACGTCATGTAGATCTTGCCCAGCGTGAAGGCGCGCCCCACCGGGTTCTTCGCGTTATCGGCTTCTTCCTTCTTCGGATCGCCCGGGAACATGCGCCCGATCGCGGTCTGGAGCTGCTTCGTCTGGTCCGCCTGGGACGTGCCCGCCTGCTGGGCGGCCATCAGCGCGAACACGACCATGCCGAGGCCGCCGGCGTTCTCGTCGATTTCGCATTCCTTCTGCTGCGCGGCCACAGTCTGGACTCCGGTCGCCATGATCGCCGCGGCGAGCGCGGGCAGAACCGCGACCTTTCCGAACTTGGGCATCAGTTATCTCCTGAAGACTTCGAATGGGTGGGGCTGGTGGTGCCGGAAAGTCCTACACCCGGCCGATCAAGCGCGTTCCGCGCTGGTTAAAGCCAGCCTGAAAATATCCTGTAGAGGCTGTCCTGTCGCCAGTGAGACGCGCTGGACGTCGACGAACTCGGGCTTGGCCCGCTTCGTCCCATCCGGAAGAACGGCAACCTTGACCGAAATGCTGTGGCCGAGGACCTGGACCGAGGCGGTCGTCCGCTCGAGGGCCTGCCGCTCCACCGTGCGCCGGCGCACACCCATGGTGGTCGTCTCCCGAAAGAGCCTGGCCTCGAGGGGGCCGGCGTCGGCGGGCCTGGCGAGCACCTCCATGCGCAGTCCGGGGCGGCCGCGCTTCATCACCGTGGGGATGACCGTCACGTCGAGCGCTCCTGCCTCCCTCAGTGCGTCGGCGGCCCCGGCCACGTACTCGGCCGACATGTCGTCGATGTCCGCCACGAGCTCGACCAGCGACTCGGTCGCCGCGGTGACGGCGAGTTCGGCGAGGGTGATTCGCAGCGCGTTGGCGCGCTTCGGGAAGTCCTTGGTCCCCGCGCCGTATCCGCTCCGAACCGGCTGGTAGCTCTCCGGCGCGGGCCCGGCCGACAACTGGCGAACGAGCGCCGCGCCCGTGGGCGTCACCAGCTCGCCGGAGCCGGCCGGGCCGGGCCGGACGGTCAGTCCCTCGAGGAGCTTGAGCGTGGCGGGCGCCGGCACCGGCATTTCCCCGTGCGCCGCGTGGACCGTGCCCTCCCCCACCACGAGCGGGCCGCAGTAGACGCGCTCGACCCCGAGGAGGTGGAAGCCCCAGACCGAGCCGATGACGTCGAGGATCGAATCGACGGCACCGACCTCGTGAAGGTGGACCTTCTCGATGGTCGTTCCATGGATCTCTGCCTCGGCAGTGGTCAGCGCGAGGAAGATGGCGTCCGCCTGCTCCTTCACATGCGGTGGCGCATCGGCCTTCTCGAGGATCGCGCGAATGTGCCGGAGGTGGCGTCCGTGCGGCTGGGGCGGAATCTCGAAGTCCACCTTGGTGCAGGCGATGCCGGCGCGCACGACCGGGGTCACCGAGACGCCGATGCCTTCGAGGCCGAGGCGCGACGGCAGTCCGCGGATGAAGTCCGGGTCGAGCCCCACGGCGACCAGGGCGCCAAGGGTCATGTCGCCCGAGATGCCGCTGAACGGATCGAGGATCGCGATGCGCATCAGATGCGGTACGACGCGCCGCTGCCGGTGTTGAACACCAGCACTTCGGCATCCTTCGGGATGCGTCCACTCGCCACGAGCTGCTCGGTCACCGCGAGCGCCGCACCGCCTTCCGGAGCCGCGTCGATGCCGGTCATGCGCCCGATGCGACGGGTGGCGTCGCCGATGGCCTGCTCGCTCACCGCGTGCGCATCGCCACCGCTTTCCTTCACCGCCCGGAGGATGAGCCGGTCGCCGAGCGGCCCCGGGACGCGAAGGCCGCTGGCGTGCGTGACGGGATTCTCCCATGGCGTGGCGCGATCGAGCCCTGCCTGGTGCGCGCGGACGATCGGCGCGCATCCTTCGGCCTGGGCGACGATCATCTTCGGGAGGGTCGATCCCGCCGGCAGCCAGCCGCCGTCGAGCATCTCGCGGAACACCTTCCACATCCCGATCAGCCCCGTGCCACCGCCGGTCGGATAGATGATGTGCGTCGGGAGGCGCCAGCCGAGCTGCTCGGCCAGCTCGATACCCATCGTCTTCTTCCCCTCGATGCGATAGGGCTCCCGGAGTGTCGAGACGTCGAAGTAGCCCGACTCGGCGGCGAACGCGCGCGCCTGCTTGCCGGCGTCGCCGATGTGGCCGACGACGGTGTGCAGGTCGGCGCCGAGGGCGCGGATCGTCTCCAGGATCGGCCGCGGCGTCGTCTCCGGCGCGTAGATCCGCACCGGAATGCCCGCAGCCGACCCGTAGGCCGCGAGCGCGGCGCCGGCGTTGCCCGCCGTCGGAGCCACGAGCCCGGCGACGCCAAGCGCTCGCGCCCGCGTGACGGCCGTGCTCATGCCGCGCGCCTTGAAGGACGCGGTCGGGTTCAGGCCTTCATCCTTGATCCACAGCGTCCGTATGCCGACGCTCTTGGCGAGCGAGGGCGTCGCGATCAGCGGCGTGGCGCCTTCTCCCAGGGACACCGGCTCCTCGCTGTCCAGGACGGGAAGCGCCGCGCGGTAGCGCCACATATCCCACCGGTCCACGATCGCGGACCGATCGGGCCACGGCGAGTCGAAGCGGACGAGGTACGGCTGCCCGCACTCCGGGCAGACCGAGGCGAGCGAGAGGCCCGCGGCCGTGTGATCGCACGCGGAACAGGCGAGATGCCAGGAGGACACGAGGGGAGCTGGAGTCGGGTGAGAGCGGAGTGCGAGGTCGGTTGAATTCTAGCCGTTTTCAATCGGGGGACTCGCCTTCGGCTCAGTCCCTTCGCCAATCGCCGTCTCGGCCTCACTCCCACTCCCACTCCCACTCCCGCTCGAGCTCTCGCGCCCGTCGAGCGCATCCCTGACCTTTTGCGCCGTCTTCGTGCTGAATCCGGGCAACGCTGCAATGGCTTCGAGCGGCGCGTCCTTCACGCCCTGGAGGCTGCCGAACGCATGGAGGAGCTCGCGGCGGCGGCGATCGCCGATGCCGGGAATGCGGAGAAGCTCCGAGGTGATCGTGCGGGCGGAGCGGCGCGCGCGCTGGAAGGTGATCGCGAACCGGTGCGCCTCGTCGCGCGCCTGCTGGAGCATGCGCAGCGCGGGTGACCGCCGCTTCAGCAGGATCGAGTCGCTCCTTCCCGGCAGGAAGATCTCCTCCTCCCGCTTGGCGAGGCTGATGAGCGACAGGTGAGCGAGGCCGAGCTCCTCGAGGACCGACTGCGCAGAGCTGAGCTGACCCTTGCCGCCGTCGATCACGACGAGGTCGGGCAGCGGCTTCGACTCCTCGAGGCGCCGGCGGAAATACCGGCCGACCACCTCGCGCATCGAGGCGAAGTCGTCCACGCCCTCGACGGTCCTGACCTTGAACTTCCGATACTCCGCGCGCAGGGGCCGGCCGTTCTGGAACCAGACGCAGCTCGCGACGGTGTCGGTCCCCTGCGCGTGCGAGATGTCGAAGCAGACCATCGATCGCGGGACCTTCTGCAATCCGAGCTGGCGCTGGAGCTCGTACACGGGATCGGCGGCTCGCTCCTCCGGAGGCTCGTCGCCGGCCAGGCGCGCGTCCTCGAGCAGGTGACGCGCATTCTGCGTCGCCAGCTCCACGACTTCGCGGCGCGGGCCACGCTGGGGGACGTGCAGCTTCGCCTTCTCCAGCGCGGCACTGACCGCTTCGTCGTCTTCCGGCGCGAACGGCAGGAGAACCTCCCGCGCCCGCTCGGGACCGATGCGGTACGGGCCCACGAGGTAGGCCGTCAGCACCGCGGCGTCGGATTCCTCCTCGAGGTTCTCGATGAACTGCTGGTCGCGCGCGAGCAGCTTGCCGTCGCGGATCCGCAGCAGGGCGATCGTCGCCTCGTCGCCGTCCCTCGCGTAGCCGATGACGTCGCGGTCCCCGCCCTCGACTTCCACCACCAGCGACGGCTCCTCCATCCGCTCGAGCTTCCGCAGCACGTCGCGGAACTCGGCGGCGCGCTCGAAGTCGAGGGCCTCGACGGCCAGCTCCATTCGCTCGCTGACGCGCCGGATGACCTCGTCCGTCCGCCCGTCGAGAAACAGCAGCACCTCGTCGATCATCGCCTGATACTCCGCCTGCGTCTGGGCGAGGATGCACGGGGCCTTGCAGCGGCCGATGTGATAGTCGAGGCACGGACGGTCCGGCATCACCCGGGGCATGTCGTAGTTGCACGACCGGACGGTGAAGATGCGCTTCACCACGTTGAGCGCCCGCCGCATGGCCGCCACGTCGGTGTACGGCCCGAAGTAGCGGCCGCCGTCGTTCACGAGATGCCTTGTGACGTAGACGCGGGGAAACGGCTCCTGGACCGTGACCTTGATGTACGGATACGACTTGTCGTCCCGCAGCGCGATGTTGTAGCGCGGGTGGTGCTCCTTGATCAGGTTCGCCTCGAGGATGAGCGCGGCTTCCTCGGTGGGCAGAATGATCGTCTCGACGGACTGCACCTGCTGCATGAGCGCGCGGGTCTTGACGCTCTCGACGTGGTCGGCGGCGACGTAGCTCCGGACGCGCGACCTCAGCCGTTTTGCCTTCCCGACGTACAGCACCGTCCCCTCGGCGTCACGCCACAGGTAGACGCCTGGTGATTCGGGGAGATGGCTGATGCGCTCGAGCAGCGCTTCGGGAAACTGCCGCATCCCTCAAATCTATCGGCGGGTCATGGCGCGACCCGACCGGATTCCGGGGTCGGTACGTCAGCGCGCGAGCTTCAGGCGCCGCAGCAGGATGGTGGATTCCGGGACCTTCATCACCAGCGTCGCGCCGAGGTACACCAGGCCGAAGGCGCCAAGAACGACCACGGCCGTCACGACGTGGCTCGGGATCGACAGGACCTGCTTCAGGCCGAACGCGGCCAGGCCGGCGATCGCCGCCGAGGCCCAGAGCCGGGCTGAAAACGCCAGCGGCAGCCCCGTCTTTCCGATTCGCCTGGCGAGACCACGCCTCAGCAGCATGTACTCGGCCCATCCGGCGACGCCGAACGAGACCGTCAGCCCCGCGCCACCCCAGTGGCCGTCGAGGCCGAGCATCCGCGGCAGCGGCACGGCGAAGAGGTACCCGAGCACTGACGTGAGCAGGACCCGGACGATGGCGAACCTGAGCGGCGTGCGCGTGTCGTGCAGCGCGTAGTACGTCGACGAATACAGGCGCCCGCTGGTGCTCGCGAGCAGTCCGACGGCCGACCCGGCGAGGATGCCCCAGACGTAGATCGTGCTCTGGTGCGAGAAGCGGGGCCCATGCTCGAACAGCGCCGCCGCCATGGTGTCTCCCGCGGCGACCATGGAGAGCGCCGACGGAATCACGAAGTAGGCGATATGCCGCAATCCGGCGTTCAACCGCTCGCGGAGCTTCCGCGCACGCTCGTCGTCCGATCCGGTCACGCTGGACATCTCCGGCAGTTCCGCCGCCGAAATGCCGATACCGAACATGCTCACCGGCAGGTACGAAATCGTCGTCGCGTAGGTCAGGAGGGAGAGCGTGCCCGCGGGCAGGTACGACGATATGGCGATGTCGACGTAGTTGCTGATCTGGACGATGCCGCGACTGACGCCGACCGGAATGAAATTCCGCAGCACCGCGCGCACGTTGGCGTTCCCCCAGTTAGGCGCCAGGCGGATGTGCGGGCCGACCAGCTTCACCACGCCGGGCACCTGCACCAGCACCTGCGCCACCGCCCCGATCACGAACGCCCACGTGCCCGTGCGCGCGACCTGTTCGACCGATTGCCGCGGACCGAAATACGCGAAGGCGCCGATCATCACGAGGCTCCATGCGACAGGGGCCGCGTACGACAGGAAGAACCGGCGATGGCTGTTCAGGACTCCGAGGCACCACGCGCCGAGCACCAGGATCCCGATCCCCGGGAACAGGATGCGCACGAAGTCGATCGCCATCGCGCGCGTCTCGCCCTTGAGCCCACCGGCGAGGATCGGCAGGAGCTGCGGCGTGAAGATCATGCCGAGGGCCACCGCCACCGCGACGACGAGTGTCAGCGTGGCAAGGACGCCGCCGGCCACCACGCCGGCCTCCCTGTCCTTGCCTTCGGCCCGGAGCCGCGAGTAAACCGGAATGAACGATGCCGAGAGCGCTCCCTCACCGAAGAGATTCTGGAGCAGGTTCGGAATCCGCGCCGCGGCGTTGAACGCATCGGCAGCCGGAGTATCGCCGAGGTACTTCGCGATGAACGCATTGCGGACGACCCCGAAGATCTTCGTCGCGAAGATGCCGAGCGACACGAAGAACGCGCCGGCGAGCCCCTTTCTCTTTCCCGGTTCGGCGGGCGTCGGCTCGTCAGCCGCGGACGGGGGCGCGTTGTCCCCGCTCGGGCCGGTCATCGGGCGCCCACCGCGGCGCCAGGTGCGCTCCCCACCGTGGCGTGCGCATGTCGCGCGGCTTCCACCAGCATCCGCTCGATGAGGGCGTCGCCGTAGCGCGCGACGAACGGCACGAAGCTCAGCGACCGCTCCTGCCGAATCCCTTCCGGGTAAAGCGACCCGCGCGCCGTGCCGAGGTCACGGCGCAGCTCAGCCTCGTTCCGCTTGAGCGCGGCGGTGATCCTTCGATCCCCGCGGTCGAGGCGCAGGCCCAGCTGCGCGCGCAGCCCCGCGACGATCCGTGGATCGACCCGATGCGCCGCCGCCTCCTGCTCGAGCGCGGTGGTGGCGGCGTCGATGGCCCTGCGCAGGTCCCCGAGCGGAGCGGCGAGCCCCTCGGGCATGCGCGCCCGGACCAGCCGCGTGAGCAGGACGTCGAAGTCCCGCAGTTCCTCGCCCGCCACGCCGTACCGCTCCAGGATGCGGTCGATGGAGGGCTCCACGATCGTCGTCGACCAGCGCGGAACGGCGATCGGACGCGCGGCGCCGATGGCGTCGGCGATGGGGGGCACCTGCGCGAAGTACGCGATCTCTCCGGGCCCGGCCACATAGGCGACCGTCGGAAGGATCGCAGCCTCGACGATCGGGCGGAGCAGGACGTTGGGACTGAGCGGCAGCTTCGACCCGCCGATCTCCGCTGCCTCGGCCACGGGAACGCGACGCTTCGTCGATCCCTCGTTCGCGAAGACGAGCGACAACCCGGGGACCGATTCCACCTGTGGCCGGAAGCCGCTCCGCTCGAGAGAGGCCGTCCAGTCCGCGAGTGATTTCTCGACGGCGCCCGATCGCTCGAGGGCAGTCGCAACGGTGGGACGCGCGGACTCCAGCAGCGCGGCGTGGCTCGCGTCGAGCACGGCGATACCCCACGGCGCGAGGAGCTCGCGCATGAAGGCGAGATAGGCGTCGCCCAGGGTGACGCCGTCGCGGTAGTGCCGGCGCAGGGCCTCGATCCCCTGCTCTCCGGCCGAGCCGGCGACGCCCGCCATCGCGTCGAGCAGCGGCTCGACGTCGCGGAGTGGCACCTTGGACATGGGCGTCCCGGCGGGCTGCGTCGCCGGCACCGACAGCGCCCGCGCCCCTCCCGTCTGGGGAATCATGACGGACGCCGCCTCGGCGAAATCGGCATCGTCCGTCGCCGCCCAGAAGATCGTCGCGCAGGGCACGCCGGTCGCGCGCTCGATCGCGTCGGCGAACGCCCGCGCGCTCAACGCCTTCACGAGCGTGAGCAGCGGCCCCCCGAACAGGGCCGCCTGCTGGCCGGTCGTCACCACGACGCCATCCGACGCGGCGCGAACCAGCGCCGGCAGCGTCGCGCTCTGACCCAGCGCCGGGGCCAGCCGCTCCAGCCACCGGCTATCCCCGAATCGTCCGCGGACCTCCCTGACGCGCGCCTTCCACGCATCCGCGTCCCGCGGCCACGACTCCCCGATCCCGGCGACTTCCCCACGCTGCATGGCACGCGAGAGCGGCGAGCCACCGAGCGGTTCCGTGAGCACGCGAGGGAGGCTCATTTGTGGTAAGGCTCCCCGCGGGCGATGGTGCCGGCACGATAGACCTGCTCGGCGAGCACCACGCGCGCGAGCTCGTGCGGCAGGGTGAACGGAGCCAGCGAGAGCTTCATCGCGGCTGCCCTGACGACGGCGTCCGCGAGACCGAACGCGCCGCCGATCACGATGGCGACGTCGCGGGCCTCGTCACGGGCCGACTGCAGCCAGGCGGAGAACGCCGCGGAAGAGAAGCCCTTTCCGCCTTCGGCGCATGCCACGAGCGTGGCGCCGGCGGGAACCTGCGCCAGGATCCGCTCGCCTTCCTTCTCGCGAACGAATTCCGGCGACCGGTTCTTCGCCGATTCCTCCTTCACCTCGACCACCGACATCGGCCAGTAGTGCACGGCGCGGCGCTCGTATTCCTGCGCCGCGGCCGCGAGCGCCGCGTCGCGCGGACGCCCGACGACGATGATCGAGATGCGCACGTCGGGATCATAGACCGGGGCGCCGGCCGCCAGGGCTCAGCGGCGGCGCGCACGGTCAGGCGTAGATGCCGCGGAGACGGTGGACGGTCGCCACGCGGCTGATCGACAGCATGTACGCCGCCGTCCGCATGTTGACCTTGTGCTGCGTCGACAGCTTCAGCACGTCCGCGAAGCTCCGCTTCATGATGTCGGTGAGCCGCTCGTTGACGACTTCCTCGGTCCAGAAGTAGCCGCCGCGGTCCTGCACCCACTCGAAGTACGAGACGGTCACGCCGCCCGCGTTCGCGAGGATGT
>CAMLHT010000108.1 GCA_946479895.1 uncultured Gemmatimonadota bacterium | reverse complement strand
TAGAGCACAACCTTGCCAAGGTTGGGGTCGCGGGTTCGAGTCCCGTTTCCCGCTTTCGACCACGCAAAAAGGGGGAGCATTCGCTCCCCCTTTTTGCGTAGGTCGAAAGGGGAGTTTACCCTGAGGAGCAACGCGACGAAGGGCCTGCAAGGCGAGTAGGCCGGGGTGGCGAAACTGGCAGACGCGAGGGACTTAAAATCCCTTGGGGGCAACCCCATCCGGGTTCGATCCCCGGCCCCGGCATGACGCTTCCCGAATTCCGATGGTGAGCCCCGGACATTCGGGCCGATGAGCCCCAAGCGGCTCTCGATGAACGACTTGGCTCCGCTCACCTCACCTCCAGGATCAGCCGCCGTTCGTGGCGCGTTGTGTGCTTCTCCTTCTGCCCGCCATTCCAGAAGGAGCCCACGATGCTGTCCGGAATCGATTTCATCAGAGCCCAGGTGGACGACGCCATCGCCGTCCATTCCTCGTTGCTCCAGTCCATGCAGTCGCACGAAGCCGAGGCGAACGACCCCCGCTATCGCGACCTGTGCGACCGCCACGTGCCGCACATGCGCGAGCACCAGCTCATGCTGGAAGAGCTTCGCACCGTGCTCGGATCCGGGGCCGAAGCCGCCCCGTCGACGCCGACGCCCGCCACCGTCATCCGGAAGGCCGTCGGATCGGCGATCGGCATGGCGCAGTCCCTCGCCGACGCTCCCACGTCCGACTACGAGCGACTCGAGTCCGACCTCGACCTCGCCCGTCGCCTCGAGGTGACCTTCAAGACGTTCCGGGACGCCGGCCGCGCCCTCCGCATCGACCGGCTGGCAAAGGTGGGTGAGCTGGCCGAGCGTCACCATGACGAATACTCCGGCGACGCCAAGCGGCTGCTGTTCCAGATGTTCGTCGAGCGGGCGCAGGGCGCGGCCGACGTCTTCCGGACCGTCGTCGACAGTCGCGCCGATTTCCGCATCAGCTAGTTTTTCGGAATGACAGACGTCGTGGCGCTTGCCGCCGAACTGCTGAATTTCGATTCGTCGACCGGGTCCGAAGGAGGCGCGGTCGACTTCGTTTCCCAGTGGCTGATCCAGCGCGGCTGGAACGTGCGGACCCAGGAAGTCAGCAAGGGCCGCTCGAACCTCTGGGCCTCGCGCGGGCACGGGGTCGTCACGCTCTCCACGCACCTCGACACGGTCCCTCCGTACATCGGGCCGCGGCTCGAGGGCGACCGGCTCTACGGCCGTGGCGCCTGCGACGCGAAGGGCATCGCCGCCGCCATGCTCTGCGCCGCCGAGAACCTGAACGCGGCGGGTGAGCAGCGCGTGGACCTCCTGTTCGTCGTCGGGGAGGAGCAGGGCTCCGACGGCGCCCGCGCCGCCAACCAGCTCCCCGCGACCAGCAAGTTCCTCGTCAACGGCGAGCCGTCCGAGAGCAAGCTCGCGAGTGGGGCAAAGGGCTCGCTCCGCGTCGCGGTGCGCACCCGCGGGCGCGCGGCGCATTCCGCGTATTCGCACCTCGGCGAATCGGCCATCGAGCCGATGCTCGCCCTGCTCCCGACGGTGAAGACGCTCGATTACCCGAAGGATCCGGTGCTCGGCGACACGACCGTCAACATCGGCACCATCCACGGCGGCACCGCCGGCAACATCGTGCCGGCCCTCTGCGAGGCCGAGGTGATGTTCCGCCTCGTCGGCGACGTGAAGCCGGTCAAGCAGCTCGTCGAGAAGTGGGCGAAGGGGAAGGCGGAGATCGAGTACGGCTCGCACATCCCCGCGCAGAAGTTCCACACGATCCCGGGCTTCGAGGTCGCCGCGGTCGCGTACACCACGGACATCCCGCTGCTGACCAAGTGGGGCACGCCGCTGCTCTTCGGGCCGGGCTCGATCCACGTGGCGCACACCACCGACGAGTTCATCGACGTCGGCGAGCTGCGCGCGGCCGTCACGTCGTACGAGAAGATCGTGAAGGCGCTGCTGCAATGACGACGTTCACCAGACCGAAGGCCGCGACCCCGCCGGCCGCATTGAACGGCCGTCGCCGCACCGTCGCCGTGCTCGGCGCCACGGGGGCGGTCGGCCAGTCCTTCGTGCGCCTGCTCGAAGGCCATCCATGGTTCGAGCTCGTCGCCGTCGCCGCCTCCGAGCGTTCGGCCGGCCGCCCCTATGCCGAGGCGGCGCGCTGGCTCGGCACCGAGGCGATGCCCGATCGCATCGCATCCATGACGGTCGCTCCATGCGATCCGGCGAAGGTCGACGCCGAGCTGGTGTTCTCCGCGCTCGACTCGTCCGTGGCCGGCGAAGCCGAAGCCGCGTTCGCCGGCGCCGGGCGCTTCGTCTTCAGCAACGCGAAGAACTACCGGATGGATCCGGACGTTCCCCTCGTGATCGCCGAGGTGAACCCCGAGCATCTCGAGATCGTCGAATCGCAGCAGAAGCGCCGCGGCTGGAAGGGCGGCATCATCACCAACGGCAACTGCGTCGCCATCGTCGGCGCCCTGCCGCTCGCGCCGATCCACGAGCGCTTCGGCATCACGAAGATTTTCGCGTCGACCATGCAGGCCGTGTCCGGCGCCGGCTATCCCGGCGTGCCGTCGCTCGACATCCTCGGCAACGTCATCCCGCTGATCAGGGACGAGGAGCCCAAGATCGAGACCGAGCTCCAGAAGTTCCTCGGCACCATGAAGAACGGGCTGATCGAGTCGGCGCACTTTCCCGTCAGCTCGCACGCCAACCGCGTCCCGGTGGAGCACGGCCACACGATCTGCATGTCCATCGAGCTCGCGAAGAAGGGCAGCGCCGCCGACGTGTCGGCCTGCATCGCCGAGTGGACCGGCAGCCCGCGGGCGCGCGGCCTGCCGAGCGCGCCGGAGCGCCCCGTCCTGATGGCGACGAGTCCGGATCGCCCGCAGCCGCGGCTCGACGTCGGCGCCGGCCGTGGCATGGCGGTCACGGTCGGCCGCATCCGGCCCGATACCATCTTCGACGTCCGGCTCGTCTGCAGCGGTCACAACATCATCCGCGGCGCCGCGGGCGCCTCGGTGCTGAACGCCGAGCTGCTCGTCGCCAGTGGAATGATCGCGTGATCGTCCTCAAGTTCGGAGGCACGTCGGTCGGCGACGCGGACGCGATCAAGCGCACCGCCGGCATCGTCAGGTCGCGGCTCGATCGCAAGCCGATCGTGGTCGTCTCCGCGCTTGCCGGGGTCACCAACGCGCTGCTCGCGATCGGCGAGCAGTCGGCCAAGGGTCACCTCATCGGCGCCGTCCGCTCGGTCGAGGCCATCCGGCAGCGTCATATCGAGCAGGCCGAGAAGCTCCTGGGATCGACGGACGCGTGCGGCGAGATCTGCGCGGAAATGTCGGCGCTCTGCGACGAGCTCGCCCACCTCGCGGAGGCCCTCTCGACGCTCGGCGATGCCACGCCCCGCAGCTTCGACCTGATCGCCGCCTTCGGCGAGCAGCTCTCGTCCATGCTGGTCGCCGCGGTGCTGGAGCACGAGGGCCTGCCCACCGTCCACGTGGACGGCCGCCAGGTCATGATCACCGACGAGCAGTACATGAGGGCCGAGCCGCAGCCGGAGGCGATCGCCGAAGCGAGCCGCGCCCACATCCTGCCGCACGTGACCGCCGGGAAGGTTCCCGTGATGGGTGGCTTCATCGGCTCCGCGAAGGGGAAGGGAACGACCACGACCCTCGGACGCGGCGGCGGCGATTACAGTGCGTCGCTCGTGGGCGCCGCCATCCGCGCCGAGGCCATCGAGATCTGGACCGACGTCGACGGCATGCTGACCGCCGACCCGCGCGTCGTGCCCGAGGCGAAACTCATCGAGCGCATCGGGTTCGATGAGGCCTCGGAGCTCGCGTCCTTTGGCGCGAAGGTGCTTCACCCGAACACGATCGCGCCCGCCGTGCGCCTCGGAATTCCGGTCCTCATCCTCAACTCGAGGCGGCCCGAGGGAAAAGGCACCGTCATCACCTTCGAGGCGCCGCGGCGGGGCGTCAGCGCGATCGCCGGCAAGAACGACGTGACCCTGATTCGCGTCGGCTCGCCGCGCATGCTCCTCACCGACGGCTTCATGCGGGCGCTGTTCGAGGTATTCGCTCGGCATCGCACGTCGATCGACGTCGTCGCCACGTCCGAGGTGTCGGTCTCGGTGACGATAGACGATGCCTCCCGCCTTCCCGCACTCCTGCCCGATCTCCGCGAGCTCGGCGACGTGGCGCTGGAGCGGAACCGCGGCATCGTGGCCGTCGTCGGCGCGGCGCTGCGCGAAGGCGGGTCCCACATGTCCCGCGCGATGAGCGCCCTGGGCGACGTGAGCGTCCACATGCTGTCGCTCAGCGCGACCGGCATCAACCTCACCATCGTCGTGGACGACGACCAGGTGAAGCCGGCGATGAAGCGCCTGCACGCCGAGTTCTTCGGGTCGCCGGCATGAGCACGCGGCTCGCCATCGTGGGCATGGGGAAGATGGGCCGGGCGATCGAGCAGCTCGCCGCCGAGCGCGATTGCGAGGTCGTCGCCCGGCTCGACGTGGCCGAGACCTCGAAGGGCATCACGCCCGCGATGCTGAACGGGGCGGAAGTCGCCGTGGAGTTCACGACGCCGTCCGCGGCGGCCGGCAACGTCCGTGGCCTGGTGGCGGCCGGAGTGCCGACCGTGGTTGGCACGACGGGCTGGTACGACGCGCTGCCCGCCATCTCCGAGGAAGTGGGGAGGCGCAACGGTGCTCTCCTGACCGCCACCAACTTCTCCCTGGGCGTCAACGCGTTCGAGGCGATCGTCGCCGAGGCGGCGCGCATACTCTCCGCGACCGGCGGGTTCGACGCGCACATGATCGAGCTGCACCACTCGGCCAAGAAGGACGCGCCTTCCGGCACCGCGCATACGCTGGAGAAGGCCGCGGCCGCCGCCTGGGGCAAACCGATTCCGATCACCAGCGTGCGCACCGGCTCCATTCCGGGAACGCATGAGCTGATCTTCGACGCGCCTTTCGAGACCATCCGCATCGCTCACGTGGCCCGCGACCGGCGCGTCTTCGCCGAGGGCGCGATCGTCGCCGCGAAATGGCTGGTCGGCAGGCGCGGCGTATTCACCATGAAGGACGTCATTTCGCGGTCATCCTGACCGTTTCCATGTTATCCCGAGCGTAGCGAGGGACCTGCTCTCATGACCACTCCACTGCGCGGTTGCGGCACCGCTCTCGTGACGCCGTTCAACGCCGACGGCTCCATCGACGAGAAGTCGCTTCGCAGCCTGATCGACTGGCAGATCGAGGAAGGCATCCACTTTCTCGTGCCCTGCGGCAGCACCGGTGAAGCGGCGACGATGACGGTCGAGGAGCACAAGCGGGTCGTCGCGATCACCGTCGAGCAGGTGAAGGGCAGGGTGCCCGTCGTCGCCGGCGCCGCCTCCAACGACACCGCGAAGGCGGTCACGCTCTCGAAGGCGATGAAGGAGCTCGGGGCCACGCACCTGCTGCACGCGTCGCCGATGTACAACAAGCCGCCGCAGCGCGGCATCGTCGCGCACTTCAGGGCGATCGCCGAGGCCACCGACCTGCCGATCGTCGTCTACAACGTGCCCGGCCGCACGGGCAGCAACATCGAGGCGAAGACGACCATCGAGCTGGCCGGGATCAAGAACATCCACGCCGTGAAGGAGGCGTCGGGCAACCTGGGCCAGATCAGCGACATCATCCGCGGTCGGCCCAAGGGCTTCGTCGTCCTGTCCGGCGACGACGAGCTCACGCTGCCGGTGATGGCCCTCGGTGGGGAGGGGATCATCTCGGTGGTGTCGAACGCCGTTCCCGGCGCGATGTCGAAGCTCTGCAACCTCATGGCCGCCGGCGACCTCGCGGCCGCGCGTGAGCTGCACATGAAGCTCCTGCCTTGGTTCCGCGCCGCCTTCATCGAATCCAACCCGCTGCCGGTGAAGGCGGCGATGGCCATGATGGGCAGGATGAAGAACGTGCTGCGCCTCCCGCTCGTGCCGATGAACGAGTCGAATGCCGATGCCGTGAAGTCGGCCCTCCGGACGGCGGGGGCGCTGTGACCCGGCAGTATCTCAGCGGTCCCGCGCTCCAGGAGAAGATCGAGGCGTACGCCGCGACACCTGCCGGCGAGAAGCTGCCGCCGGATGCCAAGGACGTCGTCTGCGACCTGCTCGACGCGCTCGAGGCCGGCGTCGTGCGCGCCGCCGAGCATCAGGATGGCAAGTGGTCCGCCGTGCCGTGGGTGAAGCGAGGGATCCTGCTGGGCTTTCGCGCCGGCGACCTCGTCGAAGTCGCTGCCTCGCACTTCAGCGAGCACGCCCGCTTCGTCGCCTTCTCCTTCGTCGACAAGGACACGTATCCCATCCGCGTGTTCGGCGCCGGCGACGGGATTCGCATCGTGCCTGGCGGCTCCACGGTGAGGCGCGGCGCGCACCTGGCGAAGGGTGTCGTCTGCATGCCGCCCATGTACGTCAACGTGGGAGCGTACGTCGGCGAAGGCACGATGGTGGACTCCCACGCCCTCGTGGGCTCCTGCGCCCAGATCGGCCGCAAGGTCCACCTCAGTGCCGCGGCGCAGATCGGCGGCGTGCTCGAGCCGATCAATGCATCGCCCGTCATCATCGAGGACGAGGTGATGGTCGGCGGCAACTGCGGCGTGTACGAGGGGACGGTCGTTCGCCGTCGCGCGGTCCTCGGCGCGGGTGTCATCCTCACCCGCGGCACGCCGGTCTATGATCTCGTGCACGAGAAGGTCTACAAGGGCTCGGCCGACGCGCCGCTCGAGATCCCCGAGGGCGCCGTCGTGGTGCCCGGTGCGCGCTCCGTGCATGGCGGGTGGGCTGCCCGTGAAGGCCTGTCGCTCCAGACGCCGGTGATCGTGAAGTATCGGGACGAGAAGACGGACCTCGCGACGGCGCTCGAAGGCTGGCTGCGGTGACCAGCCTGCCCCCGGTCGATCAAGGGGCGACCCGCGTCGCGATCATCGGGCTCGGTGTCATCGGGGGATCGGCCGCCCTCAAGCTCATGGAGCGGGGAGCGATCCCGACCGGTTTCGCCACCGACGCCGAAGACCGCGACCTCGCCGCGCGCGCCGGCGTCCAGGTCATGCCCTCGATCGCCGACGCGGTACGCGCAGCGGACCTTGTGCTCATCGCCGTGCCCCTCGATGAACTTGCGTCGGTCGCCCGGGAAGTCGTCGCCTCGGTCGGTGCGCACGCGACCGTCATTCATGCGGCGGGTCTCCAGCGGCCGGACGCCACCCGCCTCGATTCCGCGATCGCCGAGCGGGTGATCGGCTCGCATCCGCTGGCCGGGTCCGCTCACGCCGGCTTCGGCGCCGCGAGCGCCGATCTCTTTCGCGGCGCGACGGTCTACGTCGAGGAGCGGGGAACCCGCCGCATGCGGGAGGACGTGGAGCTGTTCTGGAGCATGGCCGGCGCGAGCCGGATCGAGTATCTCGACGCGGCGGCTCACGCCGATCTCGTCGCGGCCGTCAGTCACGTGCCGCAGCTCGTGGCGACCGCGATCGCCTCCACCTTCGCGTATTCGGGTATCCAGCGCTCGCGCATCGGCCCCGGCGCGCGGGACATGACTCGTCTCGCTGCAAGCCCATGGACGATGTGGCGGCCGCTGCTCGCCGCGACTCCCGGCCGCACGCTGGCCATGCTCGAATCGATCGAGTCGGAGCTGCGCTCGATGCGCCAGGGCCTCGAGCGCGCGCAGCTGGAAGCAACCGGGCTCACCTGGTCGGTGGCCCGCTCCTGGGCGCTCGACCAGCAGGGCGCGACGGACCGCGACCGATGAACCTCCGCGTCTCGGCCACCATCGGCGTGCCGGGTGACAAGTCCATCTCCCATCGCGCGCTCATGCTCGCAGCGCTCGCGAACGGGACGTCGCGGATCACCTCCATCCTCGACTCGGCGGACATCCGATCGACGGCGGGCATGCTGCGCGCGCTGGGTGTCGCCGTCCCCGAGCTTTCCGCCGATTTCAGCGTGAGCGGCGTCGGGACGCGGGGCCTTCGCGCATCCGCATCGCCGCTCGACTGCGGCAACAGCGGAACGAGCGCGCGGCTGTTCGCCGGCATCGCGGCCGCCCAGCCGTTCAGGTCCACCTTCGTCGGCGACGCCAGCCTGTCGCGACGGCCCATGCGGCGCGTCGCGCGGCCGCTCACGGACATGGGCGCGACGGTCGAGCTGCCCGACCACGGCGGCCTGCCGATGACCATCGCTGGCGGGAATCTCCATCCGATCCACTACTTCAGCGAAACCTCGAGCGCGCAGGTGAAGAGCGCCGTCATCCTCGCGGCGGCGGTCTCGGGCATCCCGTCGTCGGTCACCGAGCCGATGCGCTCCCGCGACCACACCGAACGAATGCTCGAGGCGCGCGGCGCGCACATTCATCTCGAGGAAGTGCGGGACGGACACTGCGTGCACATCGGCCCTCTCGCCGGGCTTCAGGCCGCCGACGTGCGCGTTCCCGGCGATCCATCCTCGGCCGCCTTCTTCGCCGGTCTCGCTGCGCTGGCGACCTCCGGGGAAATCGCGATGCCATGGGTCTGCGTGAACCCGACCCGCGACGGCGCCCTCCTCGCGCTTCAGCGCATGGGCGCGCGCATCCAGTCGGACGACCGGGCCGAGTCGGGCGGGGAAACGACGGCGACGATCGTGGCGTCGCCCGGACGCCTCGTCGCGACGACCATCGGTGGCGCCGAGGTCCCGACCCTCATCGACGAGCTGCCGCTGCTCGCGTGCGTGGCCGCCCGGGCCGAAGGCACCACGACCATCACCGGCGCCGCCGAGCTGCGCGTGAAGGAGAGCGACCGCATCGCCACCGTGGTCGGCAACCTCCGAGCGATCGGCGTGCAGGCGGAGGAGCTTCCGGACGGGATGCGCGTGACGGGATCGGACCTTCCGCTATCGGGGTCCATCGTCACCCGGGGCGATCACCGGATCGCCATGGCCTTCGGGATTCTCGGCGCGGTCCCGGGAAATGCCATCGCGATCGACGATCGCGATTGCGTGGCGGTGTCCTACCCGGCGTTCTGGTCGGATCTCCGGTCGGCGGTTTCGCGCTAGGCCCGCAACGGCGAGACTTCACCCATGCCCAATCGTGCCTCCGGCCGCATCGTGATCGCCATCGACGGCCCCGCCGCTTCCGGCAAGTCGTCCACCGCCCAGTGGGTCGCCAAGCGGCTCGGCTTCAATCACGTCGACTCCGGGGCACTCTACCGGGCGATCACCGCCGCGGCCCTGCGGCGGAATGCGGATCCCGAATCCTGGACCGAGGATTTCGTGCTCGCCGGAGGGAGCGCGGTCGCCCTCGAGCCCGACGGCCGGAGCTTCGCGCCGACGATCGACGGCCAGCGCGTTGACGCGCAGATCCGCGGCAGCGAGGTCACCCGCCATGTGTCCCGCGTCGCCCGGATGCCGCGCGTCCGGGAATGGGTCAACCAGCAGGTCCGGGCCACCGTGACCACCTTCGACATCGTCGTGGACGGGCGGGACATGGGAACGGCCGTCTTCCCGAACGCCCAGCTGAAGGTCTTCCTGGTGGCCGACCCCTGGGAACGGGCCCGCCGGCGGCTGCTCCAGTCCCTCGGCCGTGGCCCGACGGACGCCGAAATCGCCGAGGAGACCGACCGCCTGGTCCGCCGGGACGCCGGGGACTCGATGCAGACCGTCCAGGCCCCGGACGCCGTCCTCATCGACACGACCTACCTGACCCAGGAGGAGCAGGTGGAGCGCATCGTCGCCCTCGCCCAGGCCGTAAGTCACCGCGCCGACGCCACTTAGTTGACCGGGGGTGAACCCCCGGCTAACATTCAAGGCTCCGCTGCACTGTCATCCTGAGCGCAGCGAGGGATCTGCTCGTCGATTGAGGAAAAGCAGATCCCTCGCCTTCGGCTCAGGATGACATGACAAACCCTCTGACTCGCTCCTCACGGCGAGCCTAAAAAAACGTGAAGCAGGAGATTCTCATTCGTATGTCCGAAGATTCCATGACCGGCCTCATCTCCGAGCGCCGCCCGAAGGACCCCTCGCACGGCAAGCTCCGGCCGCTGGCCAATCGCCGCCCCGAGCTCTACGAGGAAGACGAGTACACGTCCGAGGATTACGAGCGGATGATGGAGATGTACCAGGGCTCCATGGCCTCGATCGACGAAGGCGAGATCGTCAAGGCCAAGGTCCAGTCCATCCGCGAGAACGTCGTCGTCCTCGACATCGGCTTCAAGTCCGAAGGCACCGTTCCGCTCGAGGAGTTCAAGGACCATCCGGACCTCAAGCCGGGTGACGAGGTCGAGGTCCTGCTGGAGCACCTCGAGGATCAGGAAGGGTCGGTCGTGCTGTCCAAGAAGAAAGCCGACTTCATGCGCGTGTGGGAGAAGATCCGCCTCGCGTACGAGAACGACCAGCCGGTCGAGGGCACGCTCGTCAAGAAGATCAAGGGTGGCGTCGTGGTCGACCTCATGGGCGTCGACGCGTTCCTCCCGGGTTCGCAGATCGCGCTCCGCCGCGTCCCGAACATCGACGAGCTGCTCGGCCAGAAGTTCGAGTTCAAGATCATCAAGCTCAACAAGCGCCGCCGCAACATCGTCGTCTCGCGCCGCGTGATCCTCGAGAACGAGCGTGCGGGCAAGCGCGAGAAGCTCATGAAGGAGCTGGAGAAGGACCAGATCCGGAAGGGCGTCGTCAAGAACATCACCGACTTCGGTGCGTTCATCGACCTCGGCGGCGTCGACGGTCTCCTCCACATCACCGACATGTCGTGGGGCCGCGTCTCGCACCCGACCGAGATGGTCCAGATCGGCCAGGAGCTCGAGGTCAAGGTGCTCGACATCGACTGGACGCGCGAGCGTATCAGCCTCGGTCTCAAGCAGCTGCACCCGTATCCGTGGAAGGACGTCGCCGAGAAGTACCCGGTCGGCACCCGCGTCACGGGCAAGGTCGTCTCGATCACGAACTACGGCGCGTTCATCGAGCTGGAGCCGGGCATCGAAGGCCTCGTCCACATCAGCGAGATGTCCTGGACCCGCAACGTCCGTCACCCGTCGAAGCTCGTGAGCATCGGCGAGACGATCGAGGCGGTGGTGCTCAAGGTCGATCCGAGCGAGGAGAAGATCTCGCTGGGCATGAAGCAGACGGAGCAGGATCCGTGGATGGTGCTGCCGCTCAAGTACCCGGTCGGCACGCGCATCAACGGCAAGGTCCGCAACCTGACCTCGTTCGGCGCCTTCGTCGAAATCGAGCCGGGCATCGACGGCCTGATCCACATCTCCGACATGAGCTGGACCAAGCGCGTGCAGCACCCGTCGGAAGTCGTCAAGAAGGGTGACGCCGTCGACGTGGTGATCCTCAACATCGATGCGGAGAACAAGCGCATCTCGCTCGGCCTCAAGCAGGCCGAGGAGGATCCGTGGCTCAAGATCGGCGAGAACTACCCGGTCAACATGGAGCTGCCGGGCAAGGTCGTCCGCCTCATGGACAAGGGCGTCGTCGTCGACATCGGCAACGATATCGAAGGCTTCGTTCCGCTGTCGCAGCTGCATCCGGATGGGAAGTCCGTGGACGTCCCGACCGACGTCGTCTACGAGACGATGAACGTCAACCTGCGGGTGCAGGAGGTGGATCCGATCCACCGCCGGATCGTGCTGGGCGTCGTCAGCATCCCGGCCGAGCAGCCGCCGCGCCCGGAGACCCCGTCGAAGATCATCCCGATGGAGTCCGAGTACGACATGGGGAACAACATCCCGATCGACATGTCGGCTATTCCGGACGACGAGTAGTCGTTCTTTCCGAGAAAGAGAAAGGCCGCGCGAGCACGCTCGCGAGGCCGTTCTGCTTTCGGCACTCGGCTCGGCATCAGCGGGTGGGCGAGGGGGGCGGGGCGGGGGGCGTGGGGGT
>CAMLHT010000107.1 GCA_946479895.1 uncultured Gemmatimonadota bacterium | reverse complement strand
TTGAACCCGCAACCCCCGGAGCCACAGTCCGGTGCTCTAACCAATTGAGCTACAGCCACCATGTAATCAGACCAACCCACCGCCGGTCACGGGTCGATTTGACCCTGCATCTTAACCGCGTTCTACAGTCGAATCAACTTACTTGGCGCGGTCCATGTACTCGCCGGTATTCGGATTTACGCGAACCTTTTCACCGGTGCTGACGAACTCTGGAACGTTCACCGTGACTCCGTTTTCCAGCTTCGCCGGCTTCGTCGAAGCGGTCTTCGTCGCGGTCTTCATCACCGGCGCGGTATCGACGATCTGCAGCACCAGCGAGTTCGGCAATTCGATTCCGATCACGCGGCCGTTGTAGTACTCGGCCTGGATCTTCATCCCCGGCTGCATCCACTGCGCGTTGTCGCCGAGCATCTCGTCGTCCATCTCGAGCTGGTCGTAGTTCTCGGAGTTCATGAAGTGGTACGTGTCGCCACCCTGATACAGGAACTCCAGGTCGTGCGTTTCCATCGACGCCGGATCGATCGAGTCGGCGGCGCGGAAGCGGTGCTCGAAGCTGTTGCCCGTCCGGAGGTTCTTGAGCTTCGCCTGCACCATCGCCCGCAGGTTGCCGGGGGTGTGGTGGCGGAACTCGAGCACGCGGCAGGGGTCGCCCTCGAAGACGAGAACCATTCCGCGCCGGATTTGCGTAGCAGGCAGTGCCATAGGACAGGTATTAGTTGAGCGTGTAAAACAAGACAGCCGTTGAAGTTAAGGGGTCTTACCGGCAGGGTCAAGCGTCCCCTGCCTCACGGCGAGCCTCAGGGCACACTGCGCAACACCGGCGCGAGCCCCCGCCACACGGTCTCGGCCACCTTTTTCTCGCCGAGGTCGTTGGGGTGGATCCCGTCCCCCTGGTTCAGCTCGGCCCGGCCGGCGACCCCATCGAGCAGGAACGGCAGGAGCTCGACCTTCATGTCGCGCGCCACCCGCACGTAGACGTCGTGAAACGAGGTCCCGTACGCCCGGCCGTAGTTTGGGAGCGCCTCCATCTGGACGAGAAGGATCCGGGCGTCCGGCCGCGCCGCGCGCACGCGCTCGATGATGGCGCGGAGGTTCGCCTCGATCGCCGACACCGACACACCGCGCAGCCCGTCGTTCGCGCCCGACTCGATCACGAGGACGTCGAAGTTCCCGCGCAGGAGCCAGTCGAGTCGCTGAAGCAGCCCCGCGGTCGTCTCGCCGCTCACGCCGGCGTTGACCGCCTCGAAGTCGAGTCCGGCCGAGTCGATCTTCCGCTGGATGAGGCGCGGATACGCGCTGTCCGGGTCGAGCCCGAGCCCGGCGGTGAGGCTGGTGCCGGCAAAGAGGACGATGCGCCGGTCGCCGCCGCGGGAGGCCGCACGCGCCGACGAATCGGGCGCCGCGACCGCCGTCGCGGTGTCGGCGGCAGGTCGCTCCGATGAACCACATCCAGCGGCGAGTGCCGCGATGCACGTAATGAAGAAAGGGATCGGTCGCGGCGCGCGCATCCGCGGAATCTAGCGGGCGGTCCTTACTGTTCAGGCATCAAATCAGGTCCCTCGCTGCGCTCGGGATGACAGGGTGAGCTCGGGATGACAGGTGGCCCTCAACTCTTCAGACATGCTCGTCGCGCAGCAGCTCACCAAGGAATACCGCAGCGGCGATCACGCGCTCGCCGTGCTCTCCGACGTCTCGTTCACGATCGAGCAGGGCGCGCTCGTGTCGATCATCGGGCCGTCCGGCAGCGGCAAGACCACTCTGCTCGGCCTGCTCGCGGGCCTCGACACGCCGACGCGTGGCCGGGTGCTCTACGAGGACGTCGACATCACCCGGCTGAGCGAGGACCAGCGGGCCCAGCTTCGCGGCGAGCGGGTCGGATTCATCTTCCAGAGCTTCCAGCTCATCCCGACGCTCACGGCCATCGAGAACGTGCAGGTGCCGCTGGAGCTGCGCGGCGAGCCGGACGCCGGCCGGCGCGCCCGCGACCTCCTCGCGCGCGTCGGGCTGGCCGACCGCCTCGATCACTTTCCGACGCAGCTCTCTGGCGGGGAACAGCAGAGAGTGGCGATTGCCAGGGCCTTCGTGAACGCGCCGCGAATCCTGTTCGCCGACGAGCCCACGGGGAATCTCGACAGCGAGACGGGCGGGAAGATCGTTGCGCTCATCGAGGAGCTGAATCGCGAGTCGGGATCGACGGTGGTGATCGTCACGCATGATCCGGCGCTGGCGGCGCGCACGGGGCGGATCATCCGGCTGAGTGATGGCCGGGTTGTGGAAGATCGGAAGAGGGACGGCAACAGTGAGTAAGGCGCCCCTCCTTCGGCTCGCGTGGCGCGAGAGCCGCACCGCCAGGCGACGGCTGCTGCTGTACATGTCGTCCATCTCGTTCGGCGTGGCTGCGCTCGTCGCGATCGACTCGTTCTCGGCCAACGTGACGGCGTCGGTGCACGACCAGTCGCGGGCGCTCATGGGCGGCGACCTGGCCGTGACTTCACGGCAGCCATTCCCGAGGTCGGTCGACTCGACGCTCGATGCCGTCTCACGCGGCACCGGCGTCGCCGTCGCGCGCTCGACGAACTTCCCGTCGATGATCGTCTACTCGCCGCTCCTCACCACGCGGCTCGTCGAGGTGCGCGCGATCACGCCGGGCTATCCGCTCTACGGCGAGATCACCAGCCTCCCCGCCGAGGCGTGGGGCGCGCTGCACGACGGGAGGAACGTCATCGTCGACCGCGGCCTGCTCGTCACGCTTCAGGCATCCGTCGGGGACTCGGTGAGCCTCGGCTCGGAGGGATTCCGCATCACCGGCGTCCTGCAATCGGTTCCCGGTGACGTCGGAATCGCCGCCGTGGTGGGACCGCGCGTGTACGTCTCGCAGAAGTACCTGGCGGCCACGGGCCTGCTCGGGTTCGGGAGCCGCGCAAGCTATGAGGCGGTGATCGGGCTCCCGCGATCGATCACGCCGGAAGCGTTCACTCGCGCGCACGAGACCGCGTTCCGGCAGGCCGGCGTGCGCATGCGGACCGCCGGGCGCAACGAGCAGCGGCTGTCGAACACCATCGACCAGCTCAGCGACTTCCTCGCCCTCGTCGGGCTCGTCGCCCTGCTGCTGGGCGGCATCGGCGTGGCGAGCGGCGTCCATGCGTTCGTCGTCCGGAAGATCGACACGGTCGCGATCCTCCGGTGCGTCGGCGCGACCAGCGCGCAGGTCCTCGCCATCTACGTCGCGCAGGCGGCGGTGATGGGACTCATCGGCGCGACGATCGGCGCGGCATTCGGGATCGCGATCCAGCTCCTGCTGCCACGCTTCCTCGCCGACTTCCTGCCCATGGACGTGTCGGTCTCGCTGATGCCGACCGCGGTGCTGATGGGTCTCGTCATCGGCGTGTGGGTCGCGCTCGTCTTCGCGCTCCGCCCGCTCGTGGCGATCCGCAACATCTCGCCGCTCCAGGCGCTCCGCCGCGACGCGGACGCCGAAGTCATGCGGCGGGCGCGGTTCGACTCGATGCACCTCGTGGTGAACTTCGCCATCGTCGGCAGCCTGCTGGCCCTCGGCCTCGCGCGCGCCCAGACGGTCGGCCGCGGGCTCGCGTACAGCGGCGCCGTCGCCGCGGCGATCGCGGTGCTCTGGATCGTCGCCGCGGGCCTCACCCGCGCGGCGCGTAGGCTCGCCCGCCCGGGCCTGCCCTTCCCCATCCGCCAGGGGGTGGCCGCGCTCTATCGGCCGGGCAACCAGACCCGCAGCGTCGTGCTGGCGCTTGGCTTCGGGGTGTTCCTCATCGGCACACTGTATCAGGTGCAGCGCAACCTGCTGCGATCGCTCAACACGCGGCTGGACCAGTCGCGCGCGAACATCGTCTTCTTCGACGTCCAGGAATCAATGCTCGCGGGCGTGGACTCGATGATCGCGGCCGGGGGCCACACCGTGATCGAGCGAACGCCCGTGATCCGGATGCGGATCGCCGCCATCAACTCGCGCTCGATGCGCCGGGATTCGACGCGCGCGCGGCGGGCCGGCTGGGCGGGAACCCGCGAGTACAACTCCACCTATCGCGACTCGCTGACGGGCGCCGAGCGGATCACGCGCGGCCGGTGGTTCTCCGCCACGCATGCCGCGGGCGAGCTGCCCGAGGTGTCGGTGGAGGAAGGAGTCGCCACGCAGCTCGGCCTCCAGCTCGGGGACAGGGTGACCTGGGACGTGCAGGGCGTCGAAGTACCGACGCGGGTAACGAGCTTCCGCGAAGTGCAGTGGGCGAACTTCCAGACGAACTTCTTCGTGGTGTTCAGTCCCGACGCCCTGGTGGAGGCCCCGAAGCAGTTCGTGGTGCTGGCCGACGCCAGCGACCCGGCCTCGATCGCGCGGCTCCAGGGCGCGCTCGTGTCACGTTACCCGACGGTGTCGAGCATCGACCTCACGCTGGTGCGCAAGACGATCCTCGACGTGATCGGCAAGGTCACGACCGCCATCCGCTTTCTCGCGCTGCTGAGCCTCGGCCTCGCGATCCCGGTGCTCTTCAGCGCCGTGTCGGCGACGCGGCGGCAGCGGCTGCGCGAGGGCGTGCTGCTCAAGACCCTCGGCGCCACCCGGCGTCAGGTGCGCAACATCATGCTGTCCGAGTACGCGCTGCTCGGCGGGCTCGGGGCATTCGCGGGCGTGGCGCTGTCCACGGCGGGCGCGTGGGCGCTCGTGCGCTTCGTGTTCGACCAGCCGTTCGTGCCGGCGGCGCTGCCCATGGCAGCCGTCGCCGTCGCGATGATGGGAATCTCGGTGGTGATCGGCCTGCTGACCGGCCGCGAGGTGTTCTCGGAGACTCCGATGGCCGCGCTCAGGGAAGCCTGAGCGGGGAGACGTCGGTGACTACCGCGCCATGGCTTCGGAGACCCTCGCCGCGCAGGCGAGGAAGAGGCCCGTGGTGAACGCGAGAAAGAGGCGCTGCAGCGCGCGAGACTGGAACGGCATGTATCGGGGAAATGGGGCCGCGCGGGAGCGCGGCGATGAGCTCGATCGGCAAGGAGGGGACTGCGGCCGACCACTGTTTCCAAGATACTTCAGGTACACGCCAGCCGCGAGCGGGGCGGCGGGACGCCCCTTTACCCCGATCTGCGACGAATGACCGACGATACGACCGAGACACCAGAGGACCCCCGGATCACCGCGGAGCGGCAACGCCGGCGGGACCTGCGGCGGGCGGTGACCTTCGGCATCATCATGGCCACCATCCAGATGGGGATTCTGCTCTATTTCATGTATTGCTGAAACTCCCGGCCTCCCGAGCCTGTCTTGCCGAACGGAGAGAGGCATTCGCTTGTCGAAGTGACATCCTGAAGCAGGCCCCTCGCCCGTTCCTTCCCTCCTCGACTTTCCCAACGTGAAAAGGATTCTCTCCGCGGTTCTTCTCGCGCTCGTCGCCCGGTCCGGCGCCGCACAGGGCTCGGTGCGCGGCCCGCTGGCGCTCACCCTTCCCTCCAGCGCGCGGGCCCTCGGCATGGGGAACATCGCCGTCGCCGGCCGCGACGACGACGTGATCTTCTTCAACCCCGCCCAGCTCGTGGTCGCCCGCGGCACCAGCGTCTCGGTCGCCCGCATGTCGCCGACCGCGCGCGGCGCCGCGCTCTCGACGGTGCTGCGCGTGGGACCGGCGGGTATCGGCTTCGGCGTCAACTACCTGGAGTATCACACGTCCGGCGTGTCGTATCCGCTGACGCGCGAGGACGTCCTCGACCGCAACGCGGCGATCGGCAGCTCGGTGCTTGGCTCGGTGGGCTACGCTCAGACATTGAAGGGCGTCCGGCTCGGCGCATCGGCGAACTACGCCGTCGACGCGATCAGCCTCGAGCGCTTCGGCGACGTGTACGCCGACGTCGGTGCCGCCCGCGACTTCGGCCGCTACACCGCCGGCCTGGCTCTCCAGCACCTCGGCCGGACGCTCGATCGCGGCGGCGACCGGATCGAGGCGCCGGCCCTCGCGACTCTGGGCGTGGCGACCAGCCGCCCGGTCGGCCCGCTGGACCTGCTGGCCACGGCGGCGGTGTCGGCGACCCAGGACAAGGTCTACGGCGGCCTGGGCGCGGAGCTCGGGTGGAGCTGGATCAGCGGCTACAGCATCGCTGGTCGGGCTGGCATCCACCAGCCGAACGCGATCGGCATCGCCGACTACACGGCGGGATTCGGGTTCACCGCCGACCGCACGACCATCGATCTCGCCGCCGAGCTGCTCGACCGGGGACGCGTGTCCTGGCGCGCCGGCCTTCGCATCCGTTAATCGAGTCTCCCCATGAATCGCAATTTCCGAAATGCCGCCGTCGTGCTCGGAACGCTCGCCGCGGCCGCCGCGTGCACCCAGGCGCTCAAGCTTTCACCGGACGACTCGAAGGTCGTCCTCGCGAGCCAGGCGATTAACGCCCCCAACCCGGGCCTGCCGGGGACGTTCAAGGTGAAGTCCATGTACTACGGCAGCGGCAACGACAAGCGCCGGGCCGAATACCGGGATTCGGTGACGCTGAAGACGGCACCGGTGGACGGATCCGACTTCGTGTCGATCCAGGGCGCCGCCGCGAAGCAGCGCGAGAAGGACTGGGGCATCACGACGAAGAAGATGCCGCTCAACGGACGCGTGTGGTATCCGGAGGGCGACGGTCCGTTCCCGCTCGTCCTGATCGTCCACGGCAACCACACCCCCACGGATTACTCCGACCCAGGATACCGGTATCTCGGTGAGCAGCTCGCGTCGCATGGGTTCATCCTCGTGTCGGTCGACGAGAACTTCATCAACGGACTCTCGGGCGAGAACGACGGCCGCGGGTGGCTGCTGCTCAAGCATCTCGAGCGCTGGAAGAAGTGGAACGACAGCGTGGGCAGCCCGTTCCACGGCAAGGTGGACATGAAGCGCATCGCGCTCATGGGGCATTCGCGGGGCGGCGAGGCCGTCGCGCACGCGGCCACCTTCAACCGGCTCGGCCACTATCCGGACGACGCGAAGGTGAAGATGAACTTCAACTTCGACATCAAGTCCATCGTCGCGATCGCGCCGGTGGATGGCCAGTACCGCCCGGCGTCGGTCTTCGAGCCGCTGGAGAACGTGAACTACATGGTCATCCACGGCTCGCACGACGGCGACGTGTCGTCGTTCGACGGCCTTCGCCAGTTCCAGCGGCTGAAGTTCACCGACGGAAACGACTGGTTCAAATCGGCGTGGTACGTGTATCGCGCGAATCACGGCCAGTGGAACCAGGTGTGGCAGAACAAGGACAACGGGCCGCGGAGCGCGCGCAATCTCGACCTCCGCGGGCTCATCCCGATGGCCGACCAGCTCCAGTTCGCGCGCGTCGTGATCACGGCGTTCCTCGAGGCGACGCTCAAGGACCGGAAGGAATACCTGCCGATGTTCCGCGACCATCGCGTCGCGGGCGCGTGGCTGCCGAAGACGATGTACATCACGCGCTTCCAGCAGAGCGGCTTCAAACCCGTCGCGCTCTTCGACGAAGACGTGGACGTCACGACCGGGACGGCTCCCGGTGTGAAGCTCGAGGGCGACAGCCTCGGCACCTGGAAGGAGACCGGCCTCACGCTGCGGCCGGGAAGCAGCCAGCTGAACACCAACGCGGTGACGCTGGGCTGGAACAACAAGGTGGCCGGTCCCGACTCGACGAAGCGCGGACGCCCGGCGACCTACACGATCACGCTGCCCGACTCGCTGGTCCGCGCCTGGAACGTCGACAGTCGCGCCGCGATCTGCTTCTCGGTGGCGCCGCAGGACACGAAGCCGGGACCGCGCCCCCTGCCTCGCGATACCACGAAGAAGGATTCGACCAAAGCCGACTCGGCGAAGAAGGCGCCGGCACCAAAGCCGCCGAAGGCGCCGAAGCCCGCGCCCGACAGCTTCCCGGTGGATTTCACCGTTCAGGTCACGGATGCCAACGGCGTCACGGCCTCGGTGCCGATCCGCAACTACGGCGTTCCGCGCCGGCCGCTCGAGGTGCGCATCCTGCGGCGGGCGAGCCAGGAGCAGCGCTTCACGAACAAGTTCGAGATCGTCCTCCAGTCCTACGTGATCCCGATGGCCGACCTCGTGGCCGCGGCACCCACTCTCGATCCCTCGAAACTGCGGAGCGTCAGGTTCGTATTCGACCGGGCGATCTGGGGAACGATCCTGATGGATGACGTCGGGATCTGGCCCCAGGCCGATCCGGCCTTCTTTTCGGCCCGCGTCCCCTGAACGGTCACCGCAGTTACCATTTCGTGCAGATCCTCCAGTTGTCGGCCCTGAAAAGGGCCGATACGTTGCCGCATGGCAGAACAGGCGTTTCCCTCGGCTGAGTTTTCCAGGGACGGAGATGTCGCGCGGTCGATGAATGCGGTGCGGGCCGTGGTCCGCGCGCTGCGCATCAATACCCGCGCGATCGAGCTCGAGATCGGCATCAGCCTCGCGCAGCTCTTCGTGCTCCAGCAGGTCGCGGAGCGGCCGGCGGAATCACTCAACGATCTCGCCGAGCGAACGGCGACGCACCAGAGCAGCGTGTCGGTGGTGGTGCGTCGGCTCGTCGAGCGCGGGTTCGTCACGCGGCGGGCCTCGGCCACGGACAAGCGGCGCGTGCAGATCGCGCTCACGCCGGCCGGGCAGAAGCTGCTCGTCGGGGCTCCGCGAACCATCCAGACCCGGCTGATGTCGGCGCTCGACACGATGTCGCCCGACGAACGTCACACCCTGGCGAACCTGCTCACGAAGTGGCTCGACGCGGCGGGGCTCAGCTACGCGTCGCCACCGATGATGGGCGAGACCGAAGAGTCGAACGACGACTCACTGGGCTGAACTGCCGGTTCCGGCGTCCGGATCTCGCCGGAACCGCGCGAGCTCGAGGCCCGAGATGGCCGCGGCGAGCCAGAGGACGCCGGCTGCAACGGACGCCGACATCGTGCTCATGTAGCTGAGGCCAAGGAAGAGCCGCGCGAGACCTACGGTCGCGAGCAGGCCCAGCGCGCCGACGAAGAGGGCGATGCGGACCGCGCCATGGCGCGCGCGACGAATGAGCAGGTGCGCGAGGAGGCCGAACGTCACGATCGCGCCGATCATGTGCGCCGTGGGGATCGCCGCGAGCACCTGCGGCTCGATCAGCTCGGGCGAAAGCGGCAGCTCGGCCCGGACGACGATCCGGCGCAGCAGGACGTCGAGCAGGACGGCGCCGGTATAGGCGCCAAGCCATCCCCCGAGGGTGAGCCAGCCGCGCCGGGCGACGAGGATCACGGCCACCACCGCAGCGATGCTCGCGACGGTCATCGGCCCGCCGAACGCCGCCATCACCCTGAAGAACGTCAGCAGCATCGGGCTGGCGGTGGCGCGAAGTCCTTCGGCGAGCGCAACGTCGACGTGCGTGAGCGGCGCCCCCTCGACGACATCCTCAGTCAGCACCCCGAAGAGCACCAGGGCCGCTGCCGAGATGACGAAGCCCCCGGCGAGGTGCAGCGCGAGATACTCGGCGCGCGCGAACTTGAAGATCAGCAGTCGCCAGATGGTGGGATGGCGCTCGCGGAGGCGGACGATCCACGGCTGCTCGTCGAACCGCCTCCACCGCTCCTGCATCGTGGCGATCACGCGTGGGCCGTTGGCCGAGAACCACCGCCAGCCGACGATGAGCAGGATGACGAGGCCGAGGACGACGCCCATCACGAGGCCGACCCGCCCCAGCTCGCGCTTGAGCGCGGGCAGGTTCCGGCCGAAGAAGAAGCCGACGATCGAGAAGGTCAGCGACCAGACGACACCGCCGACGAGGTTGTAGAGAAAGAATTTCCGGGCCGGCATGGCGGATACGCCGGCGATCATGCCGAGGAAGCTGCGGACCACGGCGATGAAGCGCCCGACGATCAGCGCGGCCGCGCCATGCTTCTCGAAGAAGCCGTGCGCCTGCTTCAGCCGGGCGTCGTCGATGCGCAGCACGCGCCCGAAGCGGGACACGATGGCGTGCCCGCCACGCACGCCCATCCAGTATCCGGCCAGGCCCCCGAGCACGTTGCCGAAGAGGGCGGCGAAGAATACGCCGACGATGGACAAGGCTCCGCTGCCCGCCACGGCGGCGGCAGTGATCAGCGCCGACTCGCCAGGGATGGGGATGCCGATGGACTCGACGAACATGAACAGCGCGATGAAGAGGTATCCGTATCGCGCGAGGAGCTCGGCCAGGGTGGCAGACATGCGGGGGTAAAGCTAGTGACCCCTGGGACGGGCGCCGGGGTTGCCGGCGCGCGCGTGGTGGCGCGTGGTGGCCGGCCGCGCGAGGCGGCTCGTGGTGGCCGGCAGGGGGAGGCAGTGCGTGGTGGCCGGCAGGGCGAGGATCGGGAGTGATGTGCGGATGCGCGGGATCCATAACTGGATAATCGTCGTGGTTCGAACTCCGGGACCACGAGTGGAGAGACGATTATCCAGTAATGGATCCCCGCTGTCCGCACATCACTCCCGATCCTCGCGCGCGCGCAGCACTCCCCGACCGGCGCGCGGCCGATCTTCGACTCACTTGCGCGCCGGCCTCTCCGCGTATCCGCCCTTCCTGCGCATCTCCTCCTCCTGCGCCTGCATCTCGGGCGGGAACGCCTCGCCGAAGTCCGAAGCCTCGAAGACCTGCCGGATCTCCACCTCGCCTTCGCGGAAGGGCGCGCGCTTGAGCCACTCGATCGCCTCCTCCTTCGACTTCACCTGCCAGAGCCAGAAGCCGGCGATCAGCTCCTTCGTCTCCGCGAAGGGTCCATCGATCACGGTCTTGCGGCCGTTCTCGAATCGGACGCGCGCGCCCTTGGAGCTCGCCTGGAGCCCCTCGCCGGCGAGCATGACGCCCGCCTTCACCAGCTCCTCGTTGAACTTCCCCATCTCCGCGAGCTCGGCCGCCGAGGGCAGCTTCCCGGCCTCCGACTCCTTGTTCGCCTTGACGATCACCATGAAACGCATATTCCGTCTCCTGTCGCAGGTGGCACCCGGCTGGCCGGCAGGGACGCCGGCCTCGGTCCGTGGTCTACAGTGACGTCGAACGGGACAGGCCGGAATCGACACGCCGTCGCTCGATCGTTTCGACCGCGTCGAAAAGCTGGTCGAATCCATCGATCACGAACAGGACGTCCTGGAGCCTGTCGATCGCGAAAGGCTGGCTGAGCACGGCGTCCAGCGAGAATGGCAGGCGACGGCAGCCGTCGCCCAATGCATTGGCCGCGTCACCGTGCGAGGAGATCAGCCCGCTGCCGTAGATCCGGGTGGCGCCCCGCTCCTGGATCAGGCCGAACTCCACCGTGAACCAGAAAAGCCGGGCCATTTCCGTGATCTCGTCATCGGTCTCCGAGGCGGCCGCGAGCGCGCCGAACTTCTGGAGGAAGTCGGCGAAGGTCGGGTCGGAATGCAGCGGCACGTGCCCGAAGACGTCGTGGAAGATGTCCGGCTCGGGCAGGTAGTCGAGCTGCGCACGCGGCCGGACGGTCACGGTCGTCGGGAATCGACGGTGCGCCAGGCACCGGAAGAACTCGGCCGCCGGGATGAAGCCGAGCACGGGGACCGCGGCCCATCCGGTCCGCGCGCCGAGGCGGGTGTTGACCTCGGAGAGATTCGGCACGCGGTCCGGCGCGAGGCCGATGCGCTGGATCCCCTCGAGAAACACCAGACTCCCGGTCTCGGCCAGCGTTTCCATTCGGCGCTGGTAGAGGGTCTCCCACACCGAGTGATTCTCGGCGGTGTAGCCGGAGTAGTCCTGCGCGATGAAGGTCGGGAGTCCGGGGGCGAAGTGCGCCTGATGATCGTGGGGTTGCGCGTGCGTCTGCATCGGAGTGGTGGTGATGGGGACGACAAAAAGCGGCCCGTGGAAGATCCACGGGCCGCGGGGAGAATCAGTCTGCGTGTCGCTTACATGCGCGCGCGCCTGCCTCCGCCACCCGTGGGGGTCGCGTAGTAGGCGTAGTAATAGGTGGCGCGCGAGATGTTCATTGTCCGTAAATGGTATCCCGCGGCCGAACGCCGCGCAACCGCCCAGGCGCGCGCGAGGTCGGGAGTGGCGCACGCGAGAGGTCGGAGTGGCGCGCGAGAGGTCGGGAGTGATGCGCGGAAAGCGGGTATCCATTACTGGATAATCGTC
>CAMLHT010000106.1 GCA_946479895.1 uncultured Gemmatimonadota bacterium | reverse complement strand
TCGAGATCAGGCCGCGTTGCACCAGCCAGCCGCCCGAGACGATGGCGCAGGACAGGATGGCGATGGCGACGATGGCGCGGGCTTTCATGACTTGAGTCTAAGGGCCGGATGTGCTTTACGCGCTTCGAAGAGGGAAAGATCCGCGCCATGCGGCCGTGATCGCCGCGCGCAGGCGACCGAAGACCTCCGCCTCCGATCCAGTGGCGTCGATGCCGACGATCTTCCCGCATTCCGGATGTGCCGCCTGCCAGGTTTGTCCGGCAAACTCCTCGAAGGCTGCGGCGACCCGCTCGTGAAAGTCGCGGCTCGAGCGCTCCATGCGGTCCTGGCCGGTGAGCCGGCCTTCCATGCGCCGCAGGCTTTCCGCCAGCGGAAGCCGCATCAGGAGCGTGAGGTCGGGCACGAGACCGCCCGTAGCGAAGTGATTCGCCGCCCGGACATCGCCGGCGTCGAGGCCCCGGCCGTGGATCTGGTAGGCGTAGGTCGAGAGAAAGAACCGGTCGACGAGCACGACCTTTCCCGCGGCGAGCGCCGGCCGGATCACCTGCTCCACCAGCTCCGCCCGCGAGGCCATGAACAACAGGGCCTCGGCGCGCGACGAGAGGTGCGAGGACGGGTCGAGGACGATCCGCCGGAGCTCGTCACCCACCGGTGTGCCGCCGGGCTCGCGAACCGGAACGACGTCGGCGCCTGCGCCGCGCAGCCACTCGATGAGCCGCCGCACCTGCGTCGACTTTCCGACCGCCTCCGGCCCCTCGAGCACGATCAGCATGTCGCTCCGGGCGAACGGCGCGTCATCCCGAGCGGAGCGAGGGACCTGCCTGTCATCCCAGCGTGATGATCGGGCTCGCCGCGCCGCGCTCGATCCCTTCCATGATCCAGTCGTTCACCTTCTGCATCACCTTGTCGAAGTTCTCCTGCGCGACGAGCAGGCGCTGATAGCTCGCCCGGCCCTGGATCTGGCCGAGCAGCGTGTCGAGCTGCTGCTCCATCTCCGGCGTGGGCCGCTCGCCCTTGGCCATGGCGCGCTGCGCGTCGACGCGGAGCTTCTCCATCTGCTGGAGCAGGCCCACCGTCTCCTTGTCCTCGTTCAGCGCGTCGCTCGAGCGCTTGAGGGCCTGGTACTCGCTGCTCTGGCCGATGAGGCGACCGAGCTCCTTTGCCTTGTCTTCGATCATTGCTTCGTCCTCTCCCGCAGTCGGGCGAAGACGAAGCGCTCTCGTCCCGCCAGGTCCAAACGCACGCCGATGTCGGCGTAGGAATCGTACATGGAAAATGCCTCGACCACCCACGAGGCGCGGCGTGAATCCACCTCGAGGACCAGCCAGCCCTCCGTCTCGAGGACCGCCTGGGCGTCCCGGATGATCCGCCGGATCACCGACATGCCGTCGGAGCCGCCGTACAGCGCCACCGCCGGCTCCCACGAGCGGACGCTCGCCGGAAGCTCGACCGCCTCCGAGTCGGCGATGTAGGGCGGGTTGGAGACGATCAGGCGGGCTCGCTCTCCCTCGAAGGGCGCGAAGAGTGACCCCACCCGGAACTCCAGCTTCCTTCGCTCGGCCTCGCCCAGCCGCTCGGCGTTCCCCCGCGCGACGGCGATCGCGTCCGACGAGACGTCTCCGGCCAGGACGCGGTCGAACGAGCCTTCCGCCGCCAGAGACAGCGCGATGGCGCCCGAGCCGGTGCCGATGTCGATCGCCGTTCCCCCCGGCCAGCCATCGCTCAGCGCGAGCGCGAGGTCCACGATCAGCTCCGTCTCCGGCCGCGGGATCAGCACGCGCTCATCCACCGAGAGGGCGAGCTTGCGGAAGGCGGCGGTTCCCACGGCGTAGGCGAACGGCGCGCCCTCGGCGCGGCGCATGGCGGCGGCTCGCGCGGCGCGGCGCTCGTCCGGGCTCACGACGACGTGCGCATTGACCAGCGGCCAGAAGCGCGGCGCGTCGCGCAGGGCGGCGATGATCTCCCGCGCCTCCTTCGCAGCATCCGGCACCTTCGCCGACGCGAGGAGGTTCGCGAGCTCACCGACGAGCGCGCCCACCGTCGTCGAGTCGTCCGGCGTCTGCGCCGGCGTCGCCGTCACGGGGGAGTTCACGATTCGGCTCCGGCCAGGCGCTCCTCGATTTCCGCCGAGCGCAGCGCGTCGGTGAGGTCCTCGAGGTCGCCGTCGAGGATGCCGGCGAGGTTGTGCGACGTGTAGCCGATGCGGTGGTCGGTGACGCGGCTCTGGGGAAAGTTGTACGTCCGGATCTTGTCCGACCGGTCGCCGGTGCCCACCTGCGTCTTCCGCATGCGCGCCCGCTCGGCCTGCATCTGCGAGATCTTGAGGTCGAGTAGCCGCGCGCGCAGCACCTCCATGGCCTTCGCGCGATTCTGGATCTGCGAGCGCTGGTCCTGCTGGCTCACGACCAGGCCCGTCGGAATGTGCGTGATGCGCACCGCGGAGTCGGTGGTGTTCACCCCCTGTCCTCCCGGTCCCGACGCGCGGAAGACGTCGACGCGCAGGTCCTTCTCGTCGATCTTCACGTCCACTTCCTCGGCTTCCGGCAGCACCGCCACCGTCGCGGCGGAGGTGTGGATCCGGCCCTGGCTCTCGGTGTGCGGCACGCGCTGCACGCGGTGCGCGCCCGACTCCCAGCGCATCGTGCCGAAGGCGTTCTTTCCGCTCACCTTGAACACCGCCTCCTTGATGCCGCCGAGCGTGCCCTCGGAGAGGGAGATGATCTCGATCCGCCAGCGCTTCGTGTCGGCGAAACGCTGGTACATGCGGAACAGGTCCGCGGCGAACAATGCCGCTTCATCGCCGCCGGTGCCGGGCCGGATCTCGACGATGCAGTTGCGGTCGTCGAGGGGATCGGGCGGAACGAGCATCGGCTTGATCTCGAGCTCGAGGGCCGCGATCTCGTGCTCGAGACGCTCGACCTCCCGCCTGGCCTCCTCGGCCATCTCGGGGTCATCAACGGAAACGAGCTCGCGCGTCTGCGCGAGCTCGTCGTCCATCTTGTACAGTCGCGCCGTGGCGTCCGCGAACGGGGCCAGCCGGCTGTGTTCTCTTCCCAGCTCGGCCATCCGCGACGTATCGCGGACGGCGGCTGTTTCGGATAGCGACTGCTCGATTTCCTGAAATCGCGCCAGCGCGGCCGCGATACGGTCGCGAAGGCTCAACGGCTGCTTACGCCTCGGCGCCCTTCTTGGCGAACTTCTGGCGGAAGCGCTCGACGCGACCCGCCGTGTCGACGAGGCGCTGCTTGCCGGTGAAGAACGGATGGCAGGCCGAGCAAACGTCGGTATGGATTTCCGCGACCGTCGAGCGCGTCTGGAACGTGTTGCCGCAGGCGCACTTCGCGGTGGCGGTGTGGTATTCGGGATGGATATCGGTTTTCATGGTGCCTCTCTGGCGTTGTACTCGGACAGCTCGGGAATATAACAAAGGGTCCCCGTAAAAGGCACCCCGACAAGGGGTTGGACGTTTGACAGTCCCCCAATTGGGGACTAACTTCGCGCCCGTACGTTCGGTGGTCGACGACGGACCCCCACGCCCTTCCCTTTCGCGACCCTTCCTTGACCACTTCGACGGCCGATTTCCTGGCGACCGTCCCGCTGTTCGGCGGGCTGGACCGCTCCGAGCTGCAGCAGTTCGCCGAGCTGTCGCGGGAAAAGACTTTCCCCAAGGGCAGCGTCATTCTCTTCGAGAATGATCCCGGCGACTCGCTGTACGTCATCCGCTCGGGTCGCTGCAAGGTGGTCCTGATCGGCGAAGACGGCCGTGAGGTCATCCTCGGCGTCCTCGGCGAAAGCGACCATTTCGGGGAGCTCTCCCTGATCGACGAGCTGCCCCGCTCGGCGCACGTCATCGCGATGGATGACTCCACGCTGATCGTGCTCCGCCGCGAGGATTTCCGCCGGCGGGTCGAGGCCAGCCCGGCCGTCGCCTGGGCGCTCCTCATGGAGATGTCCCGCCGCCTCCGCCGCGCTGACGAGATGATCGGCGGCCTGGTCCTGCTCGACGTCCCGGGCCGCATCGCGAGACTCCTGCTCGATTTCGCCAACGAGGCCGGCGGCGACTTCATCGAGAAGGCGCTCACCCACCAGACAATCGCGCAGATGATCGGCGCGAGCCGCGAAACCGTTTCCCGCTCGATGAAGGATTTTCAGGACGCCGGCTGGATCACCGTGGAACGCCGGCGCATCGAGCTTGCGAACCGGGCCGCGCTCGAGCAGCGCGCCCAGGTTCGCATGTGACCTCGCTCACCACCTGCCCGTGACCACACGCGTAGAGCGACGATGCTCTCCGGTAGTAGGATCGTGGCCGGAGTGAACGCGCCGACCTCATGAGTCTTCGCATTCGATTCTGGGGGACGCGCGGCTCCATCCCGAGCCCGGGTCCGCTCACAGCCCGATACGGGGGCAATACGCCCTGTGTCGAGGTCCGTGGCGCGGACGATCGCCTCATCGTGCTCGATGCCGGCAGCGGCATCCGGTCCCTCGGACGCTGGCTTGCCGACACGGGGGCCTCTCCGCTCAGCGCGGACATCCTGCTGACCCACGGCCACTGGGATCACATCCAGGGCATCCCGTTCTTCGCCCCCCTGTTCCAGGCGGGGAGCAAGCTGCGCATCTGGGGGGCCGCTTCGCTGCCCCGCCCCATCGAGGCCGTCGTGCGGGAGCAGATGGCCCCGGTGGTCTTTCCGGTCATGTTCGGCGACGTGGCCGCCACGGTCGAGTTCTGTGACATCGTCCAGGGCCGGACGTACGATCTGGGCTGCCAGGTCAGCGCCATGGATGTGCGCCACCCCGGCGGCGCGCTTGCAATCAGGATCACCGACAAGTCCGGAACCGCGGTGTATATCTCGGACAACGAGCTCGGGCCGGGCGGCGACGCCCTGAACGGCAGCTCGAAGACATGGCGGTCCGACCTGGTCGCGTTCATTCGGGGATCGAAGGTCCTGATCCACGACGCGACCTATCTGGCCGAGGAGTACGAGATGCACCGGGGCTGGGGACACTCGACCCCGGAGGAAGCCACCGAGCTGGCGCTCGAGGCGGGTGTGGAGCAGCTGGTGCTGTTCCATCACAAGCCAGATCGCACCGATGACGAGGTGGACGCGGCGGTCAAGAGCTGCGAAGCACTGGTCAGGAAGCGCGGCGCGAGGATGACGGTGGTTGCCGCCGCCGAAGGCATGACGGTTTTCGTCTGAGTCCCATCCGGAGGAAGCAATGAATCGCACCATGAAGATGCTCGCCACACTCGCCCCCCTCGCGGCGTTCGCCCCCCTGGCCGCGCAGTCGAACGCGCCGGTCGTCGCCGTCCTCGTCTTCGACAACGGCTCGTTCGGGAAGGACAAGGCGGACTTCGACGGGATCGGCAAGGGAATCGCCGACATCATGATCACCGACCTCGCCTCGAGCTCGAAGGTCCGCGTCGTGGATCGCGAGCGCGTGCAGAACATCCTCGCCGAGCAGAACCTGACGAAGTCGGGCGCGGTGGATGCCGCGACCGCCGTTCGCGTGGGCAAGCTGATGGGCGCCTGCTACTCGATCTACGGCACCTTCATGCGCGGCCCGACCGGCGACAACATGCTGACGGTCCACACGACCAGCAACGAGACGGGCCAGATCCAGAACGCCATCAAGGTCCCGGGCAAGGGCGACGACGTCATGGACCTGATCGCGAAGGCATCCGCCCAGTTCGCGTCGAGCATGGACGTGAAGGCCTGCCCGGGAGCCGCCGGCGCCGCCCGCTCGGGCAACGACGCCGCTCCGGCGCAGCAGCAGGCAAAGCCGGCGACGGTGGAGTATGCCAAGCCGCTCAGCGCCGACGAGAAGAAGAAGCTGGAGGGCAACAAGCTCGACGCCCGCACCATGCTGCTCTACAGCCGTGCCCTGGACGCCAGGGACCGCCGCGAGAACGCCAAGGCGAGGACGCTGGCGCAGCAGGTCATCCAGAAGAATCCGCAGTTCGAGCCGGCCCGCCAGCTGATCCAGACCCTCGACTCTGGCAACTGATCGGCCCCCAATCGTAGTTTTGGACCCGCTGGCGACCCGCCAGCGGGTTCTTCTTTTCCTGCGAATGCAGCCGCAACTCACCCCGCCCGAAGTCCCGCGCGCCAGGCCGCTGCTCGTCATGTCCGCCGGCCGGAGGATCGCCTCGCTGCCGAAGTCGCGGCGTGAGGATGACCTCGAGGTGAAGACGGTCACGTCGCTCCCGGCGGTGGAGTCACTCGATCCGGACCGTCCGACCGTCATCGTCGTCGACGACGCGCTCCTCGCCGGGACCGACCAGGCGGGCCTGGAGCAGTTGTCGAAGCGCGCCGCGCTGGTGGGCATGGGCGACTCCGGCGAGACGATGCTCGACGGCTGGGCGAACGACTTCCTGATCGGATTCGTGGCGGCGGATGCCCGGCCGGCGATCGTCCTCGCCACGCTGCGCGGCGCCTTCAATCACGCGGTGTCGATCGTCGCCGAGCGCAAGGCGCGGCTCGAGGAGGAGGAGCGGCGGCGCGAGCTCGGGGAGCTCACCCGCGTCGGCGTCGCGCTGTCGACCGAGCGCGACCTCGTAGTGCTCCTGGAGATGATCCTGTCCCAGGCCCGTCGCATCACCGCCAGCGACGCCGGGTCGCTCTACCTCACCGAGCGGGACGAAAACGGCGTCCCCCAGAGCCTGCGCTTCCGCTTCGCGCAGAACTACACGCTGCCGAACCTGCCGCTGCGCGAGTTCACCGTCCCGATCGACCACGCGAGCCTCGCCGGCTACGCCGCGGCCACTGCCGAGCCGCTCGTGATCGCCGACGTCTACCAGCTCCCGCATAACGTCCCCTACCAGCAGAATCGGAGCTTCGACGAGCGCTTCGACTACCGCACGAAGTCCATGCTCGTGATCCCGATGAAGACCCACAAGGACGAGGTGATCGGGGTCCTCCAGCTCATCAACCGCAAGCGGCATCCCGACGTCCGGCTGACCTCACCGGCGATCACCGAGGACATGGTGATCCCGTACGACGCGAGGTCCGTGGAGCTCGTGAGCGCGCTTGCCTCGCAGGCGGCGGTGGGCATCGAGAACAGCCGGCTCTACGAGGACATCGAGAAGCTCTTCGAGGGGTTCGTGACCGCGGCGGTCAGCGCGATCGAGGCGCGCGACCCGACCACCTCCGGCCATTCGGAGCGGGTCGCGAAGCTCACCGTCGGGCTGGCCGAGGCCATCGATCGCGGAGGGGAAGGCCCCTACCGCGACCTGCGCTTCAGCCGCGAGGAGCTGCGCGAGCTCCGCTACGCCGGGCTGCTGCACGACTTCGGGAAGGTCGGCGTGCGCGAGCAGGTCCTGGTCAAGCAGAAGAAGCTGTACCCGGCCGACCTGGAGCTCATCCGCAACCGGTTCGCGTTCCTCATGCAGTCTGCGGATCTCGAGTTCGAGCGCGAGCGTGCCGAGTACCTGCTCGTGCACGGGAGGGATGGATTCGAGCAGGCCTGCCGCCGCATGAACGACGAGCGGATGGACAAGCGGAAGCGCCTGCACCACTTCCTCGACACCGTCACCAAGGCCAACGAGCCGACCGTCCTCCCCGAAGGCAGCTTCGACGAGCTCGCGGCGCTGAGCCGCGAGATGTACACCGATTTCGACGGCATCCAGCGCCAGCTGCTCGGCGACGAGGAGCTCAAGTTCCTCATGATCCGCCGCGGCAACCTCGACGACCGGGAGCGCCGGGAAATCGAGTCCCACGTCACGCATACCTTCCGCTTCCTCGAGCAGATCCCGTGGACGCGCGAGCTGAAGAACATCCCGAAGATCGCGTACGGTCACCACGAGAAGCTGAACGGGCGGGGATACCCTCG
Organism: uncultured Gemmatimonadota bacterium; assembly: GCA_946479895.1. The sequence goes on along the minus strand of CAMLHT010000106.1, from coordinate 4,446 downwards.
CGCCATCGGCGCGGACGAGATCCCGGTGCAGACGCGGATGATGACGATCTCGGACATCTTCGACGCGCTCACGGCGTCCGATCGGCCCTACAAGCGCGCGGTCCCTCTCGAGCGGGCGCTCGACATCCTGCATGCCGAGGCGAAGGAAGGCATGCTCGACGATGCCCTGCTCCGGACGTTCGTCGAGGCGAGAGTCTTCGACACCCTGAAGACCGGACAGTAATCAGCCCTGGCCGCCAGCCCGTTCGGGCTCAGGATGAGGCAGCACCCCAGCCGCCCCCGCCGGGAGTTTCCAGGGTCACGACGTCGCCCGCCTTGAGCTCGACGCGGCACTTGGCCGGCAGCGGAGATCCGTTGAGGAGATTCCGTCCCGGCTGGCCCTGGGCACCGCCCTGGGCGCCCTTCGGCGCATGGCGACGGCGCTCGGTCAGGAGCGTCACCGTGCATGGCGCCGTCACTCGATAGCGCCGGACGATCCCCTCCCCGCCGCGGTACCGTCCTTCTCCGCCCGACCCGGCCCGCAGCGAGTACTCGTCGATCCGGATGGGATACGCCCGCTCCAGCGACTCGATCGGCGTGTTGAGCGTGTTGCTCATCCCCACGTGGACGCCGCTGGGCCCGTCGCCCCTGGCACTGGCGCCCTGTCCGCCCCCGAGCGTCTCGTAGAACGTCCACCCCGGACCGCCGAAGGTGATGTTGTTCATCGTCCCCTGACCCTGCGCCGGAACGGCGACGCCCGCGTCGGCGAGCGCGGCGAAGATCGTGTCGGTGATGCGCTGCGACATCTCGACGTTGCCCGCGGCAACCGCCGACGGCCACCTGGCATCGATGGCGCTGCCCGGCGGCACGGTCAGCGACAACGCGGCGGCGATCCCCTCGTTGGTCGGCACGTCGTCCTCGAGCAGCGTGCGCAGGACGAACACCGCCGCGGCGCGCGTGACCGCGATGGGGCAGTTGACGTTGCCGGCCACCGCCGGCGAAGTGCCCGTGAAGTCGAGATGCAGCACGTCCCCGCGCACCTCGACCGCGACGCTGACGGCGATGTCGTCGTCCGTCACGCCGTCCCCCTCGAGCCGGTCCGTCGCCTTCCCCCGGCGCGGTCCGAGCGCCGCGACCGTCGCCCGCGCCCGACGTCCGGTGTACTCGAGGAGCGCGCTGCCGGCCGCCTCGGCGCGAGTCCGGCCGAGCCGGGAGATGAGCGCAAGCCAGCCGTCGCGGCCCGCACCACAGGCCGCGAGCTGGGCGCGCAGGTCCCCGCGCCGCTCCGCCGGCGTTCGCACGTTGGCGAGGATCAGCGACAGCATCTCCTCGTCGAGCCGGCCCTCACGGACGAGATGCACGGGCGGCAGGATCAGCCCCTCCTGCACGAGCTCGCGCGCGCCCTGCGGCATGCTGCCCGGGCTCATTCCGCCGACGTCCGCGTGGTGAGCGCGCACCGCCGCGTACCCGACGATCTCCGACCCGATGCCGATGGCCTCGACGAGCGTGAGATCCGGAAGGTGGGACCCGCCGGCGTACGGGTCGTTGAGGATGAACACGTCGCCGGCCCGCGGACCTCTCGCCATCACCGCCCGCACCGATTCCGGCATCGCCCCGAGATGCACGGGAATGTGCGCCGCCTGCGCGATCATCCGACCGGCGGCGTCGAAGAGCGCCGACGATGCATCCCGCCGCTCGCGGATGTTCGGGGACAACGCGCCGCGCACTAGGATGGTCCCCATCTCCTCGGCGATCATCGCGAAGGCGTGGGACATCACGCTCAGCTCGAGTGGATCCAGCCCGTTCGCGCCACTCATCGCGCGCCGTCCCGCGTCAGCATCCACCCGCCGATCGGAAGGCTCGTCGCGGTCCATCCCTCCGCGACGTGCAGCGTCGCATCGGGCAGGGCGATCGAGATGGGACCGCGGACCGTCTTCGACAGCGGAGCTCCCGAGTCGAACGGATGCTCGTCGCTCCATTCGCTCACGCCGGATCTCTCGAGGCGGATGGAGCGCGCCGTGCCCGACATGGCTTGGCGCAGGCTGACTACCTCCACCGGCCGCTCCAGGCGGTACCCGAAGAGGCGCTCATGCAATTCCTCGAAACCCTCCCGGCAATCGCGCATGCCGCCACCGGCGGCGACAGGGACGTCGAGCTCGTGGCCCTGTCCCGCGTATCGCATCCGCGCCGTCGTGGAGGCCGTCCAGGTCCGCGGTGCGTCGAGGCGCTGGCCAAGATTCTCCACGACGTCCGACAACGGAAAGGCGTCGTCGACGTCGGCGCGCCGCATCACGCTGGCCATGGCCTCGCGCCGCTCCCGCGACAGCGCGAGGCCGACGGCGCTGAGCACGCCGGCGTGCGGTGGCACCAGCACGCGGGAGGCGCCGATCTGCTCGGCCAGCCCGCATCCGTGAAGCGGGCCACCGCCGCCGAAGGCCACCAGCGTGCAGTCGCGGGGATCCACGCCCCGCTCGACGCTGACGCGCCGCAGAGCCCGCGCCATCGAGGCGTCCGCCGTCGCGATGATCGCGCGGGCCACCCGCTCGACCGACGCGTCCATCCGCGCCGCCAGCTCGGCCACCGCCCGGTGCGCGGCCGCCGCATCGAGGCGCACGCCGCCGCTGAGCCGCGACTCGCGGATGTTCCCGAGCACGACGTGGGCGTCGGTGACGGTGGGCTGGGTGCCGCCGCGGCCGAACGCAACGGGGCCCGGCACCGAGCCGGCGCTGCGCGGCCCCACGCGAAGCGCGCCACCTTCGTCGACCCACGCGATGCTTCCTCCACCCGCGGAGACGGTCTCGACGAGCACGCGCGGCAGGGCGATCGGAATCCCGGCGATCGCGCCGCCCGGCTCGATGCGCGGCTGGTGATCGAGGATCAGTCCCACGTCGGCGCTGGTGCCGCCGATGTCGATCGTCAGCGCCCTGTCGATGCCGAGGCGCTCCAGCACCGTGGCCGCGCCGACCACGCCGCCGGCAGGGCCGGACAACGCGAGCTGCGCCGCAGCCTTCGCCGCATTGCGAGCCGGCGTCATCCCGCCACTCGAGGTCATGACGGCCGGCTGGACATATCCCGCGGCCTCGAGTCGCTGGCTGAGCCGCCGCAGGTAATCGGCGACGCGCGGCCGCAGGTACGATTCGGCAACCGTCGTCGTCGTCCGCTCGTACTCGCGAATCTCGGGGAACACCTCCGAGGAGAGCACGACGTCGGCGCCGGGCATCTCGCGAGCGATTGCCTCGCGCAGCAGCCGTTCGTGGGAGGGATCGTCGTAGGCGTGGAGCAGGCAGATGGCGACGATGTCCGGGCCCAGCGCCTTCACCGCCGCGGCGACTCGCGACGCTTCTTCCGGTCCGAGGGCCCGCGCGATGCCGTCGGGCGTGACCCGCTCGTCCACTTCCACCACCAGCTCGCGCGGGACGAGGGGCGCCGGGTGGTGAACCGAGAGGTCGTAGAGCGACGCGCGGTCCTGCCTGCGGAGCGCGATGACGTCGCCGAAGCCGCGCGTCGCGCAGAGCACCACGCGCGCCCCCTTCCGCTCGAGCAGCGCGTTGGTGGCCACGGTCGTCCCATGCACGATCCGGTCGATCGACGGCGCGGCGAACGGGGCAAGAGCGGTGGCCACGGCCTCACTCTGGTCGGCGGGCGTCGTCAGCACCTTGCGAACGGTCACCCCGCCGTCCGGCGCGATGGCGACGAGGTCGGTGAAGGTGCCGCCGACGTCGACGCCGACGCCCGTCCCGCTCACAGCCGGATCTCCTTCCCCTCCTCCGCCGATCGGTAGATGGCCTCGATCACCTTGTGGACGCGCACCTGGTCGGACGGCGGCTCGTACGGCGCCGTCCCCTGGATCACCGCCGCGAAGTGCGCGAGCTCGGCCCGATACGATTGCAGGAAGGCGCTCTCCCGCCCTGCCGCGCCGGTCGGCGACACATCCGTGGCGCGGCCGTTGAGCTCCTTCACCACGCGGAGCGGCGCCAGCCGCCCGCTGCCGCGGGTCGCGAGGACCTCGAACCACCAGCGCTCCTCCTGCCCGACGTAGCAGTGCGTCACGTCGATGACCGTGACCATGCCGGCGGCGCAGACCAGCGTGACGTGCATCGAGTCCTCGACGGCGCTGGCCCCTCGCCCGCGCTCCATCGACGCGCTGACGCGCTCGACTTCGGGCATCTGCGCGATCCAGAGCGCGAGGTCGAGCAGCGGCGTGCCGTGGTCGAAGAACGCGCCGCCGCCGGATTCCGCCCGCCGCATCCGCCATCCCTCGCCGGGCCGCTTGAAGTGGTAGGCCCCGGCGCGAATGCCGGTCACCTTGCCCAGCTCTCCGCCGTGGATGAACCGCTCCAGTGCCTGGACGTCGGTGCGGAACCGGTGGTTGTTCCCGACGATCACCTTGCGGCCAGAGCGATTGGCCGCCGGGAGGATGCGCTCGACGCCGCGTGACGAGAGCGCGACGGGGCGCTCGCACAGCAC
>CAMLHT010000105.1 GCA_946479895.1 uncultured Gemmatimonadota bacterium | reverse complement strand
CGATCGAGTTCATCCACACCCACCAGGGCTGCATCGTCAACCAGCGCGAGGTCGGGACGGACACGAAGAGCTTCGGCGCGTCGCTGAAATACGCGTTGCGGCAGGATCCCGACGTCGTGCTCATCGGCGAAATGCGCGACCTCGAGACGATCCACGCCGGTCTCACGATTGCCGAGACGGGCCACCTGGCCTTCGCGACGCTCCACACGAACTCGGCGGCCGAGTCGATCAACCGCATCATCGACGTCTTCCCGAGCCACCAGCAGTCCCAGGTGCGCGCGCAGCTCGCCTTCTGCCTCGAGGGCATCGTCACCCAGACGCTGCTGCCGAAGATCGGCGGCGGCCGCGTGATGGCGGCCGAGATCCTCGTCATGACGGGCGCCATCCGCGCCCTGATCCGTGACGACAAGATCCACCAGATCTACTCGTCCATGCAGGCCGGCAAGAAGTTCGGCATGCAGACGATGAACGACGCGCTCTACCAGCTCTACATCACCAAGCAGGTGACGGCCGACGACTGCCTGCGGGCGTCGAGCGACCAGGGGGAGCTCATGCGCATGATGGGCATGCAGCCGGCGGAAGACGGCAAGGGCGCCGTGAAGAAGTAGCTGGCAGAAGGTAGACCGTAGAGTGTAGTGCGTAGAACGTGGAACGCAGGCCTCTACGGACTACGGTCTACCGTCTACGGTCTACGATCTACCGACTACGGACGACTCGCTGACAATCGGAGACAGTAATGCCGACATTTACGTACACGGCCCGCGACGTGAAGGGCCAGATGCAGCAGGCGACCATCGAGGCGCCCAATCGCGACGAGGTGATGAACCAGCTTCGCAAGCAGAAGCTGCAGGTTCTCAAGGTCGACGAGGGCGGCGCCGAGAAGAAGAAGCGGGCCGGCGCGATCAAGATGCGCGACATCGTCATCTTCACGCGCCAGTTCTCGACGATGATCAACGCCGGCCTGCCGCTCGTGCAGGCGCTCAGCATCCTCTCCGAGCAGAGCGAGAACCCGGCGCTCAAGGACATCACGAAGCAGGTCGTCTACGACGTGGAGTCGGGCAACACGCTGGCCGACGCGCTGCGCAAGCATCCCAAGGCGTTCAACGAGCTGTACGTGAACATGGTGTCGGCCGGTGAGGCCGGCGGTATCCTCGACACCATCCTGCTCCGCCTCGCGGTCTTCATCGAGAAGAACGACGCCCTCGCCCGCAAGGTGAAGGGCGCCATGATCTACCCGGGCGTCATCTTCACCGTCGCCGGACTCGCGATCAGCGCGCTGCTCTTCTTCGTGATCCCGACCTTCGAGAAGATGTTCAAGGAGGCCGGCGTTCCGCTGCCGTTCCCGACGCAGGTCGTCATCGGCATGTCGGCGTTCCTCCAGGCGTACTGGTGGGCGATGGGCCTCGGCGGCTTCATCGGCTCGCGGGTGTTCAAGACGTGGCACGCGACGCCGGCCGGCACGATGGCCGTCGACAAGCTCATGCTGCGGCTGCCGGTCCTCGGCGACGTGGTGCGCAAGTCCGCCGTGTCGCGCTTCACCCGCACGCTGGGCACGCTGATCTCATCCGGCGTGTCGATCCTCGAGGGCCTCGAGATCACGGCGAAGACGTCCGGCAACCGCGTCATTCACGACGCGATCATGGAATCCCGCGCGTCCATCGCCGGCGGTGACACCATCTCGGCGCCGCTCAAGAAGTCCGCGGTGTTCCCTCCGATGGTCATCTCGATGATCAACGTCGGCGAGCAGACCGGCGGACTGGACGAGATGCTCACGAAGATCGCGGACTTCTACGACGACGAGGTGGACGCCGCGGTTGGCGGCCTCATGGCCATGATGGAGCCGATGATGATCGTGTTCCTCGGCATCGTGGTCGGCGGCATGGTGGTGGCGATGTACCTGCCGATCTTCGACATGGTGAGCACGGCCGGCTGATCGGTCGCGCCACCCGGAAAGAGGGCCCCATCCTGGCGATGGGGCCCTCTTTTTTATGGCTGAGTCCGTCTGTGGCGCACGATTTGCTGCACGTTGGCTGGTTTGACCTCCCCGCCCTTACAGCCATCTTCCCCGCCGCGCAGCCGGAAAAAGTGACCGACAAGCCCACGGCCGAAATCAGGGACAACACGATCGAAGGAACCCGCGCCGCCGCGAGTCTGGCCAGTGACCGCGGACGCGGGCTCGTGTCGTCCGAAGGCGAAGGGCTGTACCGACTCCTCGTCGAGAGTGTCCGCGACTACGCGATCTTCGCGCTGGACCCCAGTGGACACATCCTGACCTGGAATCCGGGCGCGGAGCGGTTCAAGGGCTACACCGCCGCGGAGATCATCGGCCAGCACTTTTCCGTCTTCTACACCAAGCCCGACCGCGATCGCCACTGGCCGGAGACGGAGCTGGAGCTGGCCACCCGCGACGGACGCTTCGAGGACGAAGGGTGGCGCCTGCGGAAGGATGGGACGCGCTTCTGGGCGAACGTCGTCATCACCGCCCTGCGCGACAAGTCGGGAACGCTCGTCGGGTTCGCGAAGGTCACGCGCGACCTGACGGAGCGGCGCATGGCGGAGGAGCGCCTGCGCGGCAGCGAGGAGCGGTTCCGGCTGCTGATCGAGAACGTCCGCGACTACGGCATCTTCACGCTCGACCTCGAAGGCCGGGTCGCGACCTGGAACGCCGGGGCCCAGCGCATCAGCGGCTACAGCAGCGACGAGATCATCGGAAAGCATTTCTCGGTCTTCTATCCGGCCGAGGACAATGCGGCGCACAAGCCCGAGCACGAGCTCGAGGTCGTCCGCCGCGACGGACGCTTCGAGGAAGAGGGCTGGCGCCTCCGCAAGAACGGCGAGCGCTTCTGGTCGAACGTCGTCATCACCGCGATCTACGATTCGGAGGGGAAGATCGTGGGCTACGCCAAGGTCACCCGCGACCTGAGCGAGCGCCGCGAGGCCATGGAGCGATCACTCGCCGACGCGCGCCGCGTGGCCGCGGCGGAAAGCGCGAACAAGGCGAAGTCCGATTTCCTCACCGCGATGAGCCATGAGCTGCGCACGCCGCTGAACGCGATCGGCGGATACGCGGAGCTGCTGAGCATGGGCCTCGGTGGCACCGTCTCCTCCGAACAGGGCGAATACCTCGACCGAATCCGCCGCAGCCAGCAGCACCTGCTCGGGATCATCAACGACATCCTGAACTTCAGCCGCATCGAAGCCGGGCAGGTGAGCTACGACATCCGGGCCGTCTCCCTGCGCGAGGTCGTCGACGCCGTGGTGCCGATGATCGTGCCGCAGGTGGAGGGGAAGGGCATCCGCATCTCGACGGACGTCGGCCCGGTCGTGGTGCAGGCCGACCGCGGAAAGCTCGAGCAGGTGCTGCTCAACCTCCTGTCGAACGCGGCGAAGTTCACGGCGCACGGCGAGATCCACGTGTCGTCATTCGTCGACCAGGACCGCGCGGGGCTGCGCGTCCGCGACACCGGCGTCGGCATTCCCGCGGACAAGCTCGCGGCGATCTTCGAGCCGTTCGTGCAGGTCGGGCGGTCGCTCACGACGCCGCACGAAGGGACGGGACTCGGCCTGGCGATCTCGCGCGACCTCGCCCGGGCGATGGGCGGGGAGCTGTCGGTCACGAGCGCGTGGGGCAAGGAAACCACCTTCTGGGTGCCGCGTACCCCACCCACGTCGCGCCCCGGGGGTGCGGGGCCCGCCGCACTCAGGGCACGTGCTCCAGCTTCGGGAGCGCCTTCTCGATCTCGTTGCGGCTGCTCTCGAGCCACGGCGGCAGCACCAGCCGCTCGCCAAGGGCTTCCATCTCCTCGTCCACGGCGAAGCCCGGCCCGTCGGTGGCGAGCTCGAAGAGCACGCCGCCCGGCTCGAGGAAGTAGACCGACTTGAACCAGAACCGGTCGATGACTTCGGTCGGCCGGCGATGGGCCAGCGCGACCTTTTCCCGCACCGCGATCTCCGCGGCGTCGTCGGGCACCCGCCACGCGACGTGATGCATCGAGCCGACGCCCCACTGGCCACGCGGCACGTCCGGCTGCTCGCGAATCTCGAGGTGCGCTCCCGATCCGCCGCCGGCGATACCGAATCGATGCCAGCCGTCTTCCTCGCCCATGTTCACGAAGCCGAGGACCTGGGTGAGGAACGTTTCGCACAACCGCAGGTCGCGCTCGTTGAGCCGCACCGCGTGGAGGCCGATGATCTGCCGGTCGGCGGGAACGGCGCTCCTCGCCCAGGGCGTGAACTCCCGCTCGTCGGTGGTCTCGACGAGCGCGAGGCGGAGCCCATGCGGGTCGGAGAGGGGCAGCGCGCGGTCGCCGCGCCGCGACTCGATCGCCCCGACGGCGACGCCATTCTGCGTCAGCCGGTCGATCCAGTACTCCAGCGACCCGGCCGGGACGGCGAGCGAGATCTCGGCGGCGAGGCCGGTGCCGTCGCGTCCGCGAGGCATGCCCGGCCAGGGAAAGAAGGTGAGGTCGGTGCCGGGATGCGCGTCGCCGTCCGCGAAGAACAGGTGGTACGTATCCGGCGAGTCCTGGTTCACGCTCTTCTTCACCAGGCGCATCCCGAGCACGCCGGCATAGAAGTCGAGGTTCTCCTGGGCGTCCCCGGCGATGCAGGTGATGTGGTGGATCCCGGTGATCATCGCGCTATCCCTTCGGCGCGGTCTGATGCGGCGTCATGCAGATCTCGTAGTGCGTCGCCCGCGCGTCGGTGCGGCGCAGCAGTCGCTGGGCCAGGCCCTGCACGATGGGCTTCGTGTAATCCTCGCCCGCGAATTGCTTCACGGCATCGAGGTTGTCGAAGATCGTCATCGTCATGAACTCGACCTCATCGCCGTCCTCGCGACGCAACACGTACGCTCCGCGGTATCCCTTGACGCGGTGGATGCCGGGCAGGACGTCCGAGTTGAGCATGTCCTGGTAAGCATCCGCGTCCTCACGGGTGGTCCATCCGTGCCAGATTCTGCCGATCATCTCATGAGCTCCACAAAGCGTGTGTTCCGGAAACATAGAGGGGGCCGTTCGGGCCAAGTAGTCATCGTCGGGGCCGGTGTCGCGGGGCTCGCCGCCGGGCAGTCCCTGCGCGAGGCGGGCGTTCCGTTCACCATTCTCGAGGCGCGCCCGCGCATCGGGGGCCGGGTGTTCACCACGCATCCCCGGGGACTGGAGGTGCCCGTGGAGCTGGGGGCGGAATTCACCCACGGGGACGCGACGGAGGTGATCGACCTGGCCGCCGAGGAAGGCCTGCGCGTGGTGGACATCGCGGGCCGGCGGTGGCGGTCCCGCGGTGGCGAGCTGCGCGTGCTGGACGATTTCTGGGAGCGGCTCGACAAGGTCATGCGGCGCCTCGACGAGGAGCGGGAGCCCGACCGCACTTTCGCCGAGGCGATCGCGCGGAACACGTCACTCGATGCCGACGACCGCGCGCTGGCCCTGCAATACGTGCGGGGCTTTCACGCCGCGAGCCCGGACATCATCAGCGAGCGGGCGCTCGCGGCGGGCGGCAGCCCGCGCGGGGACGTGCGGGAGCGGCGCATCGGCCGGGTGCTCGACGGCTACGACTCGATCGTCGACGCGCTCGCCGAGGGCATTCGCGGCCGCATCCGGCTCCGGTCCGGGGTGGAGCGCGTGGAGTGGAAGCGCGGCGGAGTGGTCGTCCGGCTGGAGGGAGGCCGGATGGTGCGCGGCCGCGCGGCGATCGTCACGGTGCCGGTGGGCGTGCTCGCCGCTCCCGCCGGCGAGCGCGGAGCGATCGCGTTCGATCCACCGATCGCCTCGAAGCGGTTAGCGATATCCGATCTCGCGATGGGCAGCGTGATGCGCATCGGCCTCCGGTTCGACGAGCCGTTCTGGACGTCGAAGCGGTTCGCGGCGGCGGCGGGCGATGAGCGACTGGACACGCTCTCGTTCCTGCACGGCACGAGCGACGTGGACTTTCCGATCTGGTGGACGACGTACCCGGTGCGGTCACCGCTCCTCGTCGGGTGGTGCGGCGGGCCGAAGGCGCTTCAGCTGGCCGGCCGGAGCGGCGACGAGCTCGAGGCGGCTGCCCTGCGCTCACTCGCGAAGCTGCTGCCCACCACCGTCGCGAGCCTGCGAAAGCACCTGGTGTCGTCGCATCTGCACGACTGGATCTCCGATCCGTTCTCCCGGGGCGCCTATTCGTATTCGCGGGTCGGCGGCGACGACGCGCCGGCGCGCCTCGCGCGACCGGTGGAGGGAACGCTGTTCTTCGCGGGTGAGGCGGCAGATCCCGAGGGACGCACCGGCACCGTGCATGGCGCGATCGCCACCGGGCGTCGGGCCGCGGAGCAGGCACTCCGCGGCTGATCCGGGTGGGCTGCGCGCCGAGGCACCGCTCCCTTGCGGCTGGCCGCCCTTCACCGCCTATGATTCCGCCATGCCGAACACCCTCCAGGTCGTCCAGGTCACGCTCCAGGCGCTGTCGTCCTTCGCGATCGCCGCGGGCCTGATCTACACCGCCATCCAGTTCCAGCATGCGCGGAAGGCGCAGCTCGTCGCCAACTTCTCGAAGCTGGTCGAGCTCCAGTACCAGCTGCGGCGGATTCGCGTGGACAATCCCTCCCTCGCGTCGGTGCATCCGCAGGACGTGCAGAATCTGCACACCGAGCGGGAGGTTCAGGAATACTTCCTGAACCTCATGCAGCTCTCGCTCTTCGAGATCGCCTGGTACGCCCACAAGCACGGCCAGATCCCCAACGACTACTTCCGGTCATGGGCGAGCCGGATGTGGGAGGTCGCGCAGGAAGAGTCGTTCCGCAAGATGATCGAGAACCCGTCCATGAAGATCATGCACGACGAGTTCGAGCATTACGTCATGCGCATGATCAACCTGCCGCGGCCCACGCGCGAGTTCCCGATCCCGCTGAAGTAGGTCAGCGAACGGCGAGCAGGGCGAAGGTGGCCAGCCAGTGCTCGCCCATGTAGTCCCCCGCGACCTGCGGCAGCGCCGCGTGCAGGTGCGTGCGGGCCGCGTCGAGGGCGACCTGGCGGCGCGGGTCGCTCGCGGGAATCGTCGAGGCGATCGACCGCCAGCACCAGGCGCGACTGAGGTTCAGGCCGTCGAGATGGGCGATCTTGCCGTCGGAGCGATCGCTGACCACCGCGGGCTCGAACAGCGTCGCCGGCTGGCGGACCATCATCCTGGGCAGGAAGCGGTCGAGCCAGGTGGCGTAGTCGGTGGCGGAGATGACCTGCCGCATGCACTCGGCTTCCATCAGCGTCGGCGAGAGGAAGTCGTCGCCGCTCGGCTCCCACGCCTGCGCGTCGCGATCGCTCGAGTACCACTGAAGGGCCTTCTCGCGAAGCGCCAGCGCGAACGCCGTGTTCCCGACGGTGTCCGCGTACTCGATCGCGAGAGCGAGCCCGAACGCCGTGTTGTAATGCGCGCCCGACCGGATCGGGTACGTCGCCCTGGGGATGAATGCCCGGAAGCGCTCCACGAACGCCGACGTGAGCGGCGCGAGCGCTTCGGCCCAGCGGAGGCTGTGCTCACCCCCGCGGTGGAGCTCCGCGGCCAGCATGAGCAGCCACGCCCATCCATAGGGACGCTCGAAGCTCGCTCGCATGGGTTGGTCGAGATACGCCACCTCGGCGGCGACCAGCGCGGGGCTCAGCTGGCGATCGAACAGCTCGCGGATGCGCAGCGCCGTGGTGGTCTTCCGGAACCGGCGCTCCACCGTGGCCAGCAGCCAGCACCCGTGGACGCAGGAATGCCAGTCGAAGCTGCCGAAGAAGACGGGATGCAGCTCGCGGGGACTTCGAACGTCGGCCGGACCGTTGAGCACGTGCTCGAGCTTGTTCGGATACTCCCGCTCGACGTGCGCGAGCGCGATGGTGGCGAAGTGAGTCGCCATGCCTTCCGACAGGAGCTCGCCGCTCATCGGTAGGCGAAGAAGTACATGATGACCGTGTTCACCAGGAGCAGGGCGATCGCGGTAGGCACCTGGGCGCGGATGACGGCGTTGTCGTCGGGGAGCTCGAGCAGCTTCGCGGGCACGATGTTGAAGTTGGCGGCCATGGGCGTGGTCAGCGTTCCGCAGAATCCCGAGAGCATTCCTACGGCGGTGACGATGACGACGTTTCCGCCAAACTTCTGGACGATCAGCGGCAACGCGATGCCCGAGGTCATCACCGGGAAGGCGGCGAACGCGTTCCCCATGAGCGCGGTGAGTATCGCCATTCCCACCGTGTAGGCGATCACCGCGGCCAGCGGCGTGCCGAGCGGGAGCCACCGGTCGGCGAGGTCGGCAACGATCTTCCCGACGCCGCCGATGGCGAAGACCGCCCCGAGCGCGGCGAGCATCTGCGGCAGCACGGCGGCCCATCCGACGGAATCCCACAGCCGCCGCGCCTCGACGATCGGGGTGGACAACCGGGGACGCAGCATGAGCATCCCGAGGGCCAGCGCCCCGATCGTCCCGATGCCGAGCCAGACGATCGTGACGTCCTTTGGGTCGATCAGGAATCCCGCGCCGACCGGCACCGCCTTCAGGTACTTCGATCCGACGATCGTGATGAACGGGATCGCCAGCGCGGGGATGAAGAGCCGGTTCCCCCAGCGACGCGCGCTCGCCTCGCGCTCCTCGCGCGAGTTCACCTCCGACGGCGCGGGTCCGAGCTTCCCGATCCCCGCGACGAGCGCCATGAGGATGACGATGACGCCGTTCACGACGTCGGGCAGCATCGAGCCGACGAGGAACGTGATCGAGTAGAGACCCCAGAACGCCGCGTTGTTGAACCGCCGCGGATTCGACCGATCGCGCCCGCTGACGATGGCGACGCCGGCGGTCATCAGGCCCATCAGGATGTAGATCGCGCCAAGCCTGATCATTCGGCGCTCTCTCCCCGGTCGCGGGCGGTCATCGCCCTGATGCGGCGGTCGAGCAGCAGCAGGCGGGCGCCATGGATGGCGAAGGCCGCGAGGGCGGTGGGAATGGCCCACTTCGCCAGGTCCGCCGGCTCGACGCGAACGCCGTTCTGCTCGAGGAAGCTCCTGATGAGCAGGATCGATCCGATCGCGATGAACACGTCTTCACCGAAGAAGAGCCCGATGTTGTCCACCGCGGCGGAGTGGGCGCGGATGAACCATCGCGTCCGGTCGGCGAGCGGGCCGTGCTCCTTCTCGGCCGCCCCCTCGGCCATGGGAGCCAGCAGGGGCCGCACCACCTGCGGGTGTCCGCCGAGCGACGTGAGGCCGAGGGCCGACGCGATCTGGCGAAGCGCGAGGTACGCGATCAGGAGCCGGCCCGCCGTCGCGACGCGGATCCCGGCGATCAGCTCGCGCGCGCGCTCCTTCAACCCGGCGCGCTCGAGCATCCCGATCACGGGCAGGGCCATCCAGACGACGGCCACGGATCGTGAGTTGATGAAGGCCTTCCCGAATTCGCCGACGACGTCGACGAGCGAATGGCCGGCGCCGAGCCCCGTCGCGATCGCCGCGCTGGCGACGACGAGCAGGGGATTCACCCTGAACGCGAAGCCCAGGATGACGATGGCGATACCGATGAGTGGCAGCATCTGGGCGGCTAAGGTAACCGTCCGGGTGGGTTCCAACAGGCGTCACTCGGTATTCGAAAGGGTTGCAGCGTGATCCGCGGCCCAACCCTCTCAGATACCGAGTGACGCCTGTTGGAGCGAGAGCCGAATCACGCCGGTGGCCGCGGCCCGATCGCCTCCCGATAGCTCCGCAGCGCACGGTTGCACTCCGGCGGCGCGTTGCGGCCCGACGTCGGGGCGATGCGGCGGGTGCGTGGCACGGTGTTCGGATCCTCCGACGCCAGGTACGCCATCATCGCGACGAAGATCGCGTTCCGGCGGACTTCGGCCCAGCTGATCTTGTCGAAGGTGTCACGACCCGTGTGCCAGGTGAAGGTCGTGTAATCCCAGTCGGCCGAGTTGAGCTGGAAGCCCGGCGCGTTGCGGCAGGTGAACGCATCCGAGTCCGTGCTCTCGTCGTGCGCGAACCCGGGGAGGTCGATGCGGGTGTTGCCCGTGATGTCGGCCGGCATCCGCGACATCCACCGCGCGAGAAAGCCCGGGGCGTCGACGAACCCGTTGCTGACGACCTGCTCGATGTTGCCCGTCCCGTTGTCCTGGTTGAACAGGGCCTGGAGGTTGTTGACGACTTCCGAGTGGTCGGCGGCCCACACCGACGAGCCGATGTCTCCCTGCTCCTCGCCGCTCCAGTGGCCGGCGATGATGGTGCGCTTCGGGTTCGGATACACGGCCCGCAGGATCCGCATCGCCTCGAGCATGACGACGGTGCCGGTGCCGTTGTCCGTCGCGCCGCTGCCGGCGTCCCACGAGTCGAGGTGCGCGGACAGCATCACGTACTCGCCGGGCTTCTCCGACCCGCGCACCGTCGCGATGGTGTTGTACACCGGCGACTCCTGCGGCTGGAGCTTCGCGTCGGCGAAGAGGCGCACCGTCGGATGCTGGTCGTTCGCGGCGAGCCGGGCGAGCAGCCCGTAGTCCTCGCACCCGACGTCGAACTGCGGGATGGTCGTCGTGCGGGCGCCCGATTGCATCTTGTTGGTGCCCCAGCCGCGCGACCAGGAGGAGCCGAGGATCGCCACGGCGCCGGCCTGCTCGAGGAACTGCGGGAGATTGCGTCCGGCGGCGCCGAGCGGCTGCGTCCGCGTCCCGAATTCGCGCTGCGCGGTGTCGCGCTGCGCACGCATGGCCGCGAGGCCCGATGCGCCTCCCCAGAACAGCCAGGCCGAGTCGGGCCGGCAGGTCGGCTGCGGGAAGCTGGTGAGCACCGCCTTCCCGCGGACCGTGCGCACCCACGCCATGATGCCGGCGCTGTCCTTCGTCTGCGCGAGGGGCGGAATGATCGTCACCTCGGCCGTGATCCCGGCAGCCGGCGTGCCCGGACTCCACGGCATCATCAGCGCGTCCAGGTTCTTCAGCCGCGGCGCCAGGAGCTCGATGCGACTCAGGCCGCGGGTCCAGTCGCGCCAGGTCCCGTACTGCTCGTTCTTCGCGGTCACTCCCATGGCGGCGTAGGTCTTCACGACCCAGTCGTTGGCCATGCGGTTCTGGGGCGAGCCGGTCAGCCGCGACCCGATGGAGTCCATCAGCACCTGGCCGTACCGCCAGGCCTGCGACCGCAGCATGCCCTCGTCGTAGATCTTCCTGATGATGCTGTCGCCGGTCGGCACGTCCTGTGCTGCGAGCGGGGCGGCGAGCAGGAGTGCGGTCGCCGCCGCGCGAAGGGATCGGAATGGGGTCATATTCGGAAAGATCGGGGCCAGCCACCGGTGGAGGCAAATGTGCTCGTTTGGCGACTGACTGGAGGCATGTGCGCGGCGCTGGTCCTCGGCGCCTGCACCGGGGAATCAGACACGCGAAGCGCGGTCAATGTTGGCACGATCGCCGGCGCGCGCATCGCATCGGCGCCGCCGAACGACCGGGAAGGCGAATGGCTGCTGCCCGGCCGCGACTACGCGAACAGCCGGTACAGTAGCCTGGCCCAGATCACGCCAGCCAACGCGTCGAAGCTGCAGGTCGCCTGGACGTTCTCGACCGGCGTGCTGCGCGGGCACGAAGGCCAGCCCCTGGTCGTGAACAACACGATGTACCTCGTCACGCCGTACCCCAACGTGTCGTATGCGCTCGACCTGACGCAGCCCGGGTTTCCGCTGAAGTGGAAATACCGCCCGGAGAATGCGCAGCAGGCCGTGGGAATCGCGTGCTGCGACGTGGTCAATCGCGGCGCCGCCTACGCGGATGGGCGGATCGTCTACAACCTCCTCGACGGCCACACCGTGGCGGTGGACGCCAATACCGGCGAGGAGCTGTGGCGCACGCGCATGGGCGAGATCAACAAGGGCGAGACCATGACGATGGCGCCGCTGGTGGTGAAGAATCATGTGATCGTCGGATCGAGTGGCGGCGAGATGGGCATCCGGGGCTGGGTCGCGGCGCTGGACCTGGCGACGGGGAAGGAGCAGTGGCGCGCCTACAACATCGGGCCGGATGCCGACATCAAGGTCGGGCCACGGTTCAAGGCCTTCTATGCGCAGGACAACGGCAAGGACCTCGGCGCGACGAGCTGGCCGGGCAATTCGTGGAAGCAGGGCGGCGCGGCGGTGTGGGGCTGGATCTCCTACGACCCGGAGCTCAACCTGATCTATCACGGCACGAGCAATCCCGGACCCTGGAACGGGAACCAGCGCCCCGGCGACAACAAGTGGAGCGCCGCGATCATCGCGCGCGATGCCGACACCGGCGAGATGGTGTGGGCCTTCCAGCCGACGCCGCACGACGTCTGGGACTACGACGCCGTGAACGAGAACATCC
>CAMLHT010000104.1 GCA_946479895.1 uncultured Gemmatimonadota bacterium | reverse complement strand
ACATCACCGACCGCTTCCTGCCGGACAAGGCGATCGACGTGATCGACGAGGCGGGCGCCCGCGCCCGGCTCGCGGCCCAGGCGCCGCCGCCGGAGGTGGCCGGGCTCAAGGCCGACCTCGACAAGGTGAACGTCGAGAAGGAAACGGCCGTCCGCGACCAGAACTTCGAGCGCGCGGCCTCGCTGCGCGACAAGGAGCGCGAGCTCCAGGGCGAGATCCGGCGGAAGCAGGAGGAGTGGGAGAAGCACCGCCAGAACTTCCGGCCGGTGCTGGGGGAGGAGGAGATCTCGTTCATCGTCAGCCGCTGGACGGGCATCCCCGTGATGCGGCTCCAGGAGGCCGAGACCACGCGCCTCCTGCGCATGGAGGACGAGCTGCACCAGACGGTGATCGGCCAGGACGAGGCGATCCGGGCGATCTCGAAGGCGATTCGGAGAAGTCGCGCGGGGCTGAAGGACCCCCGGCGGCCGATCGGCTCATTCGTGTTCTCCGGCCCGACCGGCGTGGGCAAGACCGAGCTGGCCCGCTCGCTCGCGAAGTTCCTCTTCGCCGACGAGACGGCCCTGATCCGCGTGGACATGAGCGAGTACATGGAGAAGTTCTCCGTGTCCCGCCTCATCGGCGCGCCTCCGGGCTACGTGGGCTACGAGGATTCGGGCACGCTCACCAAGGCCGTGCGCCGCAAGCCCTACAGCGTCATCCTGCTCGACGAGATCGAGAAGGCGCACCCCGACGTCTTCAACATCCTGCTCCAGGTGCTCGACGAAGGCCATCTCACGGACAACTACGGCCGCGTGATCGACTTCAAGAACACGGTGGTCATCATGACGTCGAACGTCGGCGCCCGTGACCTGACCAAGGGCAAGGGCCTTGGCTTCGCCACCGGCGACGACCTGGCGAACTGGGAGCGGCGGGCCGAGAAGGTGCGCGAGGAGCTCAAGAACGTCTTCAACCCCGAGTTCCTCAACCGCCTCGACGACGTCATCGTCTTCCATCCGCTGACCAAGGAGCACATCGCGCAGATCGTGTCGGTGCTGCTGAAGGACGTGCGCCGCCGTCTCGCCGAGGAGGATCTCACGCTGCGCCTCACGGACGCGGCCACCGAGTTCCTGGTCAAGCACGGCTACGAGGAGCAGTACGGCGCCCGTCCGCTCAAGCGGGCGATCCAGCGCTACATCGAGGATCCGCTCTCGGACAAGATTCTCGTCGGCGAGTTCGCCCGCGGGGACGAGCTCGAGGTCGACGTCACGAGCGCGGGCGACGCGCTCGAATTCCGGGTCCTCACCAGCACCTCGAAGGCGTAGCCCGGCCGCCTCGGAGCGCATGGCCGGCCGGCGGAGAATGAACTCTGCCGGCCGGTCGGCGTATATATTCCATCCCAATGCGCAGCCCCACCTGCCAACTCATTGCCGCGGCCGCTCTTGCGCTGTCCGCGACCGCCGTTTCCGCCCAGGGAACGCCGGCGCCTTCGTGCGCGACCCCGGATAGCCTCGAATTCGTCGGCGCCACTCGTCGCGCACCCAGCGTGCTGCGCGAGGACGCCGGTTTGCCGGTCGGCCAGCCCGTCAGCTCAGCGACCATTCAGCGCGCCGTGAAGAACCTGTTCGCCACCGGCCTGTTCGAGGCCAACATCGACACGGAATGCCGGGTCGAGGGTGGCAAGGCGATCTTCCGGTTCATCCTGAAGGAGCGCCCGCTGCTTTCGGCGGTGGACGTCGCCGGAGTCCAGCGGCTCTCCGAAGGCACCATCCGCGACCGGGTCGATCTGATCGTCGGCCGCCCGGTCGATCCGGCGCAGGTCGTCCGCGCCGTCTCGAAGATCGACTCCACGTACGCCGCGAACGGCTACTACCTCGCCCGCGTCCACGTCGACACCACGCTGACGAACGGGGAGGCCAAGCTCGTCTTCCGCGTCGAGGAAGGGCGTCGCTTCGCCGTCTCCGGCATCTTCGTCGACGGCAACGAGAAGGTCTCCGACAAGACCATCGTCAGCGCGATGGAGACCAAGCCGGAAGGGTTCTTCTGGTGGCGGAAGGGCGAGTTCGACGACGACAAGTTCGCCGGCGACCTCGCCGACCGGATTCCGGCACTGTATTCGTCGCGGGGCTACATCGACGTCCAGGTCACCCAGGACACGATGGAAGTGGACCGCGAGCGCGGGAAGGCACTGATCCGGCTCCGCATCAGCGAGGGGCCGCAGTACCACATCGGCAACTTCGAGGTGAACGGCGGCAAGCGATTCTCGGCGGAGGAGATCGCCCGCTTCTATCCCTTCGGCCAGCGGTCGAAGGGCCTGCTGGCGACCGTGAAGGGTGTGGTCGTGCGGTCGAAGGACGACGAGACGGTGTTCAGCCAGAGCGTGTGGGACGAGGCGACGCGGTCGGTGAACAACGCGTACGCGAGCGAAGGCTACCTGTATGCCCGCGTCGAGCCGGTGGTCGAGCGCACGTTCGCCGGCGCCGATTCGGTGCCGACCGTGAACCTCCGGTGGGACATCGTCGAGGGGTCGCCGGCGATCGTGAACCGCATCGACATCAAGGGCAACGACGTCACGTCGGAGTCCTGCATTCGCGACCAGCTCTTCATCATTCCCGGCGACGTCTTCAGCCAGGACAAGCTCCTTCGCAGCTACCAGAACATCGCCGCGCTGAACTTCTTCGAGACGCCGCTGCCCGCGCCGGATTACAAGCCGACGCCCGGTGACCAGCAGCTGCTCGACCTCACGTTCAACGTGAAGGAGAAGCACACCGGCAACATCAACTTCGGCGCGTCGGTCGGCCAGGGCACGGGCGTTGGCGGGTTCATCGGGTTCGACCAGCCGAACCTGGGCTTCACCTCGAAGTTCCCCTTCCTGACGACCGGCATGTGCAAGCGCGGGTCGTTCCAGTGGCAGTTCGGGCAGTTCATCAACGACTTCAACCTGAGTCTCACGGACCCGCGGCTGAAGGGAACTCGCATCTCGAGCCAGGTGAGCCTGTTCCACAGCATGTCGCGGTACATCATCCAGGACCTGGGTCGCACCACCCGGACCGGCGGCAACATCCGCTTCGGATTCCCGGTTCCGAGCAGCCGCTACACCCGCTTCTTCGTCGACTACGGCGCGCAGAAGGTGAAGTACGGCAGCACGGGCTTCGTGTCGCAGATCAACTGTCCCAACTGCTTCCTCTCGACCCTCGGCACGTCGCTGGAGCACGACACACAGATCGGCGCGCCTTTCCCGTTCGCCGGCGTCCGCCAGTCGCTGTCCTTCCAGTTCAATGGCGGTCCGCTCGGCGGCACCTCGGCGTTCCAGAAGGCGCTCGGCAGCGTGAAGTCCACGGCGACGGTTGCGCAGTTCGGGGGCAACACGCTCGGATCGGACCCCATGCGCCTGACGCTCTCGCTGACCGTGAAGGGCGGAGCGGTGTTCGGTGATCCGGGACCGTTCTTCGTGTCCCAGTCGTTCACCCTCGGCGGAACGCAGTATGGCGAGCAGCTTCGCGGGTACGACGAGTTCTCGGTGACGCCCTTCGGCTTCAACCCGGGGACGGGGACGGACCGCGCGCAGCGCGAATCGTTCGGCAACGCGTTCTACACAAGCTCGGCGGAGCTCGGCCTGCGGGTGTCGCCGCAGCTCCAGCTGAACCTCTTCTACGACGTCGGCAACATCTGGAACAAGCCGACCGAGTTCGACCCCACCCGGGTCTTCCGCGGTGCCGGATTCGGTGGGGCGGTCGTCACTCCGCTGGGCCCCCTGGGCGTGGACCTCGGGTACGGGTTCGACCGCCGGGATGCGAACGGCAGAAAGGCGCCCAAGTGGCAGGTACATTTCAAGTTCGGTCAGCTCTTCTAAACAGGGATAACAGATGAACACAACCTTCCGCGCCGCCGCGGCCGCGCTCATTCTGCTCGCGATCGGCGGTGCCGCCGGGGCGCAGGGCACGCCGACCAAGATCGGCTACGTGAACACCCAGGCACTCATGGCCGCGGCCCCCGGCCGCGCCGCTGCCGAGTCGACCTACAACCGGGAAGTCCTCGCCTTCCAGAAGCAGCAGCAGGCGTGGAGCGATTCCCTGCGCAAGCAGATCGAGGCCTTCCAGAAGGCCGAGCCGACGCTGACGGCGGCGAAGAAGACCTCCGAGCAGGAGCGGCTCCAGAAGCTCCAGCAGGACCTCAGCAACCTGAATACGCTGGGCGAGCAGAAAATCCAGCAGCGCCAGAACGAGGTCCTCGCGCCGCTGATGGAAGTGGTCCGCGCCGCGATCGACGAGATCCGGTCGGAAGGCGGCTACGCGATGATCTTCAGCGGCGACGACAACTCGCCGATCGTTTCGGCCGACAAGAACCTCGACCTGACCGAGAAGGTCGTGGCGCGCCTCAAGACCAAGGCGGCGACCGCGCCGGCTCCAACGACGATGGCCCCGGCCGCGGTCAAGAGGCCTCCGACGCGGTGACGTCGGTCGGCCGACCCGTGGAACTGCGCGGCGGTGAGAGCGAAATCGTTCTCACCGCTTCGTCTATTGCGGCCCTCGTCGGCGGAACGCTCGTCGGCGATCCGGAGGCGGTGATCACGGCGGTTGCTCCGCTCGACCGGGCGGGGGCCAGCGACCTCACCTTCCTCGCGCTGGAGAAGTACGCGAGCCAGTTCGCGGAGACGCGCGCGGGCGTCGCGCTCGTGTCGCCCGCGCTGGCGAACGCCGAGGGCCCGGTGCGGACCAGGATCATCGTGCCGAAGCCGCACGACGCGCTGCTTCGCGTGCTGCCCAGGCTGTACCGGGAGCCGGACGTCCCGGCGGTCATCCATCCGTCGGCCTCGGTGGGCCGCAACGCTCGCATCGGCCCGGGGGTGAGCATCGCCGCCGGCGCCGTGCTGGGTGACGACTGCAGCATCGGGGACGGGACGATGATCGCGGCCAACGTGGTGATCGGCGCCGGGGTCGAAGTCGGAGCGAAGTGCAAGCTGTTCCCGAACGTGGTCCTGTACCCGGGCACGCGCCTTGGCGACCGCGTGGGGATCCATGGCGGCGCGATCATCGGCAGCGACGGGTTCGGATACGTCTACCGGGATGGCGCACACCAGAAGATCCCGCACGTCGGGCGGTGCATCGTCGGGAACGACGTCGAGATCGGCGCGAACACGACCATCGATCGCGGCAGCATCAGCGACACCGTGATCGGCGCCGGCACGAAGATCGACAACCTCGTGCAGATCGGGCACAACGTCAGCATCGGACGCCTCTGCCTGGTCGTCGCCCAGGCCGGCATCGCCGGGTCCACGGTCATCGAGGATGGGGCCGTCCTCGGGGGGCAGGTGGGCACGAAGGGGCACATCACGATCGGCAAGGGCGCGCAGATCGCCGGCCAGTCGGGCGTATTCGGCGACGTGCCGGCCGGCGAGACGTGGTCGGGCTATCCGGCGCGACCGCACAAGGAAGCCCTCCGCGCCCAGGCCGCGCTCCTGAAGCTGGCGAAACTCGTTCGCCCGCTCGAGCGGCTGCTCGGCGCGGCAGAAGACGACAAGACCAGATGAATCGACGCACGATCGAGCGTCCGATCACGCTCGAGGGAGTGGGACTGCACCTCGGCGTGCCCGTTCGCCTGACCTTCCAGCCGGCTCCCCCGGGGCATGGCATCGTCTTCCGGCGGACCGACCTCGATGGCGCCCCGGAGATTCCCGCACGGGTGGAGAGGGCGCTGCTGACGCAGCGCCGCACCCAGCTCGGCGAGGATCCCGTGTCGGTCCATACGGTGGAGCACGTGCTGGCGGCGGTGAGCGGCGCGGACGTGCACGACCTCCTCATCGAGCTCGACGCGCCTGAGCCGCCGATCATGGACGGCAGCGCGGCGCCGTTCCTCGGCGCCCTTCAGCAGGCCGGATTCCGGCAGCAGCCGGGCAGCGTCGCCGTGCTGAGCCTTCGCGGCCCCGTGCGCGTCGTGGATGGCGAGTCGTCGTACGAGGCCTGGCCGGCGCCGGCGCTCGACCTCGAGGTCTCCATCGACTTCCCGCATCCATTGATCGGACGGCAGCAGGCGCGCTACTGTGTCACGGCGACGACCTTCGAGCGGGAGCTCGCCGGGGCGCGGACGTTCGGCTTCGTCCGCGAAGTCGAGCAGCTGCGGGCGGCGGGCCTGATCAAGGGCGCGTCCACGGCGAACGCGGTGGTGCTCGACGAGACGTCGGTGGTGGACAACGCGCTCCGCTGGCCGGATGAGTTCCTGAGACACAAGGCGATGGACGTGGTGGGCGACCTGGCCCTCGCGGGCGCGAGGGTCTGCGCGCGCATCATCGCCCGCAAGCCGAGCCATCGCGGCACGGTACAACTGCTCCGCGCCATGCTCGCGGAGCAAGAACGGGAGAGGACAGTGATCGACATCGAAGAGATCATGAGCATCCTGCCGCACCGCTATCCCTTCCTGCTCGTCGATCGGATCATCGACGTGCAGCCGGGGAAGAGCATCGTCGGCATCAAGAACGTCACCATCAACGAGCCCTTCTTTCAGGGCCACTTTCCGGGGCTTCCCGTCATGCCCGGCGTGCTCATCGTCGAGGCGATGGCGCAGGTCGGCGGGGTGCTGCTGATGGGCGGCCTGGCCGACCGGGCGTCGAAAGTCGTCTACTTTACGTCGGTCAACAACGTCAAATGGCGCCGTCCGGTGAAGCCGGGCGACCAGCTGCGCTTCGAGCTCGAGCTGCTGCAGGTCCGCGGCAGCATGGCGAAGATGTCCGGCGTGGCCCGCGTCGACGGTGAAATCGTGTGCGAGGCTGAAATGGGCGCCATGGTGCGCGACCGCTGATGGAGCAGCTCATGACGGGAATTCATCCGACGGCGATCGTCGACCCCGACGCCCGGATCGGGTCGAACGTCTCGATCGGCGCGTACGCGATGGTCGGCCCGGATTGCGTGATCGGTGACGGCTGCGTCATCGCCCCGCGCGCGACGCTCGAGCGCCACGTCCGCCTCGCCGAGAACGTGAAGGTCGGCATCGGGTCGGTGCTCGGCGGCGATCCCCAGGACCTCAAGTTCAAGGGCGAGCTCACCACCGTCGAGATCGGCGCCAACACGACCATCCGCGAGTACTCGACCATCAACCGCGGAACCAGCCAGTCCTTCAAGACCACGGTCGGCGAGAACTGCTTCATCATGTCGTACGTCCACCTGGCGCACGACTGTCACATCGGGAACGGCGTGATCCTCGGCAACACCGTGCAGCTCGCGGGGCACGTGACGATCGAGGATCGCGCCATCATCTCCGGCGTGACGGCGGTGCATCAGTTCGTGAAGATCGGCAAGTACAGCTTCATCGGCGGCTGCTCGCGGGTGCCCAAGGACGTGGCGCCGTTCGTGAAGGCGGTGGGCAACCCGATCAAGCTGTTCGGCCTCAACTCGGTCGGTCTCGAGCGGAACGGGTTCCCGGAAGACGTCCGCCGCGAGCTAAAGCGGGCGTACCGCCTGTTCTTCAAGTCGGAGCTCAACCTGTCGCAGGCGCGGGAGAAGGCGACTGCCGAACTGCAGCCTTTCCCCGAGGTCCAGGAGTTCCTGCGGTTCTTCGACAATTCCGACCGCGGCCTCGTGATCGGATGACGGTGCGGATCGGGGTGATCGGCGTCGGCGCGCTCGGACATCATCATGCGCGCATCCTGCGCGGGGTCGAGGGCGCGGAGATGGTGGGCTTCTTCGAGGCGAATCCGGACCGCGCCGCGAAGGTGTCCGCCGAGCTCGGGTTGAAGCCTTTCGCGTCCGAGGCGGAGCTGCTCGCCGCCGTGGACGCCGTCACGATCGTCGTTCCGACGCCCGCGCACTTCGCCGTCGCCTCCCAGGCGCTGGAGGCGGGCAGGCACGTGCTCGTGGAGAAGCCGATCGCGACGACCCTCGACGAGGCGGACGCGATGCTCGCGATCGCGGCGCGCAAGGGGGTCCTCGTGCAGACGGGTCACGTCGAGCGTTTCAATCGCGCGATCCGCGGCGCCCTCCAGTACGTGGACCGCCCGCGCTTCATCGAGAGCGACCGCCTGGCCCCGTTCAATCCGCGCGGATCCGACGTCGCCGTCGTGCTCGACCTGATGATCCACGACATCGACCTCGTGCAGACGCTCGTCGGCGCTCCGGTGAGCGACGTCGCGGCCACCGGCGTGCCGGTCCTGACCCCGTTCGTCGACATCGCCAACGCGCGCCTGACCTTCGCCTCGGGGGCGGTGGCGAACATCACCGCCAGCCGCGTGTCGCGCGAGCGCATGCGGAAGATCCGCCTGTTCCAGCCCACGGGGTACCTCTCGCTCGACCTCGGCACGGGGACGGGCGAGTTCTATCACCTGAAGAAGGGGCTCGACCTGGCGGCGTTCGTGCGCGACGCGCAGGGGGCGCAGGCACTCGAGCAGTTCGTGGAGCGCACGCCCATCGAGGCGCCGGAGGGAGACGCGCTCACGCTCGAGCTCCAGAGCTTCGTCGACGCGATCCGTGGGAAGGCCCCGGTCCCGGTGAGCGGCCAGGCCGGCCGCGAGGCGCTCGCGGTCGCGCTCAAGATCGTGAGCGAGATCGAGCGCGGCATGCCGGCGATGCGCCAGCCGGCGGCGGCCCCGGCCCGTGCGTGAGATCGTCATCATCGCCGGAGAACCCTCCGGCGACGCGAACGCGGGCGCCGTAGCGCAGGCGCTCCTGGCGGCGGGCGTCCGCCACCGCATGGTGGGCGTCGGTGGCGACCAGCTGCGTGCCGCCGGCGTGGAGCTCATCCGGCACATCGACAAGCTCGCGGTCATGGGTTTCGTCGGAGTGCTCAAGCAGATCCCGCGGCACTGGGCGCTTCTCCAGGACATCGAGGACCGGCTCCGCGGCGGCAACGTGGATCTCGTCATCCTCGTGGACTACGGCGGCTTCAACCTGCACGTCGCGGCCGCCGCGAAGTCCGCCGGCGTGCCGGTCCTGTACTTCATCACGCCGCAGGTCTGGGCGTCGCGGCCGGGACGCATGCGCTCCATCGCCGAGAACGTCACCAAGGCCGCGGTGATCTTCCGGTTCGAGGAGGAGCTGCTGCGCGCGAACGGGGTCGACGCGGTCTTCGTCGGTCATCCGATGCTCGACCGCGCCGCCGCGATGCCGAGTCGAGCCGAGGGCCGCGCGGAGCTGGGCTTGCCGCCGGACGCGCCGGTGCTGGCGCTGTTTCCCGGCAGCCGTCGGCAGGAGATTGCCCGCCACCTCGGGCCGTTCGTCGAGACCGCGCGCCTGCTCCAGGCCCGGGACCCCGCGCTGGAAGTGATCGTGAGCAGCGCTCCGAACGTCGAGATCGATCCGTCGGCGTGCCCGTTTCGCGTGGTGAAGGCATCGTCGTGGACCATCTTTCGCGCCGCGGATGCCGCGCTGTGCAAGAGCGGCACGACGACGCTCGAG
Source organism: uncultured Gemmatimonadota bacterium (assembly GCA_946479895.1). The sequence continues at coordinate 3,251 of CAMLHT010000104.1, read as the reverse complement.
GCGGCGGTCGCCGGCTGTCCGCTGGTCGTCGCCTACCGGGCGGGGACCATCGACTTCGCCATCGCCAGCCAGATCGCGACCGTGACCGACATCGGGATGGTCAACATCATCGCGCGGCGCCGGATCGTTCCCGAGTTCGTCCAGGACGACCTTCAGCCACGCGCCGTTGCGCCGGTGCTCGGCGAGCTGCTCGACCACGGGAGCGCGCGGCGGAAGACGATGCTTCGCGATCTGGAGGAAGTGCGCGGCAGCCTGGGGGAGCGCGGAGCCGCGGGCCGGGTGGCCGCGCTGGCGGTCCAGATGATCGGCAGCCGCGCGTCATGAGCGACGAATCCAGGCCGGAGCCCTCGCGGAAGATCACCTGGTCGGCGCGACTCGGGTCGTCCTTCATCCAGGCGATCGCGCGCACCTGGCGTATCCGTGTCGTCAACGGCGAGTCGTACCAGAAGGAGAAGGACGCCGGACGGGCGGTCGTGCTCGTGCTCTGGCATGGCGAGATGCTTCCGCTGCTCTTTCATCATCGTGGCCGCGGGATCGCGGTCCTCGTGAGCGAGCATGGGGATGGCGAGATCATCGCGCGGATCCTCGCCGACTTTGGCTTCCGGCTCGTCCGCGGCTCCAGCTCGCGCGGCGCGGCGCGAGCGCTCGTCGCCGTGGACCGCGAGCTCCGGGCGGGCGTGGACGTCGGCATCACGCCCGATGGCCCGCGTGGCCCGCGGCACTCCATCGCGCCCGGCGCACTGCTCGCCGCGCATCGCGCGAACGTCCGCCTGATGCCCCTCGCCGCGCGCGCGAGCGCGTACTGGCAGCTCGGCTCCTGGGATCGATTCATGATCCCGAAGCCGTTCGCGCGTGTCACGATCGCCTATGGCGACGCCACCGCGGTCGAGGCGCCTTCGTCGCGCGAGGCCGGTGAGCGGGTGGAGCTCCTCGCGCAAGCGATGGAAACCGCGCATCGTCGCGCCGAGGGGGCAGGATGAGCATGGATCGCGTCTGGTTCGGCCATGACCGCGCGTCGCGCGCCGCCCGCGCGGCGCTGATGCCCGCCGAGCGGGTCTTCGCCGGCGTCTCGGGCCTGCGCACGCTCCTCTACGACGCCGGGTGGGTGAAGGGAAGCACCGCGTCGATCCCGGTCGTCAGCGTCGGCAACCTGACCGTCGGTGGCACCGGCAAGACGCCCGTCTCGGGCTGGATCGCGCGGTGGCTGCGCGATCACGGTGGCCATCCGGCGATCGTGATGCGCGGATACGGCGACGACGAGCCGGCCGTGCATCGCATGCTCAATCCGGACGTGGAAGTCGTGACGAGCGTGGATCGCTTTCGCGGCGTGGAGGAGGCGAGCCGGCGCGGCGCGGACGTCGCCGTCCTCGACGACGGCTTTCAGCACCGCCAGCTGCGGCGTGACGTGGACGTCGTCCTCGTCAGCGCGGACCAGTGGCCCGATGAAGTGCACCTGCTGCCGGCCGGACCGTGGCGTGAGCCGCTGTCGGCGCTGCGCCGGGCGGACCTGGTGGTCGTCACGCGAAAGGCCGCCGCGGCCGCGGACGTCGATCGCGTCCACGAGCGGCTCGCCCGCGTGGCGCCGCGAGTCCCGCGGGTCTCGATCCACCTCGAGCCGGACGAACTCGTGCGCATCGACGGCGCGGAGCGCGCCCCGATGGCTTCGTTGCGAGGCGAGCGCGTCGTTGCCGTCGCCGCCATCGGGGATCCCACCGCATTCGTGCGGCAGTTGGAGGCCAATGCGTCCGGCGTTCACCCGATTCTCTTTCGCGATCACCACGAATTCCGCCCCGCCGACGTCGCGCGTGTGGTCGCGGCAGCGCACGGTTCGGAGCGCGTGATATGCACGCTGAAGGACGCCGTCAAGCTGCGGAACCTGTGGCCTCGCGGGGGCCCGGCCTTGTGGTATGTTTCTCAGCGCGTAGTCGTGGAGCGAGGCGTAGGCGGCATCGAGCAGCTGCTCGGAACCGTGCTTCGGCTGCGGGATACGCGAACTTCACCCGCCGATTCCGGCTCAGTCTGACCACACATGGCAACGGATCTCAGACTTCCTACCGATAAAATCGTTCGGCCCGACAAGGACCGATTCCTGGACGAAGAAAATCCCTTCGAGGCGATGATGTCGCGCTTCGACCGCGCCGCGGAGCTGCTGGACCTCGAGCCCGGTCTCTACAAGGTTCTTCGCCACCCCGAGAAGCAGATCATCGTCTCGATCCCCGTCCTGATGGACAACGGGGAGGTCGAGGTGTTCGAGGGCATCCGCGTGCTGTACAACACGTCCCGCGGACCGGCCAAGGGCGGCATCCGCTTCGACATGGCGGTGACCCTCGAGGAAGTGAAGGCGCTCGCCGCGTGGATGACGTGGAAGTGCGCCGTGGTGAACCTGCCGTTCGGCGGCGCCAAGGGCGGCGTCGTCTGCGATCCCACGAAGCTCAGCATCGGTGAGCTGGAACGCCTCACCCGTCGCTACACCGCGGGCATCATCGCCACTCTCGGCCCGGATTCCGACGTGCCGGCGCCGGACGTGAACACCAACGAGCGCGTCATGGCGTGGGTGATGGACACCTACTCCATGCGCCAGGGCCACACCGTGACCGCCGTGGTCACCGGCAAGCCGGTGGAGATGGGCGGCTCGCTCGGCCGCCGCGAGGCGACGGGTCGTGGCTGCATGATCGTCACCAGGCAGGCGCTCTCGCACCTCGGGCTGAACATCAAGGGCGCGACGATCGCCGTGCAGGGCTTCGGCAACGTCGGCTCGGTCGCCGCCGACCTGCTGGCGAAGGAAGGCGCGAAGATCGTGGCGATCAGCGACAAGACGGGCGGCTATCACAACCCGGCCGGCATCGACGTCGCGGCGGCGATCGCCCACGTCCGCCAGCATCGGAGCCTCGAGGGGCTCAAGGGCGCGACGGCGATCACCAACGAGGAGCTGCTGACGCTCGAGGTGGACGTCCTGGTGCCGGCGGCGCTCGAGAACGTCATCACCAGCAAGAACGCGGCGAAGATCCGCGCCAAGGTGATCTGTGAAGGCGCGAACGGCCCGACCACGGCCGGCGCCGACTCGATCCTCGACGAGAAGGGCATCTTCGTGATTCCCGACATCCTCGCGAACGCGGGCGGCGTGACCGTCTCGTACTTCGAGTGGGTGCAGGATCGCGGCGGCTACTTCTGGACCGAGGAAGTCGTCAACGAGCGCCTCACCGACATCATGAAGCGGAGCTTCGCGGACGTGCTGAAGCTGTCGACGCAGC
>CAMLHT010000103.1 GCA_946479895.1 uncultured Gemmatimonadota bacterium | reverse complement strand
TCACTCCCTGGTTCTCAGGGCGGAAACGAGGTTGAGCCGCCCCACCCGGCCCCGCACGACGAGCGAGGCGAGGATGGCGGCCAGCGTCACCACGCCCATCGCGAACAGCTGACTGCGCAGCGTGAGGACGAACGGAAAGTGGAAACGCTCGGTCTCGAACCCCTGGACGAGCGCGTAGCTGAACAGCGCGCCGATGCCGAGGCCGACGGGGAGCGCGAGCAGCAGCACCGCCGCCTGCTCCCCGAGGAGCATCGTCGCCACCTCGTTGGTGGTGAAGCCGAGCACGCGGAGGCTGGCGAGCTCGCGGCCGCGCTCCGAGAGCGCGATGCGGGCGCTGTTGTACACGACGCCCACGGCGATGAGGCACGCCGACGTGATGATGAGCGTGAGGATGTAGACGGTGCTCTCCTCCATCTGCTCGTCGATGTTCTGGATGGTCGCGGCCCGCGACACCGCGCCGGCCACCGCCGGCGCTTCCTTCAGCTCGTCGAAGGCGATCCGCTCGCGGCCCGGCTCGAACGTCAGGTACGCCCCCGTTGCGAGGTCGGCCTCCCGCAGCAGGTCGTTCAGCCCCGCCCGTGACATGAACAGGCCCTGGCCGATCATCGGATCGAACGCGCCGACGATCGTGACCCGCCGCTCCACGCCGCCCTGCTCGAGCAGCTCGAGCGTCAGCGTGTCTCCGACCTCGACGCCCAGCGCCCGAGCGAGGCCGACCGTGATCGCCGCGCCGGTGGACGGGGGCGTGTGCACGGCGCGGCTGACGTCCACCAGCCGGTAGAGCCGGTTCGGGATCTCCATGCCGGTGACGGGAACCGTGCGCGTCACTCCCCCGCGGCGGATTCGCACGCTCGTGGTCCGGAACGGCTCTGCGAGCATGACTCCGCCGAGATGCTCGAGGTCGCGGCCGGCGGTGGCCTCCCGCTCGCCGGCGAACACGGCCACGGCGTCGTAGCGCTGGGCAAGCGTGAACTCCACCTCGCGCAGCTCGTCGAAGGAGTCGAAGGGAAAGCGGCCGGCGGCGAGCAGCGCGACGGCCAGCCCTACGCCGAGGATGGTGGCCGCGGTGCGCAGCGGCCGCCGCTCCAGGTTGCGAAGCACCATGCGCATCCCCGGCGAAACCCGGTGTCCCACGCCGAGCCGCTCGATGAGCAGCGGGCGGAACTTGCCCGGAGACTCTGGGCGCAGCGCCTCCGCCGGCGGCAGGCGCATCACGCGCCGCACGCCGCCGAACGCGCCGGCGAGCGCGAACCCTCCGCTCAGCAGGACCGCGAACGCGGCCGAGCCCCAGTCCACCGCCGACGGCATCACCGGAAAGCGGAAATAGTCCGCATAGAGGCCGGTGAAGCTCGAGCCCATCCAGAGGCCGAGCGGGATGCCGGCGATCGAGCCGATGACTACCGTCGCCAGGCCGAACCCCAGGTAGTGCATCCCGATCTCGCGATCCGAGAACCCGAATGCCTTGAGGGCCGCGATCTCGTCGCGCTGCGACGAGACCAGCCGTGACAGGATCACGTTGAGCAGGTACGCCGCGACGAACAGGAAGAAGAGGGGGAACAGCGTCGCGTTGGTCTCGAGCTGCTTGAACTCGTCTTCCAGCGCGCGCGCCGCCGGCTGGTCGGCGCGCCCGAAGGCGCCCAGCCCGCCCCACGGACGCAGCACGGCGTCCACGCCCGCGATCACCGCCCGCTCCCGCGCCCCCGGCGCCAGGCGGATGGCGACGTCGTTGAAGGCGTCCTTCATGTCGAACGCCGTCTCGAGCATCGCCGCGTTCGCCCACACCACGCCGTAGCGCTTCTGGTCGGCGAAGAGTCCCGCCCCGAACTCCACGACGAACTCCGGCGAGATCGCGATCCCGGCGATGTGCAGCCGCTGCCACCGGCCGTTGATCACCGCCGCGACGCTGTCCCCCGGCCCGAGGCCGTTGGCGAGCGCGAATCCTTCGCTGAGCATGATCTCGGAGCTGCGTCCCGGCGTGATCCACCGCCCCTGCCGCAGGTGAAGCTCGTTCAGCATCGGCCGCCGCTGGTCGGGCACCGATACCACGTGGCCGATCGCCGGCTCCGACAGCCCGGGGACGTCGAGCTTCACGTCCTTGACGATGCGCGTCTCGATCGCGCTCACGCCCGGCACGGCAGCGACGCGCGCGGCCACCGCGAGCGGGGCGCGGCGCAACGGCGCGAAGACGTCGGCGAGGCGGTGGCTCTCGTAGTAGCCGTCCCGCGCGGCGCGGATGGACGTGAGCGTGCTGCGCAGGCCCATCACCGTCATGATGCCGCAACCCATCACGAGCGCGATCGAGCCGACCTGGATCCGGTGGCCCCAGAGCTCCCGCGCGAGTTTCCGCTGCAGGGTGCGCATGGCTACCAGGCGAGCTGGTCGACGGCGACGCGTGACGCGTTCACGGTCACCTGGCTGATGCGGCCGCTGGTCATCCGCAGCACCCGGTGGGCGATGCCGGCGATCACCGCGTTGTGGGTGATGATCGCGGTCGCGGTCCCGAGCTCTCGATTCACGTCCACCAGGGTCTGGAGCACGAGCCGGCCGGTCTCGACGTCGAGCGCGCCCGTCGGCTCGTCGCAGAGCAGCACGTCCGGCTGCTTGGCGATGGCCCGCGCGATCGCCACCCGCTGCTGCTCCCCGCCCGAGAGCTGCGCCGGGAAATGATCGAGGCGGTCGCCGAGGCCGACCAGCCGCAGCGCCTCCTCGGGCGCCAGCGGCTTGTCCGCGATCTCCGTGACCAGCGCGACGTTCTCACGCGCCGTGAGGCTCGGGATGAGGTTGTAGAACTGGAAGACGAAGCCCACGTGCTCGCGCCGGTACCGCGTGAGCTCGCGGTCGTTCGCGGCGACGAGGTCGTGATCCCGGAAGTGCACCGCTCCGCTCGTCGGGGAATCCAGCCCGCCGAGGATGTTGAGCAGCGTGGACTTGCCGCTCCCCGACGGCCCGAGGATGACGACGAACTCGCCGGCGTAGAGATCGAGGTCGATGCCCTGGAGCGCATGGACCTCGACGTCCCCCATCCGGTACGTCTTGACCAGCTGCGCCGCATGAAAGACGCGCTCGCCCGCGGGCGCCTCGACCGGTGCCCGCTCCACCGCCACGGCGGTCATCGCTGCTCCGCGCTGAAGTTCACGAGAACGATGCGGGCTGAATCGCGGGGCGGCTGTCGGTGGATGCTGCCACGGCAGTCAGGTTTTGCCCCACTGCCAGCTTCTTCGGACGCGGCGATGGGCTTCCCCCTACTGCCTCGTCCGCTCCGGAGGCCGATGGTGGAGCCATGACGCAGCGGCGGGAGGGCACGATATGCGCAACGGCACCTGGCCAATCCCCGAGGACGTAACGGTTCCCGCGGTGGTGCCGCGCTGGGAATGGCGGACCTTCTTTTCCGAGGGCTTGCCGCGCTCCCTGCGCGACCGCTTCTCCGACGGCGTGGCCCAGATGCGCCCGACGGACGAGACCTACATCCTGTCGCTCGCGACGCCGCACAACGTCAAGATCCGCGACGGGAGGCTCGAGATAAAGGAGTTGGAAGCCTCCGAGCAAGGACTGGAGCGCTGGCGCCCCACGCTCGTGACGCCGTTCCCGATCGAGGGATCGTCGGTTCACGCCGCCTGCGAGGCGCTTGGCATCCCGGCGCCCATCGTGGTGCCGCGCCATGCGACCGTGGAGGAATTCCTTCGCGACGTCATCGAGCCGGTCGCCACGCTCCGGGTCGTCCATCTCCTCAAGCGCCGTGAGCGTCACGTCGTCGAGGGGTGCATGGCCGAAGTCGCCGTCCTCGACGTCGGCTCCGAGCGCTGGACCACGCTCGCCATCGAGGACGCCGACGTCGGGCACCTCCTGGCCGCCGTGGATCACCTCGGCATCGGGCCGCGCCCGAACGTCAGCTATCCCGCCGCGTTGAAGCAGATCACCGGATTCACATCCAACCCCGCCCTCCGGGCGGAAGAGGGTATATGGTAACCACCGTCAGGTTCGCCTCGCGGCTCGGCACGATGCTGCTCGCCGCGGTGATGCTTACGGCCTTCTGCGCCACGGCGAGGGCCCAGGTGCCGGAAGTGAGCTTGCCGTCCGGATATCGCGGCGGCTACCTCGTCTTCCGCAGCGCCGACAGCGCCTTCGAGTACACGCTCGACGGGCGCGTGCAGATCGACGCCGCCTTCTATCGCGGCGGCACCAACCGCCTCGGCAGCGGCACCGACGTCCGCCGCGCGCGCCTGGGATGGAAGGCGACGATGTTCCGCGACTGGCACGGCGAGATCGACGTGGACTTCGCCGACAACGCCGTCGAGATGAAGGACGCCTGGATCGGCTACATCGGGTTCCGCAACACGCTCGTCCGGGCGGGCCAGTTCCGCGAGCCTTTCAGCCTCGAGACCATCACGTCGTCCAAGTACATCACGTTCACGGAGCGGTCGTACATCGACAACATGTCGCCCGACCGCCGCATGGGCCTTGGCGCCGCGACGCACGGCAACTGGTGGTTCGTGGCCGGCGGCGTCTTCGGCCAGGAAGCCGGCACGCCCGACGAGTCGGGCCGCGGTGAAGCCCACGCCTACGTGGGCCGCGCCGTCGTCGCCCCGATCAACGAGGACGGGAAGCTCTTCCACATCGGCGGCGCCATCGAGCGCCGGACGCCCGACGCCGCGATCGGCGCCGACACCAACACGGTGCGCTTCCGCGCTCGCCCCGAGTCCTGGATCTCCAAGACGCGCTTCATCAGCACCGGCAAGATCCGCAGCGTCGACTACACCCAGTCGTACAACGCCGAGATGACCAGCACGTACGGCCCGCTCACCCTCCAGGGCGAGTACACCCGCGTCGGCATCTACCGCCTGGGCGTGCTTCCGCACATCGAGGTGGACGGCGGCTACGCGATGGCCAGCTGGTTCATCACCGGCGAGCACCGGCCGTATCTCATGTCCGAGGCGGAGTACGATCGCGTCATCCCGAACTCCCCGAAGATCGGCGCCTGGGAAGTCGCGGCTCGCTGGAGCACGCTCGACCTGAACGACCCGCGGCCGGACATCAACCTGCGGGGCGGCCGCGCGACGAACTACACCTTCGGGCTGAACTGGCACATCAACCCGAATTTCAAGTGGATGCTGAATTACGTACACGTGCTGAATGACGACAACGCGAAGGCCGACCTCGGCATCGCGCCGCTGCTGAACGGCGGGTCGTTCACCATCATCCAGACGCGCTTCGCGCTCGCCTTCTGAGCGTGGGGGGGGGAAACGCCATGGGTCGCGAGATCGAGAGAAAGTTCCTCGTCCGCCGCGACCTGTGGCGCCCCGACCCGGGTCAGGGCGTCCGGTACCGGCAGGGATACCTGTCCACCGACCCCGCCCGGGTCGTTCGCGTGCGGACCGCGGGAGAGCGGGCTTACCTCACCATCAAGGGCCTGACCACGGGCCTCGAGCGCGCCGAGTACGAGTACCCGATTCCGCTCGCCGATGCCGACGCGCTTCTGGATTCGATCTGTCTCCGGCCGATCATCGAGAAGACGCGATACCGGATCCCGTACGGCGATCGCGTCTGGGAAGTGGACGACTTCGCCGGTGACAACGCCGGGCTCCTCATTGCCGAGATCGAGCTGCCGGAGCCGGACGCGAAGTTCGAGCGTCCGCCCTGGCTCGGCGACGAAGTCTCGGCCGACCCGCGGTACTTCAACTCGAGCCTGATCGCTCACCCATACAGCCGGTGGGTCACGTGACTACGACGCGAACCGGCCCCACCGCTCCGGCCACGTACACCGCCGAGGTGCCCACCACGTCGGTCGCCGAGCTGCTCCGGATGGACCGCTTCACGCTGTCACCGAAGCACCGTCCGCCGCGAGGCCGCGCCGACCGCCTCATGCGCGTCGTCGGCCTGCCGCTCGGTATCGCCGTCCTCGTTGCGCTCTTTCTCGCCCCGACCCCAGCCGGCCTCACCGTTCCCGGCCAGCGCGCCGCCGCCGTCTTCGCGCTCGCCCTCATCTGGTGGGTGACTGAGCCCATCCCCACCCATGTGACGTCGCTCGTCCTCATGGTGCTGCTCGTCCTCTCCAGCGCGGCCGACGCGACGAGCGTGATGGCCGTGTTCGGCCTCGACGTGATCTGGCTGAACCTGCTGGCGTTCATCCTAAGCGCCATGCTGATCAAGACGCGGCTCGCCAAGCGCCTCGCGCTCACGCTCGCGCTCCGCTTCGGGCGCAGCGCCGGCTGGGCCCTCGGCGCGTTCGTCGTGCTCCAGCTCGTGCTGGCGCCGCTGATTCCGGCGACGGCCGCGCGCGCGGCCATCACGCTTCCACTGATGATAGCGATGGCGGCGATCTACGGATCGACCGCCGAGCACCCGACGAATTTCGGCCGCAACCTGTTCCTGCTCAACCTCGCCGGCATCAGCATCCTGTCGTCGACCGTGATGACCGGCAGCGCGGCGAACGTCATGGCCGTCGGCTTCATCCAGAGCCTCGGCGGCCACCGCGTGTTCTACTCGGACTGGGCCATCGCCGCGGCGCCGGTCGCGATTCTCACCGTCGCGGGCGCATGGCTGCTCGGCCCGCGATTCATCTTCCCGCTGACTCCCGCCGAGCGGAAGCCGAGCCTTGCCGGAGGCATGGGGGAGGTCGCGGCTGAGAAGGCGGCGATGGGCCGGATGTCGGCGGCCGAGTGGAAGGCGATCGCGATCTTCGGGCTCGTGATCGCGCTCTGGTCCACCGACCGCTTTCACCAGCGATGGTTCGGGGTGGAGCCCGGGCCGGCGATCGCCGCGATGATCGGGGCATCCATCGCGCTCATGCCGCGCATCGGGCTGCTCGACTGGGACGACACCGACATCCCCTGGCACCTCCTGATCTTCAGCGCCGGGGCATACGCGGGAGGGCTCACGCTGGAGACGACGGGCGCGGCGAAGTGGGCGGTCGAAAAGCTCTTCGGCGCGTTCGATCTCGGTGGCATCCGCTTCGGCTGGACCTACGCCGCCGTGCTCGCGGTGATGATCTACAGCCACCTGCTCTCGACGTCGAAGACCGTGCGCACCGTCATCATGATGCCGGCGATCATCCTGCTCGCCCGCGGCCTCGGCTGGTCGCCCGTCAGCCTGGCGCTGCCGGCGGCGTTCACGATCGACTGGGTGGTCGGCCTGCCGATCAGCGGCAAGCCCAACGTCATCCTCTTCGGCACCAACCAGTACTCCGCCCGCGACAACCTCGTGTACGGCCTCGCCGTGTGCACGCTTGGCTATGCGCTGCTGCTGCTCGCCGGCGCGACTTGGTTCCACTGGCTGGGCCTGACGCCCGCCTTCAGCGCCCTTCCCTGACCGTCAGCGGTACGCCGCGAGCAGCCTGGCCTGCTTCGACGAGCGGAGACGCAGCAGCGCCTTGTCCTTGATCTGGCGCACCCGCTCGCGCGTGATGCCGAAGCGGTGGCCGATCGCGTCGAGCGTCATCGGATCCGAGCCGTCGAGGCCGAAGTACAGCGATAGCACTTCGGCCTCGCGGCCGCGTAGCCGTCCCATCGCCTCATGCAGCGACTCGCTCAGGCCAGCCCCGCTCACAGCCGAATCGGGAGCGTCGTTGTGCTCGTCGGGGAGATAGTCCAGCAGGTTGCCCTCCGCTCCCTCGGAGAACGGCGCGTCGAGCGAGAGGTAGCCGCGGGCGATCGGAAGCGCCGCGAGCACCGCTTGCTCCGGGATCTCCAGCTCGTCCGCCAGCTCGCGCTGGGTCGGATCGCGGCCAAGCTCCTGACTCAGCGTGCTGGCCTCGCGTCCGATGCGGTAGACCGCGCCCGCCTGGCCCACCGGCAGCCGCACCGCGTGGCCGTTGTCCGCGAGCGTCTGGAGGATCGCCTGCTTCACCCACCACACCGCGTAGGAGATGAACTTCACGCCGCGCGTCTCGTCGAACCGCTCGGCCGCCCGGATCAGGCCGAGGTTGCCATCCTCGATGAGGTCGGGAAGCGAGACGCCCCGGTGCTGGTACTTCTTGGCGATCGACACGACGAACCGCAGGTTCGCGCAGACGAGCGCATCGAGCGCGTCCTCGTCCCCGGCGCGGATCCGCACGGCAAGCGCCGACTCCTCCTCACGCGAGAGCAGCGGATATTTGCTGATCTCATCCAGATACTGCGTGAGGGTGTCCACATCGTCCCCGCGGGGACGATGTTGCGGTGCCCGGCCAGATCCTGATCGACGTGACATGTGCACTCCGGCTCACCCGGATTCCCGCGGGTGTGACCATGCGGGAGAATAGCCAGGCGGCGAGGGCGAAAGCTGTCGGTGAGCGGCCCGTTTCCGACCCGGGAAACCCCGACAGGACCCGCCCGTCAGCCTTGCCGACCCTCCGGGGGGGCATTTGCCGACAGACACGCCACCGGCGGGCCATACCATGAAATACTCAAATCGCGCTCCCCGCCGCATGGAGGGCGCATCGCGTCCACCGCGCGACCCCGCGGTGCCTAGTGAAAGGAGGATTCCGATGATCAAGAGCGATTCACAGCTGCAACGGGACGTGATCGACGAGCTGCGCTGGGACCCCAGCATCGGCCGCACGGAGATCGGCGTGGCCTGCAAGGACGGCGTCGTCACCCTCTCGGGTGAAGTCGACAGCTATTCCCGCAAGTTCTCGGTCGTGAAGGCCGCCGAGCGCGTCGCCGGTGTGAAGGCCGTGGCCGAAGACCTCATCGTCAAGCTGCCCTCGAGCTCGATGCGCACGGACACGGACATCGCGCACTCGGTCGTCGAGAGCCTGCGCTGGGACGTGGACGTCCCGACCGAAGGCATCAAGGCCCGTGTCGAGGACGGCTGGGTGTGGCTCGAGGGCCAGACCGAATGGCAGTATCAGCGCAGCGCCGCCGACCGCGCGGTCCGTCACCTCACCGGCGTGAAGGGCGTGACGAACCTCATCAGCATCAAGCAGCGCGCGTCGGCCCCCGACGTGAGCCAGCGCATCGAGAGCGCGATCAAGCGGCACGCCGAGCAGGACGCCCACAACATCACGGTCGAGGCGGTCGACGGCAAAGTGACCCTGCGCGGAACCGTGCGCTCGTGGGCCGAACGGAATGACGCCGAGCAGGCCGCATGGGCCGCGCCCGGCGTGACGAAAGTCGAGGACCAGATCGCCGTACGGATCTGAGAACTCTTGAAGTCGCGGCGGCCGCCCACCCCTGCGGCCGCCACGGCGGAGGATCCAGCAATGCCTGCCACTGCAAAGAGTCTGGTGCTGTACAGGAGCTCATACGCCCCACCCTCTCCCGGCCGCAGCCCCGCGCGGGAGCTCGGCCGGGCGTTCCAGCGCGCCTGGCACGATCGCTCCGAGCGTGCGACGCGTGAGCTGCGCGACGCGATCGCCGTGCTGGTCGCGCGGCTGAAGGACGACGCGCTGCCGCTCGAGGAGGCCGTCGTGGCGTTCAAGACGGCCATCCGCCGCCATGGCGGCGTGCATTCCTACCCGACCCTGGTGGCAGAAGAGCATTCCGCCGACGACGACGAATGCGCGGAAACCTACGCCCGGGCCTTTTCCACCTTCGTGGAGATCTACTTCAGCAGGTGATGCGCCGCGCCGTCGGGAGCCGACGGCCGGCGGTCCTGCCCCGCGAGCTCACGTACGCCGAGGATGCAGAGGAGGATGAGCAGCAGGATCAGGAGCCTGATCCGATGATGCTCCTTGCCGGCCCGGGGACCCGCCACCCTGGAATTCATCATTCCTTCCTCGACTTGCCGGAGCGCGATCCGGCGAACACACCGCCTGAGAAGCCGCTGATGCCCAGCATGAACCCGAACTCGTACCAGCGGCCGCTGTTCGGGAACGCGTACACGTGCACCTCGTCCGAGATGAGGCTGACGATGAACGTGATCGGCGCGATGAACCCGTGCCAGAAGCCCTTCCAGAACCCCGGGACCTTCCCCAGGGCCACCATGCCGGCGAACCGCGGCTGAGTGGCGGTGCAGGCCCCGAGCGCCACGACGAGCAGAACTGCGGTCGCGGTCAGCGCGAGACCTCGGGATCGGCGCATGGTATCACTCCAGGGCGAAGGGCGGATACTCGTCGTGCAGCAGCAGGAGATAGGCCTCGACCCGCGCGCTCCAGCGAAGCACCGACACGCCATAGGTGTAGAGGGTCTCCGGGAACCGGCCGGTGAACAGGATCGAGAGCCAGGCGACGATCGACGTGCCCAGCCACAGGACGCTGAGCAGCCAGAGCGCGATGAAGTGGGGAATCAGCAGGAAGATCCGGAATCCCACCGTGACCCGATTGCGCTCGCTGGGTGGCGGAACGATGTCCACCCGGGCAGGATACTCGCCTTCACCGAAGGGCGGATACTCGTCGCGGAGCAGCGCGATGTAGGCCATCGCCCGCACGCGCCACCGCAGGTAGAAGGCGCCGAGCTGCCACAGGCCGTCGGGCATCCTGCCGGTGAACACGATCGCGAACCACGCGATCAGGCCCGAGACGGCGGCCACGAGTCCGAGGACTCCGGTTCCCGCGCCCCAGTCGGGGCTCGGGCCGTCCGCCGCGCGCCACCCGATGGAGATGCCGAAAGCCACCGGGGCGCCCACGAGCAGCACGTGAGGAATCGCGAGGATCGGCCGGAAGGCGCAGGTCAGGCGGTCGCGGCGCTCCAGCGCCGGCTCGACGGTGACTTCCGTGCCGTGCGGGATCGCCGACGCCGACGGAAGACCGACACTGCCAAGGGGTATCGTCATGGCGGTTCTCGAATGGAATGCGCTACCGCACCGGCGCCGGCGCATCCGCCGGCTCCTCGTGCTCAGCGGTCTGGAGGCCGGCCGGCAGGCGGCTGGCATCGGGCTTCACGAACAGGATCGCGTCGGGGCCGTCGCGAAGCACGCGATCACCCACGGCGCTCCGCAGCAGGCGCGATGCGCCGCGCCCATGCGACGCCATCACGATCAGGTCGGCGGCCGCCCGCCGGCAGCTCTCGATGATGGCCGTCGCCGGATCCGCGGAGAGCGCCACCTCGGTCGAGATGTGCAGCGTGGGCCCCTCCGCGTTGATGCGGTCGACGATGGCCTGGAGATAGTCCTGCGCGGCATCGTTGCGCAGCACGGTCGACTCGTCGTACGGCATCAGCGGCCGCGTCGCGAAGGCGCCGATGACCGCGCTCGTCATCACCGGGCCGATCACCCGCACGAGCCGCAGCCGGGCGTCGATGGCCCGCGCGATCGCCACGGCGTGCGCGATGCCGCCCTCGGCGTAGACCGATCCGTCGAGCGGGACGACGATCCGGTGGAACGGACGGGGGTTCGTCTTCCACAGCGGCGTATCCTCGTCGCCCGGACGATCCCGCAACACGAGCACCGGTACTTCGCCATGCCGCACCAGCCCGTCCGAGGTGCTGCCGAGAATCGCGCGCCGCAGGCCTGTCCGGCCGCGGGCCGCCATCACGAACAGCGGCGCGACGCGACTCGTGGCGAAGCTGGCCAACGACTCCACGACCGGCGCCTCCAGCAGCGCGGTCTCCACGCGTCCGCCGGCCAGCGGCTCGTACGCCTGCGCCAGCGCCTCCAGGTATCGCAGCTCTCCCTCGCGAAACATCGCGTCCCAGGAGGGATCATCGGCCAGATCCCGCCGGTCGTTGAGGTGCACGCGCACCAGGTGGAGCGTGGCACCGGAGGCCTCGGCGAGGTTCGCGGCCACCGGCAGCGCGTCATGACTGCGGGCCGAGCCGTCGAGGGGGACGATGATGCTGCGGTACATGAGACCCTCCGGTCCGGGTATGCCCTCACGATGCCTCGACGCAAGCCCTTCATCAGTCGGTGGTTCCACTCCGGGCACCGGGCGAAAAGCCTACCCGCGTCACGGGCCGATTCCCTCACGTAACCGGCGCGGAATGCCGACTGTAGGCGGCCGCGTCCGGCCGCACTTTCGGGGAGACGGGACGAACCCACTCGCCACGGAGAAGCGCATGCGGACGGACGCACAGATCCAGGGAGACGTGATCGAGGAGCTCCACTGGGACCCCAGCCTCGAAGAGGCGGCCATCGACGTGAAGGTCGAGGCCGGAATCGTCAGCCTCACGGGGAGCGTCCCCACCTACGCGGAGAAGATCGCGGCGCGGAACGCGGCCGAACGGATCGCCGGGGTCCGGGCGGTCGCCGACGACCTGGTCGTATCCGCGCCGCCGGAGCACCGCCGCACCGACATCGAGATCGCCCGCGCCGTCGCCACGGCGCTGGAGATGAACGTCCAGGTGCCCGAGAGCTCCATCCGCGCGACCGTCCGGGACGGCTGGGTCACCCTCGAGGGCACCGTCGGCTGGCAGTACCAGCGCGACGCGGCGTCCTGCGCGGTGAAGGTGCTCGCCGGGGTCCACGGCGTGTCCAACTACATCGCGATCCATCCGGCGGAGCCCACGCCGGCCGATGTCACCCACGCGATCGAGAGCGCCCTGCGCCGCAGCGCCGAGCTCGACTCGAAGCACATCGTCGTCCAGATCTCCGACGGTCAGGTGACGTTGCGCGGATCGGTGCGCTCATGGGCCGAGCGCCAGGACGCCGAGCGCGCGGCCTGGTCGGCGCCGGGCGTGCGCAGCGTGATAGATCGATTGACCGTTGCACTGTAAGCGCTGGAAGGGATCCTGATCATTCGGGTTCCAAGCGGCGTCGCGGCTCGCACAGGAGTTGGGCGCGCGGATCACGCTGATGAACGCGGAAAAAACAAACCGGAGGGTTGGGGCTCGGTGATTGAAGTTCCCCCGGTTTTG
>CAMLHT010000102.1 GCA_946479895.1 uncultured Gemmatimonadota bacterium | reverse complement strand
CTCGTCGTCCATCCTCCGCCCTCCGCCCTCCGTCCTCCGTCCTCCGTCCTCCGTCCTCCGCCCTCCGCCCTCCGTCCATGATCGATCTCCGCTCCGACACCGTCACGAAGCCCACACCCGCCATGCGTCGCGCGATGGCCGACGCCGAGGTCGGGGACGATGAGCGCGATGGCGATCCCACGATGCAGCGGCTGGAGCGCCGCGTCGCCGAGCTGCTGGGCAAGGACGAAGCGCTGTTCTTCCCCAGCGGGGTGATGGCGAACCAGGCGGCGATCTGGGCGCTCACCGAGCCCGCGACGGAGGTCTATCTCGACGCCGACGCGCACATCATCCACTGGGAGCTGGCCGGCGCGGCCGCGATGAGCGGCGTCCAGATCAGGCCCATCGCCGGCTCGCGGGTCGTCTTCAACGCGGACGATCTCGAGGCGGCGATGCGTCCCGTATCGAAGTACTACCCCGCGGCCAGCCTCGTCTGCGTGGAGAATACGCACAACGGCGCCGGCGGCATGATCACGCCGCACGACGAGCTCCGGCGCATCCAGAAGGTGGCGAAGCGCCACAAGCTGCCGGTGCACATGGACGGCGCCCGCCTGTGGAACGCGGCGGTGGCCAGCGGGGTCTCGCTGAGCGACATCGCGTCGACCGTCGACACCGTCATGGTGGCCTTCTCGAAGGGGCTCGGCGCGCCGATCGGCGCGGCGGTCGCCGGTCCGAAGGGCGTGATGGAAGAGGTCTGGACCGCGCGGAAGCTGTTCGGTGGCGCCCTGCGGCAATCCGGCATGCTCGCCGCGGCGGCCCTGTACGCGCTGGACAACCACATGGACCGGCTGGCCGAGGACCACGAGAACGCGAGGCTGCTGGCCAGGGCGATCGACGGCGCCGGCGGATGCACGGTCGTTCCGCCCGACACGAACATCGTCATGATCGACTTGCCGCCCGGACGCAGGACGGACCCGATCGTCGAGGCGGCGAGCAAGTCCGGCGTGGCGATCTCGGAATGGAGCGCGACGCGCATCAGGCTGGTAACGCACCTGGATGTCTCGACGGCGGATTGCCGGAAGGCGGCGGAGGTTCTGGTGCGGGCGCTGTCTGTGTAGCGCGCGCATTGCCCGCTATATTTCCGGGTGTCCCAGGTCCCGGAGGGCAATAGCCTTCTAACTCCGTCAGGACCCCGAAGGTAGCAGCGGCATGAAGTGTCTATCGTCGCTTCGTCAGGCCTGGGGCACTCGCGCGGGAGATGGATCCAATCCATCCCCGCGCGTTTTGTTTTAGCTTTGAGGTCCCCATGTCGATCTCCCTCGCCCGGAAGTACCGCCCCCGCCGATTCGCCGACGTGGCCGTGCAGTCGCACGTCTCGACGACGCTCCAGGGCGCGATCGCGAAGGGCAGGGTGGCCCACGGATACCTCTTCTGTGGCCCGCGGGGCACCGGAAAGACGACGCTGGCGCGCGTGCTCGCGATGGCGCTCAACTGCGAGCGGCGGGCGTCCGATGCCGGCAGCGGGGGCGCCGGCGAGCCCTGCGGCGAGTGCGAGAGCTGCCGGCGCATCTGGGCCGGCTCGGCCAGCCTCGACGTCGTCGAGATCGACGCGGCGTCGAACCGCGGCGTGGACGACGCCCGCGAGCTGCGCGAGCGGGCGATGTATGCCCCCTCCGGCGATGACCGATTCAAGGTCTACATCGTTGACGAGGCGCACATGCTCACGCGCGAGGCGTGGAACGCGCTCCTGAAGATCCTCGAGGAGCCGCCCCCGCGCGTGGTGTTCGTCTTCGCGACCACCGAGCCGCAGAAGATCACCCAGGCCGCGGCCCCGGTGATGAGCCGCCTCCAGCGATTCGACCTCCGGCGCATCGGCTCCGCCGACATCAAGTCCCGTCTCGCGGTGGTCCTGGCGGCGGAGGGCGTTCGCGCCGAGCCGGATGCGCTGTCGCTGATCGCGCGCGCCGCTGACGGCTCGATGCGCGACGCGCTCAGCCTCACCGACCAGGTCCTCTCGCTGGGCGACGGGTCGCTCACGCCGCAGCGCGTCCGTGACGCGCTCGGGCTCGTGCCCGAGGACGAATACCTCGCCCTGCTTTCGATCGTCGCCGAGCACCGCGCGGCGGAGGTATTCCCGTTCGTCGGCAGGCTCGCCGAAGCGGGCGTGGACTTCTCGACGTTTCTCGCGGGATTCGGTGACATGGTGCGCGCGCAGCTCGCCGTGGCGCTCGGCGGCACGCCGACGGAGGTGTCCGAGCGGGCGCGCGAGGAGCTCGTCGCCGGCGCGTCGCGATTCCAGGCGGCCGATCTCGTCCGCATGCTGACGGCGCTGACGGAGCTCGAGCCGCGCTTCCGGCGCAGCGGCCAGCAGCAGCTCCTCATCGAGACGGCGCTCGTCCGGCTGGCGCTGCTCGATCGCACGGTGGACGTCGAAGCGCTCCTGCGCTCACTGGGGTCCGGAGAAGGGGACGCGGTCGCGGCCCGACCCGATCCGCGCCCCGAGCCCGCGCGTGCGCCGGCCCCGCCCGCGGCGCCGCGACCGGCGGCGCCTCCGCCGCCCGCGCAGTCCGTGGAATCACGTCCGGCGGCCCGGCGCGAGCCGACGATGGAAGTGGCCCGGCCCGTTCACTCGAGCGCGCAGCCGGCGCCGATCCAGGCCGAGGATGCCGCCCGCGAGCCGATCGACATCAATGCCCTCACGGGCCGCTGGGACGATCTCGTGGCGCGACTCCGCCAGGCGGGAAAGACGCTGATCGCCACGGCGCTCGAGCACGCGTCTCCGGCGGCCGTCACCGCGCGCGGCGACATCACGATCGCGCTCGACGAGCCCAATGACTTTTACGCGAAGGCGATCCAGAGCGGGGGCGCCGACATCCTCGCCATTCTTCGCGAATGGTTCTCGCCGGTGGAGCGGGTGCAGCTCGAGGGCGCCGCAAAAGCCCCGGCGGGCCCGCCGAAGCGCCTCACGGACGAAGACGTGAAAGCCCAGAAACTCGAGGCGCTGAAGAAGCGCGACCCGGTGCTCCACTCGGCCATCGTCGAGCTGGACCTGGAAGTGATCGACTGAGTCCGATCGCCTCAGGACCCATACCAGAAGACCGACCCCACATGGATTTCATGTCGCTCCTGCGCCAGGCGCAGGAAATGAAGAAGACGATGGAGCAGGCCCAGGCCGACCTCGAGCAGCTGACCGTCACCGGCAGCGCCGGCGGCGGCATGGTCACGGTCGAGGCGAGCGGCCAGGGCGTGATCAAGCGCATCAAGATCGACCGGTCCGTCGTGAACCCGGATGACGTCGAGATGCTCGAGGATCTCGTGACGGTCGCGGTGGCCGAAGCGCAGAAGAAGGCCGCGACGGAGCTCCAGATGCGGATGCCGAAGCTGCCCGACGGCATGAACATCCCCGGACTCAAGCTTCCGTTTTAGGCCGCGAAGCGGCCTGAAACGGAACCGCCCATATGAGCGCAATCGACGAACTGGCGACCGAGCTTGCGCGCCTCCCGGGCATCGGGAAGAAGACCGCCCTGCGCCTGACTTACCATCTGCTGCGGCAGCCCACGGCGCAGGGCCGGCGGCTGGCCGAGGCCCTGATCGCGCTCGGGGAGCGCGTCCGGCCCTGCTCGCGGTGCTTCAACCTCACCGAGGAGGAGGTCTGCGCGATCTGCCGGGATCCGCGCCGGGACGCGGGGCTGCTCTGCGTGGTGGAGGAGTCGTCCGACATCTCGGCCATCGAGCGCGCCGGCGAGTTTCGCGGCCGGTACCACGTCCTGGGCGGGCGGCTTTCGCCGCTGGACGGGGTCCAGCCGGACGACCTCACGGTCGCCCAGCTCGTGGAGCGGGTCCGGGGCGGGGAGGTCCGGGAAGTGATCCTCGCCACGAATCCAAGCCTCGAAGGTGAGGCCACCGCCTTGTATGTTCAGCGGCAGCTCGCTGGAACACCGATGGCCGTGACGCGGATCGCCCGTGGCATCCCAGTCGGCGGGGACCTCGAGTACGCCGACGGGGTGACCATCGCCCAGGCGTTGACCGCGCGCAGAGCCATGTGAGGCCGAATATCATGAGGAGAAAGACCCAGCTTGCCATCGCCGCCGGCTTCCTCGGTGGCGTCGTGGCGGGCACGATCGTCTGGAGCACACAGATCCACCGCTCGCGGCAGCAGCTCTTCAGCGCCCGTCCGTGGCGGAGGCTGGCTGCGCTGGGCTACCTTAGCGGGCGGCCGGGGCACGACACGGTGCGGCTCCTGACCGACTATGTTCGCTGGGAGCAGCACGGGCCGCTTCGGAAGCGTGGCGAGCGTCTGCTCAGGCAGATGCAGCTTCAACTCGATTAGTCAGGAGTCGCATGGCAGCTGGGGCGGCAAGCTGGTCGTTCACGGAAGATGACTACGGCGCCATTACGGATACGCTCCAGCGGTTCCTGGGCGATTCGAATGCGCGCTGTGCCCTGCTCGTCGACCGCGCGGGGCAGCTCGTCGCGACCGTCGGTGAGCAGCCGACCTTCGACCCGACCGCCTTCGCGACCCTGACCGCCGCCGATTTCAGCGCCAACGACCAGCTGGCCAAGCTCATCGGCGAAAACGACTTCAATTCGCTGTTCCACCAGGGCGAGAAGGAGTCGATGTACCTCGCCGACGTCGCGCGCCGGGTGATCCTCGTCGTGCTCTTCGACAACCGCACCACGCTCGGACTCGTGCGACTCAAGATGAAAGCCACGGTCGAGGAGCTGAACCAGCTCTTCACCAGCGTCTTCCAGCGCGCCAACGAAGCCCGCAACAGCCAGACGGGGCTTCTCGCCGGCGCCGAAGACGAAATAGACAAGATGTTCCAGTAAGCGAGGACGCGACCATGTCGATGATCAACTACGCGTCCAAGGAGATCAACTGCAAGATCGTGTACTACGGTCCTGGTCTCGGCGGGAAGACCACCAATCTCGAGGTGGTCTACGGCAAGGTCACGCCCGATACGCGTGGCAAGCTGATCTCCCTCGCCACCGAGACTGAACGCACGCTCTTCTTCGATTTCCTGCCCGTCGACCTCGGCCAGATCCGCGGCTTCAAGACCCGCTTCCACCTCTACACCGTCCCCGGCCAGGTCTACTACAACGCCAGCCGCAAGCTGATCCTCAAGGGCGTGGACGGCATCGTGTTCGTCGGCGACTCGCAGGTCGAGCGCATGGAGGCGAACCAGGAGGCCATGCAGAACCTGTACGACAACATGGCCGAGTACGGGTACGACCTGACGAAGATGCCGTTCGTCATCCAGTACAACAAGCGCGACCTGCCGAACGCCGCCCCGATCCGCGAGCTGCAGGCGTCGATGAACCCGGGGTGGGAAGTCACCGACCCGGAGAAGATGAAGGTCACCCCCGATCCGAATCACCCCGGCGAGAACCTGATCGAGCAGTTGCCGACGGGAGAATGGGTCGAGCGGGCTCCGTATTACGAGGCCGTCGCCGTGACCGGTGAAGGCGTGTTCGAGACACTCAAGGGAATCAGCAAGCAGGTTCTGAAGGCCCTTTCCTGATTCAGTCGTGAACCTTCCAAACGCCATCACGGTCGGACGCATCGCCGCGTCACCCCTGGTCGGATGGCTGCCCCTGACGCCATCCGCGACCTATCGCGCGGTGGCGTTCGTGCTTTTCGTGGTGCTGGCGGTCAGCGACTACTGGGACGGCCGCCTCGCGCGGTCCCGCAACTCGATCACCGACCTCGGGAAGCAGCTCGACCCGCTCGCCGACAAGCTCTTTCTCGTCGTGACGATGGTCCCGATGTACCTGCTGATGCGGCCCAAGGGCCCCGACGCGGGCATCGTGCACGTCGCGGACTCGCTGAAGTTCATCACGCCGTGGGGCCCGGTGGGACTCCCGCTCTGGGTCGCGATCGTCATCCTCGGGCGCGAGGTGGCGATGACGGTGTTTCGCCAGATGGCCGCGCGCCGTGGCGTCGTGATCAGCGCCATCGGCCCCGCGAAGTGGAAGACGGGCTTCCAGATGACCTGGGTCGGCGCGGCCTTCTTCTGGTTCTGGGCGGCCACGGCGGCGCACGCCTATGGCTGGACGGGAACGGCCTGGAACGCCTTCCGGCACTTCAACGGCATCCTCGGCGTCGTGTGCATGATCGGCGCGGTCGGCCTGACGCTCTATTCGCTCGTCCTCTACGTCCAGCGATACAGCGGCGTGTTTCTCGGCAAGGCGGTCGCCGACGAGGGCCACTAGCCCGATGGCCGGCGCCGAAGTCCCCTCGACAGGATCGAGGCAGGCTGCTTCGGAATCGGCGGCGGTCGAGATCCTCACCATCGGCGACGAGCTCCTCCTCGGGTTCACGCTCGACACCAACGGCGCCTACCTCGCGCGCAAGCTCGCGGAAGTCGGGATTCGCGTCGCGCGACGCACGTCCGTGGGCGACGACCCGGCGGGCATCCGGCGCGCGGTCGAGGAGGCCCTCGAGCGCACCGGCGCGGTGATCACCACCGGTGGCCTCGGACCGACCGCGGACGATCGAAGCAAGGCGGCCGTGGCCGACGTCTTCGGGCGCGCCATGGTGATCGACGAGGCGCACGTGGCGTGGATGAAGGAGCGGTGGCGCGCGCGCTTCGGCCGCGAGATGCCTGCCTCGAACATGGCGCAGGCGGCGCTCCCCGTCGGGGCGACGAAGCTCACGAACCGGCATGGCTCCGCCCCGGGTGTCTTCATCGAGGATGACCGGAAGCGCTGGGTGGCCATGCTGCCCGGGGTTCCGCGCGAGATGCGCGGCATGACCGACGACACGCTCGTGCCTCTGCTCGCCGCGCGATATCCGTCGCAGCACGTCGTCCGCTCGCGAACGCTGCGCACCACGGGCGTCGCCGAATCGCTCCTGGGGGACCGGATCGGGTCCCTGCCGCTGGGCGAAGGCGTTTCGCTCGCCTACCTGCCTTCTCCGGAAGGCGTGGACCTGCGGCTCACCATCTCCGGCCACGATCCGGCCGAAGCCGACCGGCGACTCGAGAGCGCGGCTGCCACGATCGGGATCGTCGCCGGGGACTGCACCTACGCCGAAGGCGACGTCGACCTCGCCGCCGTGGTGCTGGAGAAGTGCCGGGCCACGCACCGCACGATCGCGGTGGCCGAGAGCTGCACCGGGGGCCTGCTCGGGGCGAGGCTGACTGCCATTGCCGGCTCGAGCGACGTCGTCGTCGGCGGCGTCATCGCCTACGCCGATCGCGTCAAGCGCGATGAGCTGGAGGTCCCGGAGTCGCAGCTGGCGGCGCACGGTGCGGTCAGCGAGCCGGTGGCGCGAGCCATGGCGAGCGGCGTGCGCAGGCGCTTCGGCACCTCGATTGGCGTCGGGATCACGGGCATCGCCGGGCCGGGCGGCGCGACGCCCGACAAGCCCGTCGGCACCGTCTGGATCGCCCTCGACTGTGGCGGCGACGTCTCGGCCCGCCGCTTCAGCCTGATCGGGGATCGCGATGAGATCCGGCGTCGCAGCGCCCAGGCGGCGCTCGAGATGATCCGGCGCGCGGTCGCGTAGCTGCCACCCCGGCAGCGCCCGATGGTCCGGCCGTTGCAACCCCCGCCTGCGGTCCGTCCCGCGGCGTGTTCCCCACGCTCACCCGCGCTCCCTCACTGGACCGGCGAACCGTTTCCGCCTTTCTTCCGTACAGCAAATCCATGCAACGCTCCGACGACAGCCCCATCGAGCTCAACGACCAGCCCGCCGAAGACGGCGCCACGGAGACATCCGGGCAGGCCGAGGACGGTTCGCGCCAGGATGGCGCGCAGCGTGAGCTTGCCGATCAGCGCGAGAAGTACCTCCGCCTCGCGGCCGAATACGACAATTACCGCAAGCGCTCCATGCGCGAGCGATCGGAGGCCGAGGCGCGCGGGCAGTCGACGCTCATCCGGCAGCTGCTCGATCCGCTCGACGACCTCTCCCGTTTCGCCCACGTCGATCCCGCGTCGGTCGACCCGGTCACCATCACGCAGGGCGCCGACATGGTCGAGCGGAAGCTCCAGAAGGTCCTGGCCGGCGTCGGCGTCGAGGTGATCGACCCGGTGAACGCGGCGTTCGATCCCTCCTTGCACGAGGCGGTTTCCACGGAGCCGGCGCAGTCGGCGGACGAGGATCACACGGTTTCCCGGGTCTTCCAGGTCGGCTACCGGCACAACGGCCAGCTGCTCCGGCCGGCCCGCGTCGTCGTGAGACAGTGGAACGGATAGAACGGACCTGACCCGTGGCGACCAACAAGGATTACTACGCGGTGCTCGGCGTGTCCGCGTCGGCCACGCAGGACGAGATCAAGAAGCAGTACCGCAAGCTGGCCGCGAAGCACCACCCCGACAAGAACCAGAACGACCCGAAGGCCGCCGACCGCTTCAAGGAAATCTCCGAGGCGTACCAGGTCATCGGCGACGCCGAGAAGCGGAAGCAATACGACCAGATGCGGCAGCTCGGGGCCTTCGGCGGCGGTCGCCCGGCAGGCGGCCCCGGCCCCGGCTTCGGGGGCGGCTTCGGTACGGGCGCGCCGGGAGGCGGGTCGTACCGGTACGAGGAGTTCGATATCGGCGGGCTCGGTGGGCTCGGCGACATCTTCAGCTCGATGTTCGGCGGCGGGCGGGCCGGTGGACGCCAGCAGAAGGCCAACGAGCGTGGCCAGGACATCGAGGCGGCGCTCGAGATCCCGTTCCGCACGGCGGCACTCGGCGGCAAGGTCCCGGTCGACCTGGAAGTCAACGAGGAGTGCCAGACCTGTCACGGGTCCGGCGGCGCTCCCGGCGCGAAGATCCAGACCTGTCCCGAATGCGGCGGGCGCGGCACGATCTCCTTCGGTCAGGGGGGATTCGCCGTCCAGCGGCCATGCCCGATGTGCCTCGGCCGCGGCCAGGTGCCGTCCGAGCGCTGCCCGACCTGCAACGGGTCCGGCGAGGTCCGCAATCGCAAGAAGGTGATGATCACGGTGCCGGCGGGTGTCGACTCCGGGGCGAAGATCCGTCTCAAGGGGCAGGGCGGCCGCGGCACGAAGAACGGCCAGCCCGGTGACCTCATCATCACGTTCAACGTGCAGCCCGATCGCTTCTACCGGCGCGAAGGCCTCGACGTCATCGCCCCCGTCCCGATCAACATCGCCCAGGCGACGCTCGGGTCGAAGATCAGCGTCAAGACGATCGACGGAAAGAAGGTGACGATCCGGATTCCGCCCGGCACGCCGAGCGGAAAGCGCTTCCGCGTTCCGGGGCAGGGCATCGAGCGGGATACCGCGAAGGGTGACCTCATCGTCGTGGTCGAGGTGACGGTGCCGGACAAGCTCACCGAGGAGCAGGAGCGGGCCATGCGCGAGTTCGCGGAGGCCGGAAACCTGAAGTTCTAGGCATCCGGCCGGCGGAACCTTCGCCGCCGTGAAGGGGATATTCCCACTTCCGTGTGACCGGGAGCACGTTGCACGCTCCGGGAGCGCGTTGCCCAGTTGCCGCAGGCTGCGCCGGCTCACCATCATTCGGGTCCTCCTCATTCCCGGCCGGAGCATCAATGTCGTCGTCCTCCCCTTCGCGTTTCGGCCTTCGAGCTTCCATCGCCGCGGCTCTCGCGCTGGTGGCGTGCAAGGAGCCGCTCGATCCCGCGAAGTCGGTCGCGTCGGTGGCGATATCCCCGCGGACGGCCCAGCTCTACGCGGTCCAGCAGCAGGTCACCTTCTCGGTGGTCGTGACGACGGACGCGGGCGGCACGGCCCCGGAGGGCACCATTCCCGTCTCGTTCGTCTCGCGCGACCCGACCCTCGTGGCGGTGGATGCGCAGGGCGTGGCGACGGCGATGCGCATGGGCGGCTCGACCTGGATCGTCGCGGCGGCTGGGGGCAAGTCCGACTCGGCGCGGGTCGAGGTGCCGGCCACGACGTGCGGGGCGGTAACGCCCACGCCGATGGCCGTGGGGCAGGTGGTCACCGACATCGGCGCCGCCGGATTCTGCGCCGCCGCCACCGGCGGCGACTACGTGGTCATCGTCCACAACACCTCGCTGACGACCACGGGCGCGAGCAGCGTCGAGATCACCGGCGTCGGGCTGGGCGCGGCGTCGGCCTTCGGTGCCGTCGCGCCCGGGCAGTCTTCCGGATCCCTGTCTCTCGCGTCGTCCGCCGCATTGCGGCATCCCCGCGACGTCGGTGCCGAGATGGCGCACCGTCGGGCCGAGGCGGCCGCCGTGGCGCCATTCGCCGCCGGTGCCCGCGCCTGGTACGCCAGCCGTTCGCGGCGGGCCGCCTTCAACGCGACTCCGCCCGCGGTCGGCGACGTCATGACGATCAACGTCAACATCGGCGGGGCGGCCGATGCCAACGGCTGCACGGACGCGCGCAACGACATCGCGGCGCGCGTGGCCGCCGTCTCGAACACGGCGATCGTCCTCGACGACCCGCGTAATCCGCGGGCCGACGGGTACACCGACGCGGAATACGCGCGGTTCGCGGCGATGTTCGACTCGGTGATCTATCCGCTCGACACCACGCAGTTCGGCAAGCCGACGGACCTCGACGGCAACGAGCGCGTGCTGCTCGTCTTCACGAAGGCGGTCAACGAGCGGACTCCCGCGGGAGCGAGCTACTACGTCGGCGGCCTCACGCACTCGCGTGACCTGCTGCCGAAGGCGCAGTGCGCCGGCAGCAACGTCGCCGAGATGTTCTACCTTCTCGTCCCGGATTCGCTGGGGACGGTGAACGGCAATTCGTTCATGCGGAAGAGCTTCGTCGACCAGGTCACCGATGTGACCGTCGCGCACGAGTTCCAGCACATGATCAACTTCGCCCGCCGCCGGTACGTGCTTACCAACGCGGCTCCGAGCGAAGAGCTCTGGCTCAACGAGGGATTGAGTCACATCGCCGAGGAGCTGCTGTACTATCGGATCACGGGCCGGGGGCCACGCGCGAACATCGGCTACGAGGCCGTCGGCACGAGCGCGGCGTTCGAATCATTCCTGACGTATTTCGTCGGCGAGTTCCTGAACTACGACGAGTACATGTCGCTGACGACGACGACCAGCCCGTTCGGCTCGGGCGACGCGCTGCGGACCCGCGGGGCGATCTGGGCGTTCCTCCGCTATGCCGTCGACCAGAAGCTGCAGGCGGACGGCCGGGTGTGGTACGACTTCGTGAACGCCGGGGACGCGGGCCTCACGAACCTCCAGAAGCGATTCGGCGTGGATGAAGTCGGACTGCGGGCTCTCCTGCGGGACTTCGAGATCGCGGCCTACGCCGACGACCACGTGACCGACGTGAACGCGCGGTTCACGCAGCCGAGCTGGAACCTGCGCGCGATGTACGCGGGCCTGCAGCATGGCGACGGAACTCCGTTCGTCTGGCCCCTCACCGGAACGCCGCTCGCGAACGGCACGAAGAGCACGGTGACGATGATCTCCGGCGGGTTCAAGGTCTATCGCTTCACCGGGCTCGAAGACGCCGACTCCTTCGTGCGCGCGACCGGCACGTCGGGAGGCGCGCTCCCGCCGACGATCACGATCTCGGTGATCCGGACGAGATAGCGGTCAGGCGGCGAGCACGGGCAGGCCGGCCCGCGCCCGCCGCGACGCTTCGATGATTCCGCCGCCGAGGACGCGGTCGCCCTCGTAGATCACCAGCGACTGGCCCGGGGCGATGGCCGCCACCGGCTCCTGGAGCGCCAGCTCGAATTCATCGGCCTCCAGTCGCACGACTTCGGCGACGGCCGTCGGCGCGCGGTGCCTGATCTGCACTTCGACCATCGCCCCGAGGGACGGGCGGTCGACCAGCCAGTTCATCTCGCGGGCGATGACGCCGTTGCCGAACAGCTCCGGCCGGGGCCCGATCACCACGGCGCGATCGGCGGGCCGGATGTCGATGACGTACATCGGCTCCGGGAAACCGCCCGGCACTCCCCGGCGCTGGCCGATAGTGTAACGCGCATGACCGTCGTGCATGCCCACCACGCGGCCGTCCGACAGCACGAACGGGCCCGGCGAGAGCGACGGCGCGTCGGCGCCAAGCTTCGCCCGGATGATCTTCGTGTGATCGCCGTCCGGGACGAAGCAGATGTCCTGGCTCTCGGTCTTTTCGGCGATCAGCTCGAGGCCGAGCCGATGGGCCGTGGCCCGGGTCTCGGCCTTCGACCGGTCCCCGACCGGAAGCAGCATCCGCTGGAGCACCGCGCGGTCGATGCCCCACAGGAAGTAGGACTGGTCCTTGTCCCGGTTTGCGCCGCGATGCAGCTCGCCGTTCACCACGCGCGCGTAGTGCCCCGTCGCGACCCACCGGGCGTCGATCGCGTCGGCCTTGTGCAGGAGGTCGCGGAACTTCGTGAACGTGTTGCAGCGCACGCAGGGGATCGGGGTCCGCCCGCGCGCGTACTCGGCGACGAAGTCGTCGACGACGTCGCGGCCGAAGGCGCTCTCGAGATTCAGGACGTAGTGCGGGACGCCGAGCTGCTGGCAGATGCGCCGCGCGTCGTTCACCGAGTCGAGCGAGCAGCAGGGGCGGTCGGGCAGGTCGCCGCCGTCGCTGAACAGCTTCATCGTGACGCCGACGACGTCATAGCCCTGGCGCACGAGGACCGCGGCGGCGACGGAGGAATCGACGCCGCCGCTCATCGCGGCGAGGACGCGGGTGCCCGGCGGCGGGGCGGGGGAGCGAGCGGTCACGATACGGAATATATCCGCGAGGCCGGCATCGCTCTCCCGACGGCCGCTAACCGTCGTTCAGCGCCTCGAGCGGATTCACGAACGCCGCGCGCCGCGCCGGGATCCACGCCGCCACCGCGCTGACGCTCGCCAGGAGCAGCATCGCGCCGGCGATGGTCACGGGGTCGGTGGG
>CAMLHT010000101.1 GCA_946479895.1 uncultured Gemmatimonadota bacterium | reverse complement strand
AGCGGCTCGATGGTGATGCCGTCGAGCAGCGCCTGGCGGCGCAGCTCCGGAAGGTCGGGGAGCAGGAACGCGCCGCCGCGGTAATTCAGAAGCCACTCGGCCTTCTGCTGGGCCTTGATCGCGTTGTAGGTGAGCCCGTAGGCCTTGAGATGATTCTGCTGGTCGTCGTCCATGGGGACGAGCAGCTTCTGGGCGCGGAGCTGGCCAGCGGCGATGAGCAGGACGAGGAAGGCCGGGAGAAGCCGGCCCATCGCTGCTTTCGAAATGACGAGGGCCTTTTTCATGGAATGATCTTCTTCGCGAGGTCCAGCTCGCGCCGCGCCTGCGGCACCAGCGCGCTCGTCGAATAGGTGAGGATCAGGTGCTCGAAGCGCTCGATCGCCGCCTTCGGGTCCTTCCGGCGGAGGAGCGCGCGGCCCCAGGCGAGCTCCGCCTCCGGCGCCTCGGCGGAATCGGGAAACTTGTCGAGGATCCGGGACCAGATCGCGATCGCCGCCGGGTCGTCCTGCTTCGCCGCGTGAAGCTGCGCCGCGATCGCAAGGAGGGTGGACGCCGCGTCCGGCGTCGCGTCAGCGGCGGCAAGGAATCCCGCGGCGGCGCCAGCGGTGTCGCCCCGGGCGAGCGCGAGGAACGCCGCGCCCACCTTGGGCGCCTGCTCGGTCTTGATCCGTGCGACCGTCCCCAGCGCGAGCGCGAGCTCGGGGCTCTGCTCGGTGCCCGCGCGGAGAAGTTGTCGCGCCGTCTTCAGGTCGCCCTTGTAGAGCGCAAGCCAGCCGGCGGTGTCACTCGAGTCGGCGTCGGCTCCGATCATGGCCAGCGCCTGCCGGGCGCGCTCGGTGTCTCCCTGCCGCACCCAGCCCCAGGCCACGGTGCGGGTGACCGAATTGCGCGTCGCGGGCGCAAACCACTTGTCGAACGTCGTCGCCAGCCGCTGCGCGCCCTCGGCGCGGCCGATGCTGGCGAGCGCGCGCACGTGCAGCGGGACGTGCGTCGCCGCGATCTTCGCCGAGTCGGTTCCCGCGGAGGAAAGCGGGATGAGGGTGAGCACCTGCATCGCGTCGCCGGCGTTCATCGCCGCCGTCGCCGCGCGCAGGGCCAGCGCCGTGGACGGACGTGAGCGCAGCGACAGCACCAGCGCTTCGCGCGCGAGCGTCCACTCTCCCTCGGCCTCGGCCCGCTCGGCGAAATCGATCCACGCATCGACCGTGACGCTGTCGGGCGGAAGATCGCGCAGCGCATGCCAGCCGTTGGAGGCCGAGCCCCAGTTCATCTCCGTTCGCGCGAGCGCGAGGCGCAAGGCGATGGACGCTGGCGGCGCGAGGAAGACCTGGCGCACCGAGTCGCGCACCGACGGCGGCGCGGGTGCGAGCGAGTACGAGGCGCCCTGCTCCATCTCCGGCGCGAACGCGAGCGCGGCGCGCCAGGCGCGCGCGGCTGCAACCCACTCGCCGGCGGAGGCGCGGACCTGCGCGACCTCCAGCTCGAGCCCGCGCACCGAGCCGAGTGCCGCCTGGCCCTGCGCGATCACGCTGTCCGCGGCGGCCGACCGGTTGCGCTGAAGCAGCATGCGCGAGTACTCCCGGTAGGGCGCGGGATCGTTGCCGGCGACTTTCGTCCATTCATCGAACGCGCGCCGCAGGTCGGCGTCGCGATTCAGCATCTGGAGCGATCGCAGGTGAACGGTCCGGAACACCTGGTTCGCCGGCTCCCGCTTCAGCAGGGTGTCGAGCGGCGCCAGCAGCGAGTCGGTCCAGTTGATCTCGGCGTAGACGCGCTCCAGGCCGAGCAACGCGTTCTGGGCCTCCGGTCCGTAGAGGGCCATCCGGTAGTACGGCGCGGCTTCCCTGTACTTGCCGTCGACCTCGAGCTGGAGCGCGCGCGTGAACGCGACCGAGTCGGGGAGCTTCGTCTGCTGCGCGCCGGCGACCCCGGGCCCGATCACGAGGAGGCCGACGAGGGCCATCAATCTGCCGCGATTCAACTCACCCTCCGCGGCCGCCCGGCGGACCGTTGAGCTTCCGGAAGTAGTCGAGGATCAGCCGGCGCTCGTCGGCGCTCAGGCCGCGGAGCTCGTCCCAGGTCGGCTCGCGGAATCGCTGCGCATCCTTCCCCTTCACCGGCGCCGCTGACGGCGTCAGCGTCTTCGGATCGACGGCGGCCCTGGCCTCGCGGCGATCGCTTTCCTCGCGGTCCTCCTTCTCCAGCGACCGTCCGGCGTCGAGCATCTTCCTGAAGAGCTGCTGCTGGCGGGCGAGCGTCGTGGCGTCGATGCGCGATCCCTCGAGCGCCTCGGCGAGCTGACGCGCTTCCTGCGCCATCTTCGCCGCCTTGTCGCCGCCGGCGCCGTCGCCCAGCTCATCGAGCTTGTCGGCCACCTGACGCTGCTGCCGGGCCAGCGCCCGCGCCTGGGCCTGCGCCGCGCCGCTCATCGAGCTTCCGGGCTGCGGCATGATGCTCTGCGCCTGCGAGTTGATGGAGCCCTGCTTCCCCGCCATCTCCTGCATCTGCTGGATCATCTCGGCGAAGCCCGACGCCGACGACGCCGTGTTCGCGCGCTCGCGATCGCGGGCGAGGGAGGCCGCGGCCTTGTTGAGGGCCTCGGCGGCCTCGTTCATCGCCTGCGCGGACTGCGACCCGGACCGCGGGTCGGAGGCGGACTGCGTCGCCTGGTCGACCTTCTGCTGCGCATCGGCGACGGCGCGCTGCGAGCGGCCGGACAGCAGGGTGCTCTTCTGCGCCTCGCGCTGGAGCCGCTGCGACGCCGCGTCGAGCCCCTGCTTGATGGCGCTCTGCTGCCCGCGCGCGTCCTCGCTCTTCGCGGCGCCGGACCGCACCTGCTGCTGGAGTGCGCTCTCCTCACGCGACATCTGGAGGAGCTCCTGGATGCTCTGGTCGAGCGCCGACGTCAGCTCCTTCTTCCATTCCTGCACCTGGCCGTCGCGCGCGGCCTTCATCGCGCTCGCCGCCTGGTCCATCTGCTCGGCGGCATCGCGCGCCGCCTGGCCGGCCTTCTCGCCGGAGCCACCGGGGCGCGCCTCGCCGCCCGCGCCCTGCTTCTGCTCGCCGCCGGCTCCCGCCTTCGCATCGGCGCCGGCTTTCTGCTCGCCTCCGGGCTTCGGCTCACCGGCCGGCTTCGCCTGATCGCCACGGAGCTTCTGCTCGGCCGACTCCGCGTGGTCGCGAGCCTCCTGCGTCTTCGCGGCACCGGTGGCGGCCTTCGCGTTCTCGAGGCGCTCCTCGAGCTTTTCCATCTGCTTCCCGAGACGGTCGGTGCGGTCGGCGAGCTCCTTCGCGGCCTGGTCGCGGCGCGGCTCGGGCATCATGGCGCTGGAGTCGGCGAGCTTCCGCTGGCGATTGGCGAGGTCCTTCGCCTCGTCCGTCAGCGTCTGCATCGAGCCTTCCATCGCCGCCCGCTTGAGCATCTCGGCGCTTTTCTCGAGCTGCTCACGCAGGCGCCGCTGCTGCTCCCGCAGGTCGCGCAGCGACTGCTGGGCATCCTCGCGCGAGAGGTCCTGGGCCGACTGCTCGAGCTTCTGCATCTGCTGGAGCATCTCGGGCGTCAGGGCATCGCGCAGCATGGCCTGCGCTTCCTGCAGCTGCTTCGCGAGGCTCGTGTCGAGCGCGCCGGCTTCGCGCAGCTGCTGCTCGAGCGCCTTCGCGACCTCGGCGAGCTGCTTCACCTGGTCGGCGAGCGCCTTCTGGTCCTGCGCGACGGCCTTGGCCTTCTGCGCCGCCTCGAAGCTCATCCGGTCACCGCCCTTGCCGTCGGCATTGGCGGCGCGTTCCTGCCCCGCTTCGGCCGCACGGCGCTCGAGGGCCTTCTGCGCCTTGACCGCCGCTTCGGCGGCGGCGACCGCGGAGTCACCGGTGGCGCGGGCCATGTCCCGCTGCTGCTCGGCCGTCGCCACGCGGACGAGGAGCTCGCGGCTCTCCCCGCGCTGGCTCCACGGCGAGTTGTCCGTCGCGGCGACGCGGATGTGCAGCACGTCGCCGGCCACGAGTCCGCGCTGGCCGACGTCGAGCACGATGGCACTGCCCCAGATCGCGCCGGGCTGCCGGGCGACGTTGACGGTCACGCGCTGCCCGTCGCGGGCATCGCGCGTGGACCAGCTCACGACGTCCACCGATGCGAGGCCATGGTCATCCATGGCGGCGAGCCGGAGCGGCACCTGGGCGCCGGGCGCCACGAGCGTGTCGCGCGCGGGCGTCACGATCTCCACGCGCGGCAGCGAATCGGGAATGACCTCTATCTCCACCGGCGGCGGCACGTCGCTCACGACCCCGGCCACTCCCGACGCCGACCAACGCCACGCGCCGGAGGCCCGGGGCACGAGTCGGCCGCGGAACGCGTGGCCGGACGGCGTCAGCGGTACGCGGGACGCGTCCGCAAGCTCGCTCACGAGAGAAATCTCATGAAGCTCCGTGGATGCGCGTCCGCTGATCTCGATGACCGTCCCCGCCGGCACGCGCGCCGGCTCCCCCATCGGCAGCCCTTCCGCGGCGCGCCCGAGGTAGGCGGGATACGTGGCGTGCATCGCGATGCCCCCAAGGAACGGACGGTCCGCCACCCGCACGACGAGGGTATCGGTCGCCGATCGCCCGTCGGACGCGACGAGGTACAGGTCGCCGCTCATCGGCCCGACGTCCACCGCGACCCGACCGTCGGGCCCGGGCTGGAGCCGGTCGGTGTGCCACCCTTCCCCCGTCGCCCGGCGGTCGAGCGTCACCTGGCGGCGGCCCGGAGCCATCATCCGCAGCGTGAGCGCCTCGCCCCGCACGACCGCGGTCGGGAGATGCTCGAACGTGATGGCCGGCAGCAGGGTTCCGCGCCACGCATCCACCGGGCGGATCACGGCCCGCAGTCCGTCACCGAACGCCGGGGCGAGCGCTCCGAGCGCGACGACGGCGACGGCGGCCGTGAGCGCCAGGCGAGTGAGGCGGCGACGCGCCCGCCCGCGGGCTCCTGGCACGAGAGTGTCCCCCACCGCGCCGAGCCGCGAGGTCAGGTCGGCGGCGGCCTTCTGGCCGAGGGAGCCGGTGTTCGCGACTTCCATCGTCCCGCGCACCGATCCCGCGCGAAGCGACTGCTCGCGCTCGAGCGCGGCCGCGATCTCATCGACGCTGGTCTCGCGCGCGAGGACGTAGCGGGTGAGCGCCCACGCGCCGACGTTCGCGGCGATCACCGCTGCCCAGACCGCGAACGGCGTCGCCCGCGGAAGGGTCATCCATCGGGCGCCGCCGAGTCCCACGGTCGCGAGCGCGACGATGGAGGCGGTGAGCGCGAGCGCGATGACGACGCCGGCGATCACGTGCAGCCGCCGCAACGAATGGCGCTCGCGGTCGACCAGCTGCGAAATCGTCACGGCGTCGTCCGGCTCGTCACGGCGTACACGAAGAGGTTGACCCCCATGCGGAGCGCCGCCTCGTGCAGCGCGGGTGGATCATGGTACACCTCGGGGTCTTCCCAGCCGTTCCCGAGGTCGCACTCGTAATCATAGAACACCGCCAGGCGGTCGCCGACGAAGATCCCGAATCCGCGCGCCGGCTTGCCGTCGTGCTCGTGGATCTTGGGAAGCCCCTTCGGAAAATCGTAGACCAGGTGATACACCGGGTGCGTGAGCGGCACGTCGACCAGCGGCCGGTCGGGGAAGACGCGGGCGATCTCGCGCCGGAAGCTCGAATCGAGCCCGTAGTTGTCGCTGACGTGGAGGAATCCGCCGCGCAGCAGGTATTCGCGCAGGCGAGCCACTTCGACGTCGCTGAGCTTGAGGTTGCCGTGGCCGGTGACGTGGAGGAACGGGTAATCCCAGAGCTGGTCGTCCGTCAGCTTCACGCGCGCCTCGGTCCGCTCCACCTTGAGCGCCGTTCGCTCACGGATCGCGGCGAGCAGGTTCGGCAGGCTCGACGGATTCGCGTACCAGTCGCCGCCGCCGTCGTACTGGAGGCGCGCAATGGTCATGACCGGAGCGGGCGGCGCGGCGAGCTCGGGGGCGCGTGGAGTGGAGAACGCCATCCCTGCGACGACGGCGACCGCGATGGCACACAGTCCCGCCGCGCGCCTCGACGCGCCCCCCGGCCGATCCGACTCCCCGCCCGCCCCTCTACTCATCGGTCTCCTGCGTCATCCGGTACGCCAGCTTCTTCGAGACTCCCAGCTCCTTCGACACCGCGGCCGCGGTATCCCGCGCGCTCAACCCCTGTTCGCGCAACTGCCGAACCCGCGCGCGCACGGTGGCTTCATCCGCCTCGGGACGCGTGGCGCCCGCCAGGACGATCACGAATTCTCCGCGCGGCGGATGCTCCTCATAGTACGCGGCGAGCGCGGCGACCGTTCCCCGGCGAACCTCCTCGAACTGCTTCGTCAGCTCGCGCGCCAGCGAGACGGTGCGGTCGGCTGCGCCGGCGGCGGCGAGATCGGTGAGGGTAGCCCCGACGCGCGACGGCGCCTCATAGAGCACCGCCGTGTGCTCCAGGCCGGCAAGCTCCTCGATGGCTGCCTTTCGTTCCGATCCCGACCGCGGTAGGAATCCGAAAAAGGTGAAGCGATCCGACGCGATGCCGGAGGCGACGAGGGCCGCGAGCATCGCCGACGCGCCAGGGATCGGCGAGACCGGAACGCCCGCCTCGACCGCCGACGCGACCAGCCGCGCGCCGGGATCGGACACGAGCGGCGTGCCGGCATCGGTCACCAGGGCCATCGACTCCCCGGCCAGCAGCCGCGCGACCAGTCCCGGCGTCGCAGCCGCCTCGTTGTGCTCATGGTACGCGGCCATCTTCGCCGCGATGCCGTACCGGTCGAGCAGATGCCGCGTGTGCCGCGTGTCCTCGGCCAGCAGCAGGTCGACCGACTTCAGCACCTCGACCGCCCGGAAAGAAAAATCCCCCATGTTGCCGATGGGGGTGCTGACGACATAGAGGGTGCCGGGCATGCGGAAAAGCTAGTGGGGAGGGCGGAGGGCGGAGGCTCCCTCCTCTACAGCACCTTCCACGGTATCTGCTCGTACAGCCCGGCCGACTGGAACATGTGCCGGCGCTCCCAGGTCAGCTCCTTGAGCAGCTGCTCCGGCGCCGTGGAGTCGTGGTCGACGGCCGTCCACATGACTTCGCGCACCCACGCGGCGATGCCCATCGTCAGCGTGTTGCTGTCGGCGACGATCTCGCCCTTCGCCGGACGATCGGAAAGCGCCAGCCCCTCGAGCACGGGATACGTCTCCACCAGCGTCTGCCGCGCCTGCTCGGCGATCGCCGGCGCGCTGGCCCGTCCGCCCTTCACCAGCGTGTTGACGAGCCCCGCGGCGAGGTCGCGATAGGCCTGCACCAGGGCCGGCGGCGCCTGCACGCCGACTTCCGGGATCTCGTTCCAGCGGCGCACCCGCACCTCGCCGGGCCGCGCGTACGCGAACAGCCGGCCGACGTCGTCGTTCGACGCGTACGGCGTTGAGACCGCGTCGCCGCAGAGATACGAGCGCGACACCATCCCGTTGACGAACACCACGTAGTTCACCGCGTCCCCGGTGACGATCTCCAGCAGCCCGTCGAACGTCGTCGCGCCGAGGTAGGGGAAGAGGGTGACCGGATCCGTGATCGCGAGACGCTCGGGCCAGGCGACGGGCGGCGTGGTCTGCGACAGGTACATGCAGTCCAGCTGCTCTGGCTCGGCCGCGCAGAAGCAGATCTCGCCGTATTCCGGCTCGGCCGGGACGTGTTCCAGCGCGCGGGAGATGGAAACGGCGCGCGACCCCCTGGCATCACACAGCGTCGCGTTGATCAGCTCTCCATTGATCATGTAGAGCACGATCATCTCTTCCGGGAGCCAGATCGCCACGTAGCCCGCGATGCGGGCGCCCCGGTCGCGCTTGGCGTCCGTCAGGAGGTTCCGCAGATGGATATACGCCAGCCGCGTCCGCGGCAGGAGTGTCCGGCTCTGGGGAAACTGTTGGACGGTTGATAGGGGCATCGCCAGGGGGGAGCTGCGCCACCCGAAATACCACAAGGTGCGCGAATGCGCCAGCGGCGTAACTGCACAAATCACAAGCGCGGGCCGGACGACCTGTCCGGCCCGCGCCTGGAGACCTTACGCGGCGTGCTGCTGCAGCTTCTGCTCGATGTGCATCTTCGGGACGGCGCCGACGATCTGGTCGACCACCTTGCCGTCCTTGAAGAACAGCAGCATCGGGATCGACCGGACGTTGAAGCGGGACGCCGTCTTGATGTTCGCGTCCACGTCGAGCTTGGTGATCTTGACCTTGCCCGCGTGCTCCACCGCGATCTGGTCCAGGATCGGGGCGATCATGCGGCAGGGGCCGCACCAGGTCGCCCAGAAGTCCACGATGGTGAGTCCCGATGCCTGCTCGACTTCCTGCTCGAAGTTGGAATCGGTGACCGCGAGTGCGTTCGACATGGTGTTGCTCTCCCGAAATGATGACCGGCAAGCCCGGCTACGGATTGTACATCGCGTCCGCCCGAAGGTGCAGCCCTGCTTTGTCATCCCGGGCGGAGCGCGGGATCCTGCCCGCTGTCATCCTGAGCGAAGCGAGGGATCCGCTTTAAGATTAAGGCAATGACCAACCCACCCCGGCGCGGCGCGACCATCGCCCACATCGGCATCGCGGTCAGGGACCTCGACGCCATCCTGCCCTTCTATCGGGACGTCCTGCAGATGCCGGAGGTCGAGCTCGACGACGCCGACGGCGCCCGGATTGCCGGCCTCGCGGCCGGTGAATCGCTCGTCGAGCTGCTGGAGTCGCAGGATCCCCAGTCCCCGATTGGCAAGTTCGTGGCCGCCCGCGGCCCCGGCATCCACCACGTCTGCTTCGCCGTGGACGACCTCGATGCCGCGCTCGACCGCTGCCGCGCCGCGGGGCTCCGCCTCATCGACCAGACCCCGCGGATCGGCGCCGAGGGCAAGCGCATCGCCTTCATCCACCCGTCGGCCACCGCCGGGGTGCTCGTCGAGCTGAGCGAGCGCTAGGGCAGCTGGCAGATCTGCGTCAGCGGCTCCAGGTCCACCTTCTCCACGAACCACCGCGACTGCGGGCCCGGGACCAGGGTGAAGTTCGTCGACTTCGTCAGCTGTCCCTTCGTGATCTGGACGCCGATCACGCGCCGGCCGCCGGCCGCGTTGCTTTCGCCGAGGGTCGTGTAGCGGTCGTGACGGACGCACTTCACGATGATGTACGAGCGCATCTCGAGCTCCTGGCGCGTCATCGCCTCGCGCGCCGGGCCGGACGCCGTGCCCCAGATGCCGCCGATCGCCTGGAGATCCTCGGTCTTCGCCGCGGCCATGAAGCTGGTCACGGCCGCCGAAGCCGACTCCGCGCCAACGCCGCCGACAGCCACGGTGCTGGTCGAGGGAGTCGGAGAGGAAACCTCGACCTTCGGCTGGCACGCGACCAGAAGAAGCGCTCCCATTCCGATTAACTTCTTCACTGGCGTTTCTCCGCTGTTGGGCTGCGTGGACCTTAATCCTGAACTGTGATGCCAGCAACGGTGTCGGGCGGCGCGACGCGACATCTTCGCCTCTACATCAACGTCGATCACGTCGCGACGCTGCGGCAGGCGCGACGCGGTGAGGAGCCCGACCCGGCCGCGGCCGCCGAAATCTGCGAGCGGGCCGGCGCCGACGGCATCACCGCGCACCTGCGCGAGGACCGGCGGCACGTCCAGGACCACGACATCCTCCGCATCGCCGAAAAGACCCGCGGGGTCTTCAACCTCGAGATGGCCTGCATTCCGGAGATGCTCGCCCTGGCCGAGCGGCTCAAGCCGGCCCAGGTCACGCTCGTCCCCGAGAAGCGCACCGAGGTCACGACCGAGGGCGGCCTGAACCTCCACGCCGATGAGGCATCGCTGCGCGCGGGCATCGCGCGGCTGAACGCGGCCGGCATCCGCACCAGCCTCTTCATCGACCCGGACGACGCGTCCGTCCGGGCCTCGCGCGAGCTCGGCGCGGCCGCGATCGAGCTTCACACCGGGCAATACGCCCATCGGCCGGATGATCCCGCGAAGCTCGACGCGCTCCGGTCCGCGGCGCGGCTCGGCTCCGGGATCGGCCTCGCCGTGCACGCCGGCCACGGCCTCACCGTCACAAACGTGGGGCCGGTGGCGGCTATCCACGAAATCGAGGAGCTCAACATCGGCCACTCCGTGATCAGCCGCGCGGTCTTCATCGGGATCGCGGAAGCCGTGAAGGAGCTTCGGGTCGCCATGGACGCTGCCCGATCGCGAGCCTAACTTCGTCCGCACCGCCGCTTCCACTCCCACTCGCCTCTCGACTTGACGCTCGCCGACGACGCGGTCCACCATCTCGATCGACTCGGAGCCGTCATTCTCGACGACGTCGGCGATGGACCGCGTCCAGCCGATCTCGCCGCGGCTGCGGCGGCGGCGCGCGACGCGGTGGCGAAGCTCGCCGTGCCCGCGCTCACCCAGCTGACGAGCCTCGTCGCCGGTGTCGCCGATGCGCTGGCCGGCGGCACCGCCGAGTGGAATCCGTCGCTGGGGGGAACGCTCATGGCGGCGGTGGACGATCTCCGGCACCTCGCCTCCCGCGCGTCACAGTTCAGCGACGAGGACAGCGAGCACCTGCATCACCGGGCGACCGAGTTGGCGAGGTACGGTGGGAGTGGGAGTGGGGATGGGGATGCGACGGGCCGGACGACACCTGCAGCTGGCGAGGAACCCGCTGCCCCGGTCTCCGCTGAAGTCGCCGCTCCCACTCCCACTCCCACTCCCACCCCCACTCCCACTCCCACTCCCACCGTCGTCCCCATCGACACGCTCTTCTACTCGGACGGCGGCCCGCACATCGTGCGCGGCGGCGTCAGTGACGACGCCGCCTCCCGCAGCGACCTGCTCGGCCGCGGAATCGACGCCCTCGACGTCCTCGTCGCCAAGCCGATCGCGAGGCCCGTCGCCTTCGGCGCGGTGGAGGTCGTCCCCGTCGAGACGCTGCTCTATCGCGGGCGCGCCGCCCTCGAGCGCGCGGCCGCCCTTCGCGAGCAGATCAAGGCGTCCGGTGGCGTGGCGTCGCCGGCGGCGCTCGACGAGATGTACGACCTGATCGGACTCGCCCTCAAAGACTGACATCGTGTCCCAGAAAACGCGGGCGCTGATCGGGGTCCTGGTCAGCGGATTATTCGTCTGGCTGCTCGTCCGCTACAGCGGCATCGACTGGGCCGACTCGTGGCGGCACATCCGGTCCGCGAACGTGCCGCTGCTCATCGCGAGCGCCCTCACGGCGACGTTCATCTTCGCGATCCGCGTTCCGCGCTGGCGCATCATCCTCCCGCCCCAGCCCGCGGGACGCCGCCTCCCGTTCTCGTCGCTGTTCCAGTCGATCATCATCGGGCAGATGATGACGAACGTCGTCCCCGGCCGCGCCGGCGAGATCGCGCGTCCGTACGTGCTGTCGCGGAAGGAGCCCTCGGTCCCCTTCTCGACCGGCGTCGCCTCCGTGGTGGTGGACCGGGTGTTCGACGGCATCGTCGTGCTGCTCCTGCTGCTCGTCGCGATGCTCGACCCGACCTTCCCGCGCGACGCCACGCTGAATGGACGGTCGGTCGGCAGCTTCGCGCTGCTCGGGACCGTCGGGCTCATCATCGGGCTCACGGGCCTCTTTGTGCTCGTCCTGTTTCCCGACCACTTCATCGGCGTGTTCCGCTGGATGGCGCGCCGGTCCATTCCGCGTTTCGAGGACCCCGTCGCCCGGTTCTTCGAGCGCTTCGCCGCCGGCCTCACGGTGCTCCGCGATCCGCGGCGCTTCCTGCTGGCCTTCATGTGGACGGTCGTCCACTGGCTCGTCTGCGCCTCCTCGTACTGGCTGGCGTACCAGGCCCTCGGGCTCGAGGCGCCGTTCATGTCGACGATCTTCATCCAGTCGATCATCGTGCTCGCCGTTGCCCTTCCCCAGGCGCCCGGATTCGTCGGCGTCTTCGAAAGCGTCGCGATTCTGGGGCTTTCGGTATACGGCGTGCCGAAGGAAATCGCCGCCGCGTGGGCGATCGCCTATCACGTGGCCAGCTACATACCGGTGACGGCCCTCGGCCTCTTCTACTCGATTCGCATGGGACTGCACGTCGGTGACATCAAGCGGGACGCGGTGACGAATGCCTGAGGCGCGCGTCGCGGCGCAGGCCAAGATCAACCTGCGCCTCAAGGTCCTCGCCCGCGAAGCCGACGGGTTCCATTCGCTGGAGACCATCTTCGCCCGCATCGAGCTGGCCGATGAGGTCGTCGTCCGCACCGAAGGCAGCGGCCGCTCCATCGACTGCAAGGGCGCCGACCTCGGCCCCGTCGAGCGAAACCTCGCCTACCGGGCGGCCATCGCTTACGCCGAGGCGACCGGCTGGCCGACGAACTTCGCGATCGAGCTGACCAAGCGCATCCCGGTCGGTGGTGGACTCGGGGGCGGCAGCGCCGACGCCGGCGCCGTCCTCCGCGCCCTCGACGCGATGTCGCCGACGCCGCTCGGGCCGCGCCTCGTCACGCTCGCCGCCGAGCTGGGATCCGACGTTCCCTTCCTCACGCTCGAGAGTCCGTTCGCGCTCGCCTGGAGCCGCGGCGAGCGCCTGATGCCGCTCCCCACGCTGCCGTGGCATCCGATCGTGATCATCACGCCGTCGAAGGGCATCGCCACCGCCGACGCCTACGCCTGGGTGGCGGAGGCGCGCATGGGGTTCACGCCGACGGCGTTCATCATCGATGCCGCCGCGGTGCGCGACTGGAGCCGCATGGCCTCGATCGCGAGCAACGATTTCGACTCCGTGGTGTTCAGCCGCTTCCCCGACCTCGCCAGGGCCGCCGCGTCACTTCGCCAGCATGGCGCGCAGATCAGCATCCTCGCCGGATCCGGCTCCTCCGTCATCGGGATCTTCGAGGATCAGGCCGCGGCGGACACCGCGCTCAGGGAGTCGCCGATCGGGGGCCTGATGTCGAAGACCTCGACGGCGGTGGCTCCGGTTCACGTCACGAAGTAGTCCGGGGCCGTCGGCCGGTGGCCGGCGGCATCGCCCGAGCCCGCGCCTGGGCGGCTCCGCGGGCAAGTCGTGCTCCGATTTAGACCGCGGCTGACTTTTTGGTTAGCTTTCGCGGCTCGCTGCCCCCTCGTCCAATGGCAGGACATCGGTCTTTGGATCCGAGAATGGTGGTT
>CAMLHT010000100.1 GCA_946479895.1 uncultured Gemmatimonadota bacterium | reverse complement strand
AGGCGCTCGCGATCTCGTCCACGCAGCGTGCCGCCATCCTGTTCGGCCGGCTGCTCGCGAAGAACAACCGCAGTGAGCTGATCATCCAGGCGCGCGATGGGCGCATCCGCGCGAAGGACAGCCACGGCTTCGACCAGTTCCCGCCGCGCGGCTGACATGCGGCTCATCGTCATCCCATACGCGGTGTGGCTGGGGCTCGCGCAGCTCGCCGCACCATCCTCTCCCACCCTCATCGGACACCTGCCGCGGATATTCGCCGCGGCAGGTCTCCTGGGGAGCCTGACTGTCCTCGTCTACCGGCTCGGGGTCTGGCGGCAGGAGATGGAGAACACCAAGACGAACGTCGGCGCCGAAGTGCGGAGCTACCGCGAGGAGTCGGCGTCGAGCTTCGCCCGAATGGAGCGCCAGCTCGAGGCGCTCGACCACATGCTCACCGACTACATGGATTTCAAACAGCAGGCCGAGCGGCGGCATCATCGCACCGCGCGGCGCATCGCACGCCTGGAGGAGCAATCCCGATGATCATCCGCATGGTATTCTCGTTTCTCGGACGCATCGTGAAGTCGGCCGGCATCGCCGCCATCACGCCCGTGCTCGAGAAGAACGTGGTCAAGACCATGGCCACCAACTCCCCGCTCGTGTTCTCCATGAGCCGCCTCATCGCGCTGGCCTTCGCGGCCGTCGCGCTGCGGCAGTTCTGGACGAGCGGCATCGCGACCTGGCCCCAGGCCGCGCTCGGCATCGCCACCGTCCTGGCGCTTCCGGTGATGAATTCGATCGAGCAGGCGGATCCGGACCAGGTCGTGGCGCTGACGCGACTGTTGCTCGCCCGGCTCGGCGGAGGGGAGCCGACGAAGTTCGATGATCATCGTCATGACTGACGGCTGAACGGCGTGCGGAAACAGCGTGCCGCAAGGGCGTGCGGGTAGGGCGTGCGGGTAGGGGGTGCGAAAGCAACGCACGGGCAGCTCTCTCCGCACGCCGTTCCCGCCCGCTCCCCCCGCACGCAGTTCCCCCCCGCTCCGCAAACACGCCCTTCCCTCACCCTCCCCCAATGCCATCGATAGATGCTGATCCCCCACCTCGACCCCGACGAGCGCCTCCACTCCCACATCCTCCAGCAACCCCTCGCTGCCAAACGCGGCGGCATCATGCTGCACTACGACGATTCGTCACGCGACGACTGGGCCGTCGAGTGGTTCCAGGATCCCCATTGCACGAATGGTTACACCTGGTTGGTCCTCGATGATGGACGCGTCATCGAGCTGGCCGACCCGGCCTATCGGACCCCGCACGCCGGCCCATGTCGGACGCCAAAGGCCAACTCGGTCTTCTATGGAATAGCGGCGGCGACCAATGGACTCGTGCCCGCAACCGAAGCGCAGCTTGCCTCGATCGCGCGCGTCTGCACCGCCGTGGCGCGATTCGAAGGCTGGAGCGCCGATTCGATCAGCCGGCGAATCGTCGGCCATGAAAAGGAAGCGATCTGGACCCCCCTCTACACGGCGGACCGGTCGCTATGGGGAAAGCCCGGCCGAAAGGTCGATCCGACCGGCACTCGGCCGGACCGACGCCCTGTCATCGACGTGGCGGCACTGAAGAACCGCCTCCTCCGGCGTGAATGACGCCGCTTCCACCCTTGGCGCATTCAGGAACAACCAGATAGCGCGTGAACGGCCGGCTTCGAGGCTCCCCCGGCCTCTCCTCTCCCCACGTGACGACCACTCCGTCGCGCACGGTCGCAATGGTGGCAGTGCCAAAGCTGTGAATGGAATCCCCCGCCCAGCGCCGACGCCACGCGCCATCCCATTCCCAGTACTCGGGGCGGATGTGATCGCGACCCTGGATTTCCAGCGCGACGCCGAGTCGTTCTGAATCGATGCCTGTCGCGCGCATCGAGACGATCTGGCCATCGGGTCTGAGCGATGGTGGATAGATCCACGTGCGCCCGGTGTCCGCGGATGTCGCGATTCTGGTCTCGGACTGAAGCATGGTTCCGCCGGCCGACCACAGGAGCGCGAGCTTCCTGCCAAGCATGATGAGGCGCGGCTCGTACGCCGGGCCTGTCCCCGGCCGGCTCACCCGCACCTCGCCCGCCGAGGTGGCACCGCCATCATCGCTCCTTCGCACGAACAGGGTATTTCCATCCGGCGCACCGTAATCGACATAGGCCACGATCATCCGGCTGCCGCCCAGGCCGATCGCAGACGGATAAACCTGGTGGAAGCCCTTCACCGATCGCCCGATCCAGGCTGACCCGTTCCAGTAGAGCAGGCGGGACATGTCAGGCGCGATCACTCCCGGAGTCGCGAGGATCGCTGGTGCGTTCTCGAGCATGAAGGGCTTCGAGACGCTCGTCGCCCGCCAGATGGACAGGCCGCTCGAAAGTGGGACCGCGGCGGGCCGGCTCCACTGACGGTCATGCCGGCTCCACAGGATCGTGCGCCGGGTCGCGTCCTCCTCCAGAGTCTGCCAGAGCACGGACAACATGCCGTCACCGACCACGGCGAGGTGGGGATACCGCATCTCCATTGAATCAGGTGACTCGAGCAATCCAGCTCCCGCGGCGCCGATCGTCACGCCAAGCGCCAGCCGAGGATCCGCTTCGCGTCGATTGCCCGACCGAAAGGCAGGGGAGCCGAGGAATACCAGTCCTTCGCTTGTCCGGGCCACCTCAGGAGCCTCGACATACACGTCGTCTCCATCGGCAAGCCGGAGCGCGCGCACGGCGGGTGCACACTCGAAGCGCGCTCTGTCTCCTGCCGGGCCGGCGGCGGCGGGGCGGCCCAACGGGGAACTACACGCAATCGCTAACAGGCCGAAGCCGATCAT
This sequence comes from uncultured Gemmatimonadota bacterium, assembly GCA_946479895.1. The sequence goes on along the minus strand of CAMLHT010000100.1, from coordinate 10,325 downwards.
TCGTGACATGTAGTTCCCCGTAACTGGTGCTCCATGATGTGTCACCTACTTCAACTCACCGACTGGCTCCACGCTTCCTGTGCAACGGCGACACCAGGAGGTCGACCGCCCGGGCCGAATCCGACCTGCCGACAATGGATCTCTTCCCGGCAGTCCTGAGGCGGGACAGTGATTCATCGTAGTATGCCAGGCGATGCTTCAGCGCCGTATCCGGGGCTCCGGCTGCCCTGGGCCGATGCTTCGCCGCCGTACGAAACGTCCCCTCGGCAGACTCACCGTACTTCGCCCTCAGGACCCTGAGCAGCTGCATGGCGTCGTCGAACGCCTGCCGGTCGACGCCCGGGCCTCGCACCAGCACGATGTTCTGTGGCTTGATCATGAGACGCTGCGCCGCTGGCTTTCGGCCTGCGCTTGGAGCCTCGCTCACCCAGCCTGTCCACCGATCGCATCACGGGGCTGCGGTGGTACTCTCTCGCGGCCACGGGCGCGCCAGGCGGTAAATGATCGTCCCGATCGGCAGCAGCAGTCCGATATATAAGGCCACCGGCGCGATCGGGTCGAGCCACACCCTTGCTCCCGTGACCATCGACGCCATCAGCACGCACCAGATCACCAGCTCGGTCACGATGACGCCCATGACGACCATGTCATCCTTCACCGCGGCGCCGGAAGAGCTCGTGCACGCGAGCAGGACCACGGCGCCGGTGAAGGGATGCACGACGGGCACCAGCATGAAGAAGAACAGGCCGACCAGATAGGCGAGAAGGCCGAGGCCCCACACGGCTCGCTGCCTGTGGCGTGTCATCGCCGGAATGTACCGTCGTCCAGATACACGTCGTATACGGCTGCGGCCATCTCCATTCCCGTGCCGTCTTCCGACGCGATATGATCCCGGCTGATCTCCATCCACGAGCCATCCGGCATCGGTAGTGCCGCGCTGTCCAGGCTCTCGCTGATCTCGAGGTCGGCCGGATCCTGCCTGCGCCTCTGCATCACGTCGCGCAGGGCAGAGACGAAGCCGCGGAACTCAGCTCGCGTCATTCAGCCTCCTGCGCGCTTCGTGGTTGACGCGCGCTGCTCCGCTCGAGCTGCTTCTGCCACAGCTCGGCCTCGGCCCGCGCACGGAGCCGGGTGACGCCGACGGCGACGAATTCGCGATAGCCGCCCGCCGGCAACGCCGTGAGCTCCACCTCGGCTCGCGCTGCCGCCGCGCGCGCCTCGTCGCGCTGCCCGGCGGTGAGCAGCCCATCGCCCAGGTTCAGGTAGAGCGACGCGAACAGGACGCGCACGCGCCCGTCGCCGGCCGCGAGTGCCGCCTCGGCGTGTTGTACCGCGCGAAGGTCCCACTGCAGCTTCGCCGCCGCATTCGGCTGGGTGCGCGCCACGAAGTGCGCCGCCACCGCTGCCTCGAAGTCGTCACTTCGTGCCGCCCACGCCCGCGCAAGGACGTCGTGGGCGGCCGCCGCGTCGCCGCCGACCGCCATCCCCTCAGCGCACAGTGCGACCACGGGGTTCTCAGGGTCGAGATTCATGCGTCAGGTGCCCGGACGTCACCGAGCTCGGAAGCCCAGCTTCGTCATCACTGCCGAACGCAAGGCGTCCGCCCCCGAACCGTCGGGCAACCCCTTTGTCAGCGCGAAGAAATCTTCCGGAGGCATCTCGAACCCGGGATTCCCGAGGGCCGCCGCTTCGTCCGGGCTGATTCCCAGCCTGGCAAACTCCGTGAACAGGCGTTGAAAGAACTCGTCGAAGTGCTCTTCCATGGCATCGCTGGTGGTGGGCACCTGACGGCGCGCGGCGTCCTGGCCCTGCAATCCCTCGTCGGACGCCAAAGCGAGAGGCTTGAACGTCAGACCATCGACGATTTCCTGCACAGCTTCAGGCGCCACTGGGTGGCCCGAGGGGTATGTGAAGCTTACTTCGAATGTGAGCTCGACAGGCCAGGCATCTTCGGGAATGAGGTCCCAAGGGTAAGTCAGGAGCAGCGCCGCGCGCCCCCCGACCTGAACGACGTGATGATCGGCTCGACGCAGCACACTGGCGCTCGCGCGAGGACAAGCGCCAACCCAGCGCTCATCGGGATATCGACGGCGCAGCATCGCGGTGTTTCGGTTCCACTGTGGCATGCGATTCGGGTATCTGTGCCGTCGGGCCAACGGCGGAGTTCAGCTGCGGAGCCGCAGGGCCGGAGCCGTGCCGCCGCTCGGCCATCCCGAACGATTGGGGGGGGCGTGAGCCCGAGGTACGATCGCGCGTGATCTCCGGCTCCGCCATCCCGAATGCTGACGTGCAGGGCTGGGCGAAAAGGGTTACACCTCCCCCTGCCGGCGGGGCGCTCGGTGTGAACGCGGGTGCCCTCGCCGGTTTCCTGGTGCTGCGCCGGGTCAGCCGGGCGGTCGCGCGAATGCCAGGTCCCACTCCGCCAGCGCCGGCTTTGCGCGGAGCTCGGTGTCCACCAGTCCCAGGTGGGCGAACAAGGGGAGGATCGACTCCGGCGGCAGACCATACCCGCTCAGGTCCAGATCCGTGAAGGTGATCTGCGTGACCGCTGCCAGCGCCGCCCGATCGGCGAGCTGCATCTGCCGCCGGATCCATCGCGCCTGCTTGTCGGGCGTCGACGACACGCCGCTCACCGACGCCGACGACCAGCCTCCCTCCACCACCAGCATCGGTAATGCAGGGCCGCCCTCGCCGATGCGCGCGTAGTACTCGAGCGGGACGTCCTCCGGTTCACTGAATCCTCCGAGGTACGGGTACGACGACAGTCCGATCGCCTGGAGGAACGGAAAATCCGCCCGGTCTGTCGCGATGCCCACGTACTGCCCCGCCGCCGGCATCCGGCCCCACGCCGTCTCCACCTGCACCGAGACGAAGCGCCGCGCCGGCGAGCTCCGCGCCGCCAGGTCGCCCGCGCCCGCGTTCACCATCTCCCGGAGCGCCGAATACAGGGAGGCCGGCGCGATCGCGCGCACGAGGTTCGTCTCCATCGCGAGGCCGAGGTAGTCGGGCCGCAGGATGGTATCGATCGCCGCGAGGTACTCCCGATACTTCGCCCGCACCGCCGGCTCGGCGATGCTCCGGCCGAGCGCCACGAGCTGGTCGGACTCGCGATCGCGCGCGAGGCCGTTGGTGACGTCGAGCTGGACGATCACCGGCAATCCGCGGCTGCGGTAGAGATCCACCAGCTCCTTCTGGTCGCGGAGCACCAGGAGCCGCGCCGCGGTATCGGCGAGCAGGGACTTCCACGGAACCTCCTGCGTGATCAGCGCGATGTCCGCGTGCGCGCGCCACGCCTCGATCGTCGCCAGGACCGACGCCGTCGTCAGCCGCGGAGGAAGGGCCGAGAAGCCCATCCGGTACGTCCGCACCGCGGCCAGCTCCGGGCCGGGCGAGGTGGTGGCCGCGCAACCGGCGAGCGCGAGCGTCGCGAGCAGGGATCTCATGCGGTTACATGCGGGGGCGGCGGGCTTTCGAAAAGGACCCCGGTCACAATAGGCAAGGATCGGCATCGCCGCACGCCGGTCTGGGCACGCCTCTGTTCACGCCTCACTGATGGGGCGTGCGGAAAGGGCGTGCGGCGAAGTCGTGCGGCAAACGCGTGCGGGTGACCCGTGCGAAGAACCCGTGCACCCGCGCCGACGGCCTCTTCGCACGCTACCGCCGCACGCCGTTTCCGCCCGCCTTTCTCGCACGCTTCTCCCGCACGCCGGTCCCGCACGTTTCTGCGGCACGCCGGTCCCGCACGCTTCTGCCGAACGCTCCCGTGTAGGCAACCTGGCCCATGGTGGCTGGCTGTACCCGCCGGGACATTGCGTCCCATGCATCTCGCGCCGCCACCAATGCCGCCCCTCTCCGCCCGCCTCCGCGCCGTCGCTGCCCTCGTCCTCGCTCTCCAGACGGGGAGCTGCGGTGGCGACGTCACCGCTCCCCTCATTCCGGCAGCACTCGGCGCCGTCGGCACACTCACGCTCGAGGGTGTGGCGGGCAACCCGACGAAGACCGCGGCGTCGGTGCAGGTGACGACGAGCGCCGGTACTGGGGTGCCGGGTGTCACGGTGACATTCGCCGTCGCGTCCGGTGGCGGATCGGTCGCGACGGCAAGCGTCACGACCGACGCCAATGGGATCGCGACGGCCGGACCGTGGACGCTCGGGCCCAGGGTCGGGACGAATACATTGACGGCAACGGCTGCCGGACTTCCCGTGATCACCTTCGTCGTGAATTCCGTCGCCGGCCCCGCGTCGAAGCTCTCGGTCGTCACCGCGCCGTCCGCGAGCGCCGGGTCACGCGTGGCGTTCGCCACGCAGCCGGTCGTCCAGCTCCTGGATGCCAATGACAACCCCGCCCCCCAGGCCGACGTCGTCGTCACCGCGACGATCTCCGCGGGCGGCGGGACGCTGGGCGGAACGAACACGGCGGCCACCAGCCAGGCGGGATCGGCCACGTTCACGAATCTCTCGATCGCGGGGACCGTCGGCGCGCGGACGCTTTCGTTCTCCGCGACCGGGCTCGCGACGGCGTCGGCCGATGTCATGCTCCAGGCAGGAGCGGCGAGCAGTGTCTCCGTGGCCGCCGGCAACGACCAGGCGGCAACGGCCGGCAGCGCGGTGCCTGTCGCGCCGAGCGTGGTGGTTCGGGACGCTGACGCGAACGCGGTAGGTGGCGCGACCGTCACGTTCGCCGTGGCGTCGGGGGGAGGGAGCGTGACGGGCGCGACACCGGTCACTGGCGCCGATGGCGTTGCGGCCGTCGGAGGCTGGACACTCGGAACCGCGGCCGGCGCGAATACGCTGACCGCGACGGCCAGCGGACTTCCCGCGGTCTCGTTCTCGGCGACTGGACTCGCCGGGAACGCGAGCACGCTGGTGAAGGTGGGCGCCGATCCGGCCTCGGTCGTCGCCGGAGCGTCGTTCGGCGATTCCATCCGGGTGCGCGCGACCGACTCGAATGGCAACCCGAAGGCCGGAGTCGTCATCACGTTCGCCGTCACCGCGGGCGGCGGCAGCCTTTCCTCCACGAGCGTGTCGACCGACGCCGGCGGCAATGCGTCTTCGCGGTTCGTGACCGGACCGGCCACCGGTACGAATACCGCGACAGCGACGGCCCCCGGCCTTTCGGGCTCGCCGATCACCTGGACGATCTCCACGGTCGCCGGACCGGCAGCGTCGCTGACGAAGATCGGCGCCGATCCCTCCACAGTGACTGCCGGCGAGTCGTTCGGCGACTCGATCCGCGTCCAGCTCACGGATGCGAACGGCAACCCGACGCCGGGGATCGCCGTGGCGTTCGCGGTGACGTCCGGTGGCGGGACGGTATCGCCCGCGAGCCGCACCACGGACGCCGCGGGCAAGGCCGCGGCGAAGTTCATCACCGGGCCGACGGCCGGGCAGAACACAGCGACGGCGACGGTGAGTGGCCTGCCCGCGGTCTCCTTCAGCATCACCACTTCCGCGGTTCCGGTGCAGAACGTCGCGATCACGCCCGATTCCTCGGGGATGCCCGTTGAATCGACGCAGCCGCTGTCGCCTACGCTGCGTGATGCATCGGGCAACGTCCTGACGGGGCGGACGGTGACGTGGCAAAGCTCCAACCCGGGCGTGGCCAGCGTGGACGCCTCGACAGGCCTCGTCACCGCCGTCGCCCTCGGCACGACGACGATCACGGCGACGAGTGAAGGAAAAAGCGCGCAGGCGAATCTCGCCGTCGAGGCGCTGCAACAGGTGAGGACGGGCAGTGGTTACAGCTGCGGCCTGGTCACCTCCGGTGCCGCCTACTGCTGGGGAGACAACACCGAAGGCGCGCTGGGCATCGGCACATTCGGGTGTTTCTGCGATGCGACACGGTTTGTCAAAACGCCTGTCGCGGTGAGCGGCGGCCTTCGCTTCAAGTCCATCAGCCTCGGCGGCGGAACGGTGCTCGCGCTGACGTCGGACGGCACCGCCTACGCCTGGGGACGCAACCTTCACGGCCAGCTCGGTGTCGGCGACAGCGTGAACCGGAATGTGCCGACGCCCGTCGCAACCGCGCTGAAGTTCACGTACGTGGACGCGGGCCAGGGTGAGCACTCGGTGGGGCTGACCGCCGACGGCACCGCCTACGCGTGGGGATTCAATCCGCAGGGAGGCATCGGCGACGGCACGGTTGGAACACCGCGCGTCACGCCCGTGCCCGTCGCCGGTGGAATCCGGTTCAGGAGCATCTCCGCCGGCGGATCGAACTACACCGTGGCGATCGGGCTCGACGGAAAGACCTACGCGTGGGGCACCAACGACGTCGGTGAGCTCGGCGATTCATCGTTGACCGCGCGGCAACTGTCGCCGATCGAGGTCGCCAAGGGGTATTCGTTCACTTCGGTCTTCGCCGCCAGCGATCACGTCCTCGCGCTGACGTCCTCGGGGCAGCTCTATACCTGGGGCGACAACTCCTGCGGACAGCTTGGTGACGGCACCCAGGGCATGGGCAACGTCCGCCGCTATCCGAAGCAGGTCACAGGGGTGCCACCCATCAGGATGGCGAGCGGCGGCGCGTGGTCGAGTGTCGCGCTGGACGTGAATGGAACGGCATACGCCTGGGGCATGAACAACTCGGGTCAGGCCGGCAACGGTACCATGTCCGCCGGGAATACCTGTGGAGACGGGTCGAACCCGCTGGTCCCGACCGCGGTGCTCGGCGGCCACACCTTCACGAACCTCGCGGCGGCCGGGACCCACGTGTACGCGCTCACCACCGATGGCGCGGCGTGGACGTGGGGGCACGGCACGCTGGGCGAGCTCGGGGACGGGTCGGCCACCAACAGGCTGGTTCCGGTGCTCGTGCGGGGTGGCCTGATTCTCAAGTAGGGAAGCAAGCCGTCGCCCGTGGGCAGGTCGTGAGGCAGGGGCGTGGGGCAGGGGCGTGCGGCAGGGGCGTGCGGCACGGGCGCAGAGGCGTGCTGCGGGGGCGTGCGATAAAAACGTGCGGTAGAGGCGTGCGGCACATGCGTGCGGAAACGGCGTCGGTCCGCAGAACGGGTTATTCGCACGCCCCGCCCGCACGTCTCTACCGCACGCCTCCGCCGCACGCCCCTCCCGCACGCCTTTGAATGTTTCCCCACGAGCCCCCTCCACGGGCTACCCCCTTTACGACTACCCCTCCGTGACTTAGGTATCAGCCACATACCCAACCGGAACGGTGCGACGTGGCTGGCTCCGACCTCTTCACCGGATCGCTCGACCTCATCATCCTCAAGGCACTCAGCTGGGGCCCGATGCACGGTTACGCCATCGCCCGCTGGATTCGCACCTCGACGAAGGAAGGACTGAACGTCCGCGAAGGCGCCCTCTATCCCGCGCTCCACCGCCTCGAGGCGAAGGGCTTCCTTGCCGAAGAGTGGGGGATGACCGACACCAACCGCGAAGCGAAGTTCTACCGCCTAACGCCAGCCGGGAAGAAGCAGCTCGCGAGCGAGCTCGATCGCTGGCGCGCCTACTCCCGCATCATGACGGCGGCGCTCGCCGCGTCCCGATAGGAGGGCCACCATCATGCGCCGCACGTTCCGGATCGGGACTGGCAACCGGGGCAGGGAAGACGTCGAACGCGAGATCGCCCTCCACCTCGAGCTGCGCGCCAGGGAGTTCGAGTCGCTCGGCATGTCGCCCGAAGCGGCGCGTGCCGCCGCGCTCGAGGCCTTCGGCGACCGGCGTGAAGTCGAAAGCGAGGTGCAGGAGATCCACCAGCGCACCGTCGAACGGCGGCGCTCGCGCGAATGGACCGCGGAGCTGCTCCAGGATCTCCGCGTCGGTGTCCGCATGCTCCGCCGCTCGCCCGCCTTCACCATCATCGCGGTGCTGACCCTCGCCATCGGCATCGGCGCCAACACGGCGATCTTCAGCGTCCTCCGCTCGATCATCCTCCGCCCGCTTCCCTACACGCAGCCGGAGCAGCTCGTCCAGATCTGGGCCGACCACCGCGCGCTCGGACGACCGGAGCCCGAGTGGCTCACGCCGCCGGACTTCGCCGACTTCCGCGATGGCAATCGCACCTTCGCGGGCATGGCGGAGTACACGGGCTGGGGCCCGACGATGACCGGCGCCGGCGACCCGGCGGCCCTCACCGGCATGGTCGTCTCCGGCAACTTCTTCTCCCTCCTCGGTGCTTCACCCGCCGCGGGCCGCCTCTTCTCGATGACCGACGACGATGCCGCCGCCCCGCCGGTCGTGGTCCTCAGCCACGGGCTCTGGGCAAGGCAGTTCGGCTCCAGCCGCGCGGTGATCGGACGCCAGGTCTCGCTCAACGGCACGCCATGGACGGTCGTCGGCGTGCTCGCGCCGGACTTCCGCGCGCCGATCCAGGCCTTCACGCCGGAGATCTTCCGCCCAACGCGCCGTCCGCCGGGTGCACCGTGCGGGCGCGGGTGCATCACGGTGCGCGCCATCGGGCGGCTCAAGCCCGGCGTCTCCGTCGCGACGGCGCAGGCGGACCTCCAGGTGATCGCCGACCGCACGGCGAAGGAATTTCCGCAGACGAACGCGAAGGTCGGCTCCTGGCTGGTCCCGCTCCACGAACAGCTCACGGGCTCGTCGAAGCCGGCCATCGTGATGCTCACCGTCGCCGTCGGGCTCGTCCTGCTCATCGGCTGCGTGAACCTGGCGAACCTGCTTCTCGTGCGGGCGGCGACGCGCGCCCGCGAGATCGGCGTTCGCGCCGCGCTCGGCGCCGGCCGCGGACGACTGGTGCGCCAGCTGCTCACCGAGAGCGCGCTCCTCGCCGCCATCGGCGGGACGCTCGGACTGGTCATCGGGATCGCCGGCAGCCGGCTGATGACGAAGCTCGTCCCCGAGGACGTGCGCCGCGTGCAGGACATCGGAGTCGACTCCACGGTGCTGGCCTTCACCGTCGGCGTCACGGTGCTCTCGGCGGCGCTGTTCGGGGTCTTTCCCGCGCTCCAGGCCGTGCGCACCGCGATGCTCGCATCCGTTCGCGGCGGACGCGAAGGCGCCAGCCGCTCGGCGGTGAATACGAGAGGCGTGCTCGTCGCGACGCAGCTCGCGATGGCCGTGATGCTGCTCGTCGGCGCAGGGCTTCTCATCCGCAGCTTCCTCCTGATGCAGAAGGTCGACCTCGGCTACCGCGCATCGGGCGTCGCGATGAGTGGTGTCGCCTTTCCTCCCGCGCGGTATCCCGACGGGCGCGCGGCGTCGGCGGCGATGAACGCGCTGCTCACGCAGCTCCGCGCGAGCCCGGCGATCGGAAAGGTCGAGGCAACCGACCTGCCGGTACTTTCGATCGGCGACCAGGATATCGCGCCGATTCCCGTCGGGGAGCCGGCAAACCCGAACCTGCCGCCGTCGCTCTGGATCCGGTCGGTCACCCCTGGCTATCTCGACCTGATGGGCATGCGACTCGTCGCGGGCCGCCAGCTCGACGCCGGCGACCGTGACAGCAGCGGCCTGGTCGGCATCATCCACGAGTATGCGGCCGAGCGTTACGTCCCGGGAAAGAATGCGTTGGGCCGGGAGCTGTTGCGCGGGAAGGCGCCCAACGCGCCGCGGCTCACGATCGTCGGCGTGGTCGCCTCGGCTCGCCACGACGGGCCGAACCAGCCGTACAAGCCGGAGCTGTTCGTCCCGATCGCCCAGCGGATGGTCCGCGGCGCGACCATCGTGCTGGAGCCGAAGCGCGACCTCGCCACTGCGTCTCGCGAATTCGGCCGAGTGCTGAAGACCGTCGATCCGCTCGTTCCGGTCTCGGCCCTCACGCCCATCGAGGAGAGCCTCGGCAACGCCGTTGGCCTCCCTCGCCTGTACGCCATGCTGGTCGGCATCTTCGCCGCGGCGGCGCTGCTGCTTGCCGCACTCGGCGTCTATGGAGTCATGGCCTACGCCGTCACCCAGCGCCAGCGCGAGATCGGTGTCCGCATGGCGCTCGGCGCCGAGCCGGGGGGAATCAGGCGGATGATCCTTCGACAGGGAGGAACCCTCGCCGTCATCGGACTCGTCGGTGGCATCGGCCTGTCACTCATGCTCGGGCAGCTCCTCTCGAAGCTGCTGTTCGGGGTCACGCCGTTCGACATTCCGACGCTCGTCGCCGTCCCCGCGGTACTGGGAGCAGTGACGATCATGGCGTCATGGATCCCGGCGAGGCGGGCAATGAAGCTGGATCCGGTCGCGGTCATCCGGGCTGACTGAGATCGGGGCGAGTAAGACCGAACGGCGTGCGGCAGGGGCGTGCGGCAGGGGCGTGCGGCAGGAGCGTGCGGCAAGGGCGTGCGGCAGGGGCGTGCGGCAGGGGCGTGCGACGGAGGCGTGCGAAGAACCCGTGCGAAGAACTCGTGCACCAACCCGACG
>CAMLHT010000099.1 GCA_946479895.1 uncultured Gemmatimonadota bacterium | reverse complement strand
GCGCTCGGTGATCGCTGAGCGCCAACCCTCCGGTTCGTTTCTTCCGCGTTCATCAGCGTGATCCGCGCCCCCCCTCTGTAACGGCTAATCCCCGTTCAGCACATCCGTGTAAAGGGGATTCGGCATCAGCTCCCCGTCGATCAGCACCTCGCGATCCCACGGGAGGATGATCGCGCTCTCCGTCGCGAGCTGGTGGAAGTCCGGGTTGTACGAGCCCGTCTTGAAGCAGACCGCCGTCCGCACTTCCTTCGCGCCCGCGTTCACGATCGCGCCGACCGCGAGGCGCACGGTGGCGCCGGAGTCGCAGGTCTCGTCCACGATCAGCACCCGCTTGCCGCGCACCTGCGCCGGGGCCGAGCTGAGGACGGCGGGCGTCTCGCGCACCGTGTCGCTGCCGAAGCGGCGGCTGACGACGATCGAGGCGAACTCGCGATCGAGGATCGCGGCGATCACGGCGCCCGGCACGACCCCGGCCGTGGCGATCCCGATCACGATCTCCGGATCGTAGGAGCGGGCGACGCGCAGGGCGAGGCCGCGGGACAGCTCGCCGAACAGCGGCCAGTCGACCTCGAAAACCCCCTTGCTTCGCTCGGCCTTCACGCGGCGCGCCATGGGCTCAAACGTAGCCTGATCTCCCCCGCCGGGAAGCCACGAATTAGCTTTGCGGTTCGCCTTCCTCCTTCCTCAGCCGTTCACGAACCCCTCGCCGCATGTCATGGTGGAGTCGCCTCCTGGGCGACAAGTCCGACGGCGAACTCAAGCCGAAGCGCCTCGATTACCTCAGCGAGGCTTTGACGCTGGAGCGACAGGGTGATTACGACGCCGCCCTGACGTCGTACCGGCTCGCGCTCCGGGACAGCCCGAACGAGCCCAAGATCCACATGAACATGGCGATCGCGTTCTCGCGGACGGGCCGCCACGAGGAAGCGATCCGCTCCTACCGGCGCGCGCTGGAGATCGCGCCCGACCTGTCTGGCGCGCACTACGGCCTCGCGTTCCTGCTGCTCAAGCGCGACGAGCGGGAGGAGGCCGCGCATCACCTCGCGGCCTTCCTCGAGAACCCGCCGAAGGGCGCCGAGGCCGAGCGATGGATCCAGCACGCGCGCGAGACGCTCGATTCTCTCATGGAATCCGCCGAGACTTCAGCCGGTCCGCAATCCTGATGGGCAAGGTTCTCGCGGTCGTCAGCCAGAAGGGCGGAGTCGGCAAGACCACCACGGCGGTGAACATCGCCGCGGCGCTGGGCCAGCGCGGCGTGAAGACGCTGCTCATCGACGCCGACCCGCAGGGCTCGGTTCGCTACGGCCTCGGGATGCACGCGCCCGAGGATCGCGTGGGCCTCTCGGATTTCCTCGCCGGCACGCACATGATGCAGGACGTCGTGCGGCCGACGATGCTGCCGTGGCTGCGCGTGGTCGCGGCCGGCAGCGTCAGCGACGCCGGCCGCCACGAGGACTACGCCGACCAGCTCTCGCACTCGGCGCGCCTGGCCGAGCTGATCGTGCGCGCCCGCGAGAAGGGCTACCTCGTCGTCGTCGACACGCCGCCGGGCCTTGGGCCGGTGGTCCACACCGTGCTCCACAACGCGCAGGCGGCGATCATCCCGCTCCAGTGCGAGCCACTCGCGCTGCAGACGACGTCGCAGATGCTGCGCGGGCTCCGCGCGGCGATCGCGACGAACCCGAACCTCGAGCTCGAGGGCATCCTGCTGACGATGGTGGAAGAGGGCAATCCGGTCTCGGAGCGCGTCGCCAGCTACGTGCGCGAGACGCTGCCGCCGGGCCTCGTGCTCGACGTCGTGGTTCCGCGGACCCAGGCGGCGTCGGAGGCGTTCGGCGCGTCGCAGCCGCTGGTGCTCCGCTCGCCGGACGACCGCGCGTCGAAGGCGTACGCGGAGCTCGCCGCCCGGCTCGCGACGCGGCTGCAATGACGCGCGCGGCTCGCCGCGCGCTCGTGGCGTGCGCGGTCCTGGGGCTGGCCGTCGCCTGCGTCGAGCTGGGCGGGCCGAAGGAAGGCGTCGTCGCGATCTCCAACCTGCGGCTGCCCTACCCGTCCGTCGTCATCGGCGACCTGCTGCGCGACTCGCTCGGCGTCGCGACCCCGCTGCGGATCGCGGCGTTCGGGCCGAACGGCGATTCCCTGAACGCCGAGCCGATCACGTTTGTCGCGCTCGACACGACGATTTCGGTGGACGCGGATGGCTTCGTGCGCGGGCGGTTTCGCGACAGTGTCGGGGGGCGTGTGGTCGCGGGCGCGGGAGGCCTCCAGACGCCGACGCACCGGATCATCGTCACCTATGCGCCCACAGGGGCGACGAAGAGCGCGGCGGCCACGGCGATCGCGTTCGACGCCGCGCTGCCCGACACGAGTGAAAAGCAGAACTGGTCACCCGCCCTCGAGCTGACGCTGACGGGCGACGCGGGCGCGCCGCAGGGCTACGTCGTCACGTACTCCATCGAGCGCACGCCGGCACCGAAGGTGGCGGGCACGCCGACCGCGTTCATCGCCGACGCCGCGGGCAAGCCCATGCCGCGCGACACGACCGACACGAAGGGCGTTGCCTCGCGGATCGTGGTCCTGCGCCAGGCCGCCGTCGAGGATCCGCTGCGGGAGGGAACGAAGACCGACACGATCATCGTGCGGGCAACCGTCAAGTATCTTGGCACCGACGTGCCGGGGAGCCCCGTGGAGTTCATCATTCCGGTGTCCCGGAAGCCCTGACCTTTCCGCCCTTCGGCGGGGCGGCGTATGTTCCCGGGGTCACCGGAATAGCAGGTCCCTCGCTGCGCTCGGGATGACAGCAAGGTCGACCACCACCCTGGTCACCGAACACGGAGGACGCATGCAGCAGGTATCAGGCGGCCCGCGGAACTCCGCGCCCGGCACCTTGACCCGTCTGTTCTTCGACGCGGTCGAGAAGTACAACCGGCCGGATGCGTTGCAGTACAAGGAAGGCGGGTCGTACAAGCCCATCTCGCACCGGGAGCTCGCGGACCGCGTCCGCCGGGTCGCGCTCGGGCTCCAGGAGCTCGGGCTGCAGCCGGGGGATCGCGTCGCGATCCTGTCCGAGAACCGGCCCGAGTGGGCGATCGCGGATTACGCGTGCCTCACGTCGGCGCTCACGGACGTTCCGCTCTATCCGAACCTGCCTGCGGAACAGCTGCCCTACCTGATCAACGATTCCGGCTCGTCGGTCATCTTCTGCTCGACTGCGGCCCAGTCGGCGAAGCTGGCGGAGATCCGGGGCAAGTGCCCGAGCCTGAAGCACGTCATCGGCTTCAGCGCGTCGCGGCAGCCGGGCGAGGACATGACCCTGGCCGAGCTGGAGGCGAAGGGGAAGGCCGTCGACGATCCCGCGCGCCAGGCGAAGTACCGCGAGCGCGCCCTGTCGGTGAAGCCGGACGACCTCGCGACGCTGATCTACACGTCGGGCACGACCGGCGATCCCAAGGGCGTGATGCTCACGCACGACAACATCTACTCGAACGTGATGGCCGCGGCGAGCGTCGTGCCGTTCGAGGGACGGGACAGCTGCCTCAGCTTCCTCCCGCTCTCGCACATCTTCGAGCGGATGGCCGGCCACTACCTGATGATGCACACGGGCACGTCGATCGCCTACGCCGAGTCCATGGACACGGTGGCGTTCAACATGTCCGAGGTGAAGCCGTCGCTGGTCCTCTCGGTGCCGCGCCTCTACGAGAAGATGTACGCCCGCGTGCTCGACAACGCGCTGTCCGGCGGCGCCGTGAAGGCGCGGATCTTCTTCTGGGCGCGCGACGTGGCCGACCGCTGGGCCGACGTGAAGCTGGCCGGCGGCGAGCCGAGGGGACTGCTCGCGATGCAGTACAAGCTCGCGCACAAGCTGGTCTTCTCGAAGCTGCACGCGCGGACGGGCGGCCGCCTGCGGTACTTCGTCTCGGGCGGCGCGCCGCTGGCGGCGGAGATCAACAAGTTCTTCTTCGCGGCGGGGATGGTGATCCTCGAGGGCTACGGCCTGACGGAGACGTCGCCGCTCATCTCGGTGAACTCGCCGACGAAGTTCCGGATCGGGACGGTCGGGCCGGCGGCGCCGGGCTCGGAGATACGGATCGCGGAGGACGGCGAGATCCTGACGAAGGGCCCGAACGTGATGAAGGGCTACTACAACAAGCCGCAGGCGACGGCCGAGGCGATCGATGCCGAGGGGTGGTTCCATACGGGCGACATCGGGACGATCGAGGACGGCTTCCTGCGCATCACCGACCGCAAGAAGGACATCATCGTGACCGCGGGCGGCAAGAACATCGCGCCGCAGCCGATCGAGAACGTGGTGAAGACGAACAAGTACGTCAGCCAGGCGGTGATGATCGGCGACAAGCGGAAGTTCCCGATCATGCTCGTGGTGCCGAACTTCGACAACCTCGAGAAGTGGGCGCAGCGCAACAACATCATCTGGCCGGACCGGAAGAACCTGCTCTCGATGCCGACGATCCAGAAGAAGATGGAGAAGGAGGTCCTCGGCGGCCTCACGGGCTTCGCGCACTTCGAGGTGCCGAAGAAGATCGCGCTCCTGGAGCACGACTTCTCGGTGGAGCGCGGCGAGCTGACGCCGAAGCTGAGCGTCAAGCGCAAGGTGGTGGACAAGGCGTACAAGGCGCAGATCGACGCGCTGTACGCGGAGGGCGGGAGCGAGTAGGCCTCGGGGTGGCCGTCGGCCGGGAGGTCGGGGCGGGTGCGCGGATACGCGGTATCACAGAATTGGATAATCGTTCGCAGCGCACCGGCTCGTGATTCGCATCCGACGATTATCCAATTCTGGATACCCGCTGTCCGCGCACCCTCCCGACCTCCCGGCGCGTGCGACTCCCGACTACCGCGCTCGCCCGAGCGCGATCGGCGCCGTCGCGTTCTCCTTTTCGCCGACCCACCAGCGGTCATCCCGGGCGAGCTCCTTCACCGATGACGGCAGCCTGAGATTCGACGGGCCCACCAGGCGGCCGCCGGTCCTGACCGACACGGCGAGCGCGTAGGCCCGCTCGTCGTCGTCGATCGTTGCGGCGACGGCGCTCGCCGGAGCGAAGGGCACCGTGCCGCCGGCGTGGATGATCGAGCGTCCCGGGCCGCGCGGCGTGTTCAGCGGCGGGTCGAGCAGGACCAGGTGCGTCGGCGCGATGTCCACGATCCGCTCGGCGAGCGCGCACCAGGCGCCGCGGAGGATGGCGAAGCCGGTGTCGTGGCGCAGGTCGAGCGACGCGGCGAGGCGCAGCGCGTCCTCGTCGGGATTCAGCGCCCGGGTCGCCGGCGCCGGCATGGCGGTCGTGACCAGCCGCAGCTCACCGCCGGCGATCTGGAACTCCGACCGGCAGACGGGGCAGCCGAGCATGCCTTCGACGACGTCGCGGTCGACGATCTTCTCGAAGGCGGCGACGAGGACGGAGGGCGGATGGTCCGCGGGGCAGCGGAGGGAGTCGATCAGTTCTATGAACATCGAAAGCAGATCCCTCGCTTCGCTCAGGATGACTTACGACCGGGATAGTCGGAGCTCGTCGACATTCACGTCCGGCGCCCGGGTGGTGCAGAACAGCACTGCGTCGGCGACGGCGTGAGGCGAGAGCATCGCCGACCGGGGCGTGAAGCCCGGCTGGTTATCGGGATCCACCTCGTCCCAGAGCGCGGTGTTCACGGGGCCGGGCGAGACGAGCGTCGCGCGGACGCCGGAGCCCTTGAGCTCCGCGCGCAGCACCTCGTGCATCGCCCGCGCGCCGAACTTGCTCGCCGCGTAGGCCGCGTTCTCCGGGAAGATCACGCGGTCGGCGATCGAGCCGATCGTCACGATGTGCCCGGTCTTCCGCGCCTTCATGTCCGCGACGAAGGCGCGGATGAAGAGGAACGGGGCGAAGAGGTTCACCTGGAGCGCCGCGGCGAAGTCGTCGGCGTCGGTGCCGTGCAGCGGGGCGACGCGGAAGATGCCGGCGTTGTTCACGACGATGTCCGGCGTGCCGTGGCTCGCGCGAATGGCCTCGATCGCCCGCTCCACCGCCGCGCGGTCGCCGAGGTCGCACGACACCGTCGCCGTCGCGGCGCCGAGGGACTTCGCCGCCGACCGGAGGGCGGATGCCTGCCGCGCCACGATCACCACCTTCGCGCCGGCCTTCGCCAGCGCCGACGCCGTCGCGAGGCCGATGCCGCGCGATCCGCCGGTGACGACGGCCGTCTTCCCGCTCAGCATCGTCACTCGCCCCGGTACTCGGCCGCGTTGTTCTGCGTCTCCCACAGCACCAGACGCTCGAGGGTGGCCGGCGCCACCGCCGGCTTCAGCACGTCCCACATCGCGACCACGATGTTCTCGGTCGTCGGGATCTTCCCCTTCATGAAGTCGACCTCGACGTTGAGGTTCCTGTGGTCGACCTTGTCGATGACCTCGCGCGTGACGATCTCCTTCACGCGGGACAGGTCCACGACGTAGCCCGTCTTCGCCGAGATCTCGCCGCGGACCGAGACGTCGAGGATGTAGTTGTGGCCGTGCCAGTTCGGGTTGTTGCACTTGCCGAACAGCTCGTTGTTCTCGGCGTCGCTGAGCGCGGGGTTGTGCACGCGGTGGGCGGCGTTGAAGTGCAGGCGGCGGGTGACGGTGACGGTAGGCATGGCGCATCCCGGCTGAAAGAGAAAGGCCCCGCAGGTTTCCCTGCGGGGCCTTCAAAGATCGGGAGCGAAGAGGGTTTTGCGAAGCCCAGTCGAAAACTGAGGCACTCACCATGCTTTCCGCCTTCCCCCGCACTGGGGGCATGACGTCAGCATAGATTATCGCACCCTATCGAAGGACTTATCGGCTCGAAAACGTGAATCTCCGTCCCGAGAAGAATCTCTCGAATTGCTTCCCGCAATTTAGGGCCAACCATCACTTCGGTCAATAAATGGATATCGGTATCATCGGCGCCGTCGTCATGCTGGCGGGATGGGCGATCGCGACCTTCTTCTTCGACGCGCCCGGCTGGGTGCACTTCTTCCTCACCGCCGGCGTCACGCTGCTCATCTGGCGCGTGGTGAAGCGCGGCACGCCCGACACGCCGCCGGCCGGGAAGTCAGGCCGGAGCTGACGCCGGGCGCGCGTCGAGCGCGGAGAGGAATCGGTCGGCCCAGCGATGCACGTCGTGCTCGAACACCTGAGTGCGCAGCCTCCGCATGCGAGCCCGGCGTTCCACCCCATCCATCGTCAGCGCCTGCTGGATCGAGTCGGCGACGGCGTCCACGTCGTACGGGTTCACGATGATCGCGTCGTGGAGCTCGTCCACCGCGCCGGCGAACTCGCTGAGGACGAGCACGCCGTCCTCATCCGTGCGTGAAGCCACGAACTCCTTCGCCACCAGGTTCATCCCGTCGCGCAGCGGCGTCACCAGCATGACGTCGGCCGCGCGGTAGATCGCGAGCAGCGTGTCGGGAGGGACGCTCTGGAACATGTACTGGATCGGCGTCCACGCCGGCGTGGCGTATTCGCCATTGATGCGGCCGACGAGGCGCTCCACCTCCCGCCGGAAACGCTGGTACTCGTTCACCCGCCCCCGCGACGGCACGGCGACCTGGAGGAGCCGCACCCGCTCGCGCAGCTCCGGATGGCGGAGGAGCAGCTGCTCGAACGAGAGCAGCCGGCGGCTGATGCCCTTGCTGTAATCGAGCCGGTCGATGCCGACGATCAGGCGCTGCGCGGGCGGACGCAGCTCGAGCCGCAGTCCGTTCACCGCGCGCGACGTCGAGCGGCTCGCGAAGTCGGCGGCGTCCACGCCCATCGGGAAGATGCCGAGCCGGACGGGCCGACCGCCGTAGTCGACTTCCTCGCGCGCGTTCATCTCGAGGCCGAGCAGGCGGCGCAGCGCGCCGGTGAAGTGGCCGCGGTACCGCCGGGTGTGAAACCCGATCAGGTCGGCCCCGAGCATGCCCTCGACGAGCCAGCGGCGCTTCGCGAGCGTGAAGAAGACCTCGGGGTTCGGGAACGGCACGTGGAGGAAGAACCCGATGCGCGCGTTGGGCAGCCGTTCGCGGAGCAGCGCCGGGAGGCGCATCAGCTGATAGTCGTGGACCCAGATCGTGTCCCCGGGTCGCCAGTGCGCGGCGACGACGTCGGCGAATCGCGCGTTGACCTGCTCGTACACGTCCCATCCGGTGACGCGGAGCGGGAGCCGGTCGATGCGGTCGTGGCAGATCGCCCACAGCACGGCATTGGAGATCTCTTCGTAGAAGACCTCGACTTCGCGCGGCGTCAGGTCGACCGGAACGGCGCGCATTCCATCGAGCTGCTTCGCGAGCTCGGCCCGCCCGTCCTCGTCGAGGCCGTCGATCGAACCAGGCCAGCCGATCCAGAGACCGCCGCGCGACTCGTGCGGTCCCTTCATTCCGGTCGCGAGTCCGCCGACGCTCTGGCGAACCACCGGCCGGCCGTCATCGACGCTGACGCTGACTGGAAGACGGTTGGAGACGATGAGGAGTCGGCCGCCTGACATGCCGCAATATACGTGGGACCCCATTACGGGCTCCCGCAGCGACCCGAGCGGTCAGATCTCCCAGTTCGAGAGGACCATCCCCTTCGGCGGCACCACGTCGCGATAGCCATCGAGCGCCATGCGCAGATCGGTCCAGCGGACCTGCATGCCCATCGCCGTCGCCTGGCGATACGCATCGGCATACTCGCCCTGCATGCGAAAGCTCACCCGGCGAACGCCCGCCTGGCGCGCGTAGCCGGAGATGGAGCGCGCGAAGCCGCCGAACCGAGCCTGGTCGTCGAGGACGAGCTTCAGCACACGCAGCTCGTCACGCGTGCGCCCTTCCACGAGCGGCGCGGTGTGCGCGAGCGCGAAGCCGACGAGCCGGTCCTTCTCGCGCAGCAGGAGCGTCTCGCCGAGATCGAGCTCGCCGGTCAGGATGATCTCGCGGGTGTAGTCGGCGCCGCGCGCCACGGTGCCCAGGAGCGCCGCGCATTCGGCGATCGCCGCGTCCCGCGCCGCCGCGGGCAGCCGGCTCAGCGCCTGGACGTCGGACTCGTGCCGGTACGCCTCGAGTGAAAGCGTGACCGTCAGGTAGCCCGGCGTGAAGCCGAGCCGCGAGTAGAAGCCGATGTTGTCCATCGTGCGCGGCATCGTCTCGAGGCCGATGACGCGCGCGCCGTGCTCGCGCAGCCAGCCGACGCCGCGCGACACGACCTCCTTGCCCACGCCGTGGCCCTGCTGGTCGGAGCGCACCGCGAGCGGCCCCATCCAGCCTTCCTCGCCCGACTGATGGACCATGTTGAACGCGGCGACGCCGCCGCGCTCGTCGCGCCAGATCAGCGCCCCGTCGGCGGCATCCTCGATGGCGTAGCGCCAGATCACCGGATTCAGGTACGGCACGCGAACGCCGGAGAGGCCGTCGCGCCGGTAACGATCGGTGAACGCGGCGCTGAACACCTCATTGAGCTCGGAGATGTCCCGCACGGTCGCGCGCTGCGGACCGTCGACGATGCCGACCGAGCGCCAGCGGGAGACGGCCATCAGGCGGCCCCGATCTCGAGCTGGTCGTCGTCGGGACGAACGGGCGCGTCGGTGCGGCGCGTGACGCGCGACGAGCCGGTGTCCTTGTCGTACGACACGTCGAACATGTGCTCGACTTCGGGGCTGTCGAGATCCACGTGGGTGATGACGATGACCTGGTCGAACCGCTCGTGCATGCTGCGCAGCAGCGCGATGACGTTGGCGCGACGGGATTCGTCGAGCGACCCGAACACCTCGTCGAGGATCAGCAGCGACAGCGGCTGTCCGGCCCGCTCGGCGATCATCTCGGAGATGGCGATGCGCAGGATGAGGTTCGCGAGGTCCTGTTCACCGCCGGAGATGACGTGCTTCGGCAGGCCGTCCTCGTGGAGGACGATGTTGTAGTTCTCGTCGAGCTCGAACTCGCTGTAGCGGCCGTCGGTGAGCTCGTTCAGCAGCAGGCTCGCGCGATCCGAGATCTCGGGGCGAAGCTGGAGATTGAGGTCGGTGCGCAGGTCGGTGTAGGCGCGGTCGAGCTCCTCGTGCAGCCTGCGCTCCTGATTCAGCTCCTCCAGCCGCGCCTCGGCGCGCTCGAGCTCCACGATGGCACGCTCGGCCACGGCGACCGCGGCGAGCGCGCTCGTGTGGCGGGCCTTCGCCGTCGCCAGCTCGACGTCCGCGGCACGGAGCACGGCCAGGGCCGACTCGTACGACTGGCGCACGCTCTCGAACCGATCGTCTCCACCGGACATTCCCGCGCGCTCGGCGCGCAGCTCCTCGAGCCGCGCGCTGATGACGGCGAGGGCCGCCGCGCCGCGCTCCCGGTCGGCGCGCAACTGCCCTTCCCGCTCCACGGCGCCGGCGAGCTTGCTCGCGCGCGACTCGAGCTGCTGGAGCTCGGCTACCCGCGTCCGCAGCTCGAGATGCCGCTCGGCCACATACCCGCCTGGGATGTCGGCCAGCTCAGCGACGACGGTGGCGTGCTTCGCCGTCTGCGCGGCGAAGTCCACGTCGATCTTCGCCAGCTCCTGAACGGCGAGCTGGATCTTCGCGAGCTTCTTCTCGAGCTTCGCCACGGCCTCGGTAGCGTCGCGCTTCGCCGTCTCGGCCTCGACGACGTCCTTCGGCGCCTTCTTCAGCTGCGTGGCGCGGGACCGCAGGTACTTCTCCTCCTCGGTCTGCGATTCGATCTGGTCGTCGAGGTGCGTGAGCACGCTCTGGTAGTGGTCGCCGAGCGAGCGGGAGCAGATCGGGCAGGTCCCGTTCTCGCCTTCCCTGAGGAGCAGCTCCCGCTGATGCCGGTACTCGGCGAGCGAGGTCTTGATGGTCTCGATCTTCGTGGAGACCTCCTGCGCGTCACGCACCCATTCGGTGCGCGCGGCCTCGTACTTCTTCTCCACCTCGGCGAGGTCGGCGCGGCGACGCTTGAGCTCCGCGGTCGTCTCCTTGTCGAGCTTTGGCGCCGTCTCGATCTGGCCGCGGCGCTCGCGCAGCGCGGCGAGGTCGGCGGTGAGCTCGCGCTCCTGCTTGAGGAGCGTCTGGCGACGGCCCTCATCGCGGGCGAGGCGGTCCATCGTGTCGAGCTCGGAGCGCAACGGGAGCAGCGGCGCGATGGCCGCGCGAACGGCAGCCATCTCCGTCTGCGCCGTCGCGAGCTGCGCCAGCTCCGCGTCCTGACGCTCGACCTCGCGACGCCGCGCCGCCTCCTCGCTCTCGGCCACGCGGAGGTCGCTGTCGATGCGCTTGAGCAGCTCACGCTCGGCCTGGACTTCCTCCCACTGCGGCGTGAGCAGGTCGGCGGCGGCGACGGCCGTCGTCCTCGCGGCCTGGGCCTTCTCGAGCTTCTGCTCGGTATCGGCGACCTGGATGCGCGCCTCGGACGCCGCCTTCTGGACGGCGTCGGGCTCAGGCATGCCGGTACGCACCCCCGTCGCCTCGGCGACGATCGCCTTGCGCCTGTCGCGGGCGATTTCCTGGGCGACGCGAAGGCGCTCGTACCCCAGGAGGCGGGAGAGGAACTGGGCGCGCTCGGTCGGCCCCATGGCCGCCATGACGCTCAGCTCCTTCTGCCCCGTGAAGTACGTGTTGAAGAACTCGTCGCGCGTCATGCCCAGCCGGCGGCGGAGCACGTCGGTCACGCCGCTGGTGGAGTTCGCGATCGGCGCGGCGGCGCGGTCGAGATACAGCTCGGCGTTGGTGAGCCCGCGGACGACCCGATACCGGTGGATGCCGAGCTCGAACTCCAGCTCGACGCGCACCGGCGCCTTGGGCGCGGCGCGCAGGGAGCGGATGGACTCGCGATTGCCGCGCGCGGCGGACGATCCATAGAGCGCCCAGGCGATCGCCTCGAGGATCGTCGACTTGCCGGTGCCGTTCGCGCCGACGATCCCCGTCAGCCCCGAGTCGAGCTCGATCGAGGTATCGGCGTGCTGGCGGAAGTTGAGGAGGCGGATCGAGTGGATGCGCACCGGTCAGACCTCCGGCAGCGCGGCGGTCGCCGCGAGGGAGTCGGCCTGGCCGAGGTAGCGCGCGCCGAGCTCGATGAGGCGGTTGCGATCGATGTCGCCAGGCAGGAGGCGCGTGGTGAGCGTCTCCTTCAGCACTTCGTCGAGCGACGGACGACGCCCCGCGGCGCCCGAAGCCGAGCGGCGCGTGCGGTCGGGACGGCGGACGTCGAGGAAGAAGTTCAGCGCGCGCTTCTTGAACTCCCGGATCGCGCGGTGGTCCAGCTCGCGGGCGAGGTGCGCCGGCACGTCGTGCAGGCGGAGGCGAACGACCTTGTCGTCGATGCCGCCAGGCGCCAGCTCCACCGTCGTGCGGATGCGCTCGTCCAGCTCGAGCACAGCGAGGCCTTCGGCGGAAATCGGCGGGAGATCGACGAACTGGCGCGAGGGGCGGAGGTAGCGCGGAATCGCGGTGGCCGACTCGAAGTGCCACTCGATGAATCCCTTGCCCTCGATGCCGGAGACGCGCTCCTCGTTGAGCTCCGACCACACGTGGGTGCTGGTGTAGTCCGTCGCGCCGGCGTACCAGGCGTTCTCCTCGACCTTCCGCATCACGTGGTAGTGGCCGAGCGCGCAGTAGTCGAACGCGGCGGCGTTGAGGTCGCGAAGGGTGACGATGCGCGCGGCGCGCTCCGGCGTCGCCCCGACTGCGGGAATCACGCCCTCGACCTCGCCGTGGAACAGCAGGACGTTGTGCTTGAACCGCGGATCGGGCTCGAACTTCGGCAGGATGCCGGGAGCGTCGGGGACGGCAAGCACCGAGAGGTCGAACTCGGGGATCTCCACCCTCAGCGGCTCGCGCTCGACGACGTCCATGCCGAGCCGGGAGAAGAGCTGGAGAATGCTGCCCGTCTCGGCCGACCGGGGCGTGTCGTGGTTGCCGGCGACCATCACCACTCTCGAGTTGGGCAGGCTCTGCATGAGCCGCGAGAAGTGGATGAACGCGTGCAGGATGGCCGGGTTGCTCGGCCTCACCGCGTGGAAGATGTCACCGGCGAAGAGGACGACTTCCGGCGCGAGCTCGATCACGCGGTCGATCGCCGCCTCGAAGGTCCGGGCGACATCCGCCTCGCGCTGGTTGATGCCCCCAGGCGTCAGGCGCTGATACTGTCGGAACCCGAGGTGCAGGTCGGCGAGGTGGACGAGGCGCACGGGGGGAAGATAGCGGCAGATCGTCAGTGCTCGATAGCGGCGGAGGACGGTCGGTTCAGGTTTTCCCTCCGGGTCATTCGCGGGGAGAGAGCTGTAGCTCGCGGATTTCGCTGATGAACGCGGAAACAACGAACCGGGATCGCCAG
>CAMLHT010000098.1 GCA_946479895.1 uncultured Gemmatimonadota bacterium | reverse complement strand
GGCCCCCGCGCCGAGCGCGGCGAACACGAGGGGCGGAATGAACTCGCGCGCGCCGCCGCTGGAGCCGCCCGCCCCGCGGCCGGGCTGCTGCACGCTGTGCGTCGCGTCGAAGATCACCGGCGCGCTGCAGGCGGCGCGCATCCGCGCGAAGCCGCGCATGTCCACCACCAGGTCGCCGTAGCCGAAGAAGGAGCCTCGCTCGGTCACCGCGACCTCCTTCGATGCCTGCAGCTCGGCGGCCCACGGCTTCTCGCGGCGCTCGGGATGTCCCTTGGGCGCGCCGAGGGCGACGCGCTTCCGCCGCTCGGGCGCGCCGGTGCGGGCGCCGCGAACTTTCTCGATGGCCCCCTTCATTCCCTCGGGCTGCATCCACTGCCCCTTCTTCACGTTCACGGCCTTGTTCGTCGCGCCGGCGGCGACGAGCAGGTCGGTCTGGCGGCAGAGGAAGGCGGGGATCTGGAGGACGTCCACCACTTCGGCGGCGGCCGCGCACTGCTCCGGGAGATGGACGTCGGTGAGGAGCGGCAGCCCGCTGCTCTGCCCCACCTTGGCCAGGGTCCTGAGGCCCTCATCGATGCCCGGTCCGCGCGCGGCGCCCGGGTTCGACCGGTTCGCCTTGTCGAAGCTCGCCTTGAAGATCACGCCGCCCGGAAGCAGGTGCGCGACCTTCGCGAGGTGGTCGGCGACCCGGCGGTTCAGGTCATCGGATTCGAGAACGCACGGGCCGGCGATGAGAAACAGCTTGTCCTGCGGGAAGAGGGGCACGTTCAGTCGGCTGCCTCGACGAGATGACCGGAAGTGTTGCCCGAGCGGCGCCCGCGCTTCGCGCGCTCCGCGGCGGCGATGAAGCCGGCGAACAGCGGATGCGGGCGGGTCGGACGCGACTGGAGCTCCGGATGGAACTGGCAGCCGATGAACCACGGATGCTGTGGCAGCTCGATGATCTCGACGAGCTGTCCATCCGGCGAGAGGCCGCTGAGGCGAAGCCCCTTCTGGACGAAGAGGTCGCGATAGCGATTGGAGACCTCGTAGCGGTGCCGGTGGCGCTCGCTGACCTCGGCCTGGCCGTAAATCTCCGCCGCGCGGGAGCCGCGGGTGAGCCGGCACGGGTACGCCCCGAGGCGCATGGTGCCTCCGACGTCGGTGACGTGCTGCTGCGACTCCATCAGGGAGATCACGGCGTTGTCGCACTCGGGCGCGAACTCGGAGGAGTTGGTGTCCTCCAGCCCGCAGACGTTGCGGGCGAACTCGATGATCGCCGTCTGCATGCCGAGGCAGATGCCGAAGAACGGCATGCCGGTCTCGCGCGCATAGCGAATGGCCTCGACCATGCCCTCGACGCCGCGGACGCCGAAGCCGCCGGGCACCAGCAGCGCGTCGCAGTCGCGCAGCACCTCCTCGGTGCGCGCGGCGTCGGTGAACTTCTCGCTGGAGACCCAGTGGATGTCCACGCCGACGTCGTTGGCGATGCCGCCGTGGATCAGCGACTCGACGACGCTCTTGTAGCTGTCCTGGTAGTCCGTGTACTTGCCGACCACGGCGATGCGCACCCGCTCGTGCGGGTTCGTGATGTGCTCGACGAGCTCCTGCCACTTGCCCAGCTCGGGCGCGGCGGCCTGGAGGCCCAGCTTGGTCACGACACGGTCGTCGAGGCCCTGGTCGTGGAAGCGCAGCGGGATCTCGTAGATGGTGCGCACGTCCGGGCTCTCGATCACGGCGCCGAATTCGACGTTGCAGAACAGCGCGATCTTGCGCTTGATGTCGTCGGAGATCGGGCGCTCGGTGCGCAGGATGAGGATGTCCGGCTGGATACCGATCTGCATCAGCTCGCGGACCGAGTGCTGGGTCGGCTTGCTCTTCAGCTCCCCGGCCGCGGCGATGTACGGCATGAGCGTGAGATGCACGAAGATCGCGTTGTCACGGCCGACGTCGTGCCGGAACTGGCGGATGGCCTCGAGGAACGGCAGCGACTCGATGTCGCCCACCGTGCCGCCGACTTCGACGATCACGACGTCGTTCTCCGGCGAGAGGCGGCGGATGGCGGCCTTGATCTCGTCGGTGATGTGCGGGATCACCTGCACCGTCGACCCGAGGAACTCCCCGCGCCGCTCCTTGGTGATGACGTTCAGGTAGATGCGGCCGGTCGTGATGTTGTTGGCCTGCGAGAGGGCCCGGTCGATGAACCGCTCGTAATGGCCGAGGTCGAGGTCGGTCTCGGCCCCGTCGTCGGTCACGAAGACCTCGCCGTGCTGGAACGGCGACATGGTCCCGGGATCCACGTTGAGGTACGGATCGAACTTGAGCATCGACACGCGCAGCCCGCGCTCCACGAGCAGCCGGCCGAGCGAGGCGGCGGCGATGCCCTTGCCGAGCGACGAGACCACGCCGCCGGTCACGAAGATGTACTTGGTCGATTGTTGTGGCATCAGGAACGATCCGGTGTAAGTGCGGTCCAGTCGGAATTGGCGCGAGCGAGGTCGTCTTCGGTGTCGATGCCTCCGCGCGGCGGCTCCTTCACCACCGCGACCCCCATGGCCATTCCCGCGGCCAGCGGACGGAGCTGCTCGAGGCGTTCGATCTGCTCGAGCGGGTGCGGTGACATCGCCACCCATCGTGCAAGCGCATCCCTCTGATAAGCATAAACGCCTATGTGATGATGGATGCGACCTTCGAGAATGGCGCGATCGTCCGGATCGCGCAGGAACGGGATCGGCGCGCGCGAGAAGTAGAGCGCGCGGCCGTCGTCGGCGGCCACGACCTTCACGACGTTGGGGTTCCCCAGGATGTCCGGGCCGGCGACGGCCGCGGCCGTGGCCAGCGGAAAGGCTCCGGAGGTGATGAGGCCGGCCGCGCCCCTGAGCGCTTCCACGGACACGAACGGCTCGTCGCCCTGGACGTTGAGGACGCACTCGAACCGCCGGTATTCGCTCCGGGCGGCGACTTCGGCGACCCGGTCCGTCCCCGACGGGTGATCGGAGCGCGTCAGGATGACATCCGCCCCATGCTCGGCGGCCACGGCGGCCACCTCGGCGGAATCGGTGGCGATGACGCAGTCGTCGGCGACGCGGGTCTCGCGGACGCGTTCCCAGACCCTGAGGACCAGCGGGAGGCCGCCAAGGAGGCGGAGAGGCTTACGCGGGAGACGGGTGGCCCCCAGACGAGCTGGGATGACGGCGAGCGTCCTCATTCCGTTGCGCCTCGCTGCGCGCTGCCGGCCACGACAGTCACGGGCGTTAAGTGTACCGTGTCGTCGCTCCCAAGGCAACGATTTCCGCGAACGAAAAACCCCGCATCGAGCGTCGCTCGATGCGGGGCTTCTCCCTTCGGGTGTTCGATCAGCTGCAGCCGGGTCCCCGCATGGCCGGCGTCGTCTCGTTCGCGCGGATGAGGCACTCACCCTGCGGGATCGGCATCACCTTGGCGCGGGTGTGAACCGGACGGTCCAGTGGCAGCGTGGCCAGCTGGTTGAACCGGCGGACGTCGTTCCAGCGGAAGCCCTGGAACATCAGCGAATACCGGCGCTGCAGCAGCAGCTCGGTGATGAACTCCGCGTCCGTGCTCGCCACGGTCAGGGCGCTGGGATTCAGGCCGCCGGAGTTCACGCGGATGAAGTTGATGTCCGCGATGGCGTTGGCCTTGTCCCCCGTGAACCACCGGGCCTCGGCGCGGAGGAGGTACAGCTCCTCGTTGGTGATGATCTTGATCGGCGCGCTGCGGTCGGCGTACATCTTGTACCGCGCCGTCGACGGGATGCCGTTGGTGGCGTCCGGCGACGGGTTATGCAGCGGAGTCGCCGAGTCCACCTTGGCCAGCAGGCGGTTGTCGCGCGTGCCGTTGGCCTTGAGCGGCGCATCGGTGACGATCGAGGGATGCGCCATGATGTCGCCGGTCGACGAGAAGAACAGCGTGTTCTGCGCGTCGCCGGTGGAGGTGCTGTAGGTGTGGAACGGGCCGGTGTTGAGCGCCGCCGCCGAGGGATCGAAGAACGAGGCGTTGATGGCCGTGAGCGCGCTGGCGTAGCAGCCGGTGCAGGTCACGCCGGCCGACGGCCGGTTCGCCACGATGCTCCCGCGGTAGGCATAGACCCGCGCGGCGATCGCCCGGTTCACCTTCAGGAAATTCGCCGGGGTGTTGAAGCCCGCGAACCCGGAGGTCAGGACGAAGGGGAACGCGGTCGACCCGGCGCTCGACAGCTCGGTGGCCGCCTCGTCGAGACGGGCCGAGATGTACTTGTACGCCGAGTCGAGCGAGACGAACGGCGCGAGGTCGGCCGGATTCGCCATCACCTGCACCACGGCGCCCACCGTGTCACGGGTCGTGACGACGGTGATGTACTCCAGCGCCTCGACCGTCTTGGCGAACCCGGAGGCCGCGTCCTTCTGCTGCTGCGTCAGCGGCGCGTTCGCCACAACGTTGAGGAAGTTGTAGATGTTCCGCGCGTTGTTGTACGGGCCGGCGAAGTTGCCGACGGCGAACCCCGACGGGTCGAGGATGCCGCCCGGCGCCGACAGGTAGTGCGTCGTGTTGCGGCCCTCGGTCGGCGTGTAGTTGAACGCCTCGCGGCCGAGGATGCCGGTGCTGAGGTCCTCGCCGGTCACGCTGCCGCGCAGCTGCGACAGGATGCCCGTGGCGAGGAGCTGGAGGGAGGAAGGATCCGAGCCGGCGGCTTCGACGGTCGGACTGTTGTAATTCGGAATCATCGGTTCCGAGCAACCGGGCATCGCCAGCGCGACGCCGGCGACGACCAGGAGAGCACCATACCGCATGAGGCGAACCCTCGGGTTGGCAGGCTGAGAATGAGTGAGTTTGCGCATCAGAACACCACCGAGACGCCGAGGAAGACGCTCTTCGTGGCCGGGAACGGGGCCAGGTCGACCTGACGGGCGACGTTGGCGTTGCCGAAGTTGTTGACCTCCGGATCCACGCCCCAGTAATCGGACCACATCTTCAGGTTCCTGGCGCTCAGGTTGAGGTTCACGTCCGACGCGCGGGGGAACCACCGGGCCGTGAAGGCCGACGGGACCTGGTAGCCAAGCGTGACCTCGCGGAGCTTCACGTACGATCCGTCCTGGATGTACACGTTGGCCTGGCGACCCTGATTCCAGCGGTCGTAGCGGTACTGGCCGAGGCTGGGATTGGTCGCGCCGCTCGGGTTGTACGCCGGGTTCGGGGACGCCTCGTCGTAGTCCTTGGAGTTGTGGCCTTCGTCGAAGAGCGTCTGCGTCATGTTCGAGACGTCGCCACCCTTCCTCCAGTCGAACAGCGCCGAGAGGTTGAAGTTCTTGTAGCGCATCTCGTTGCCGAACGACATCTCGAAGTCCGGGGTCGCGTCGCCGATGATCGTGTCGGTCACCGACATGTCGAGCGTGCAGCCCTTGAGGCGGACGTCCTCCGAGTCACAGCGGGTCTTGTTGCCCCAGATCGCCGTGATCGAGCCGGGCTCGATCGTGACCTGCTGGCCGTTGACGGTGCCCGTGCCACCGCACTTGCCGAGCGTGCTGAGGGTGATCGCTCCCGAGGCCGTGAAGCCCGGGCAGTAGGCGCGGGCGCGGCCGAACGCCGACCCGAAGCCCGAGCTGCTGATGAAGGCCGGCACCGGAAGCTCGGTGATCTTGCCGGCGAACGAGTAGTAGTTCACCCGCGTCGTCCAGTCGAAGTTGCGCATCCGGACCGGCGCCAGCGTGCCGCCGAACTCCCAGCCCGAGGTCTCCATCGTGCCGGCGTTGGCGATCTGCGAGCTCGTGCCCGAGGTCAGCGCGAGCGGGACGAACAGGAACATGTCGTTGATCGTGCGGTTGAAGCGCGTGCCCTCGAAGCCGATCCGGTTGTCCCAGAACGACGCGTCGAGGCCGAACTCCTTCTCCGTCAGCTTCTCCGGCTCGATGAGCGGATTGCCGAGGGTGGACGGGGCGGCGAGGCTCACGCGGCCGTCGATCAGGCCGCCGTTGCCGAGCACGAGGTCGCGCACGCCGTAGCTCGGCTGGTTTCCGGTCTTGCCGAGTGACGCGCGGAACTTGAGGCTGTTGACCAGCGGGAGCGGCTCGGTGAGCCGATACGAGATCGACGCCTTCGGATAGCTGAAGTACTTCTTGCGGTCACCGTTGGCGCTGCTGCGCTCGGCGCGGACGCCGAAGGTGGCGCTGATGCGCTCGTTCCAGAGGAGGACTTCCTCCTGGCCGAAGAAGAACTGGTCCTCGACCTCGGCGATCGCGTGGTTGAGCGCGTTGGTGCCCTGGTTCGCGAGGGGCACGCCCGGGAGAAGGCCGCGGCCCTGGATGCGCATGATGTTCGAGTAGCGGTTCTCGGAGCCCATGCCGGCGGATCCGGTGGCGACGAACCAGCGGTTGCTCGGCGTATAGGTCCACACGCCGTTCACCGACCCGTTCCACTGGCGGCTCAGCGCGTCGCCCTGCATCGCCGAACCGAGCAGCGCGTCCTTCGGCTCGTACTGCAGGAAGTTGGGCGAGTAGATCTCGTTGTCCTGCGTGAAGCGGTCGACGCCGAGGATGCTCCGCAGCTGGAGGCGATGCTCCGCCGTGGAGAACACGTCGTACGTGACGTTGAGGTTCCCGATCTCGCGGAAGACGTTCTCGTCGTTCTTGATGTACGTCATCGTCTGGAACGGATTCGAGGACGATGAGCCGCCACCGGCGAACGGGTTTTCCGGGAACGCGCCCGAGGCGCTGACGGTCTTGAGGTCGATCACCGCCGGCGAGTAGGCGAACACGTAGTACGGGCTCGTGTTCGTGTTGTCGTTGTTCGAGAGGCCGCGCGCGGCCAGCGTGCGCATCATGTTCAGGCCGGCGCTGACGGACCACTTCGTGCCGAACAGCTGGTCGAGGCTCATCCGCAGGGTCTGCATGCGGGCCAGCGTGTTGAGCATCGTGCCGTCGTCGTACTTGTTGGTGCCGGAGACGTAGTAGCGGGTGCCGCCGTTGTCGGTGCCGCCGCTCATCGTGCCGATCGTCTCGAACGACCCGCTGCCGCCGTTGAACAGGTCACTCTGGTAATCGTAGTACGGGATGTTGTTGGTCTTGATGTTGGCGCGGACGTAGGCGGCGCCGACGTTGCCGCTGCAGGTCGCGCCCGCGGCGCATCCGACGGCCTCGAGGATGTCCGTCGTGTCCTTGAACTGGCGCGACCCGAGCAGCTTCATCGGCGAGTATGCGCCGTACCGCTGCGTCAGGGAGAACTTCGGCGTCCCCGACTTGCCGCGCTTGGTGGTGATGATCACCACGCCGTTGCTGGCCCGCGATCCGTACATCGAGGACGCCGCGGCGCTCTTGAGCACCTCGATCGACTCGATGTCGTTCGGGTTCACGTCGGCCAGGCGGTTCACCATGTTGTCCTGGCTGCTCGCCGCCGCCGTGCCCGAGGCGCGGGTGATGGTGTTCGCGCCGCCGGCGATCGAGGCGTTGCTGATCAGCACCCCGTCGACCACGAAGAGCGGCTCGCCATTGCCGTTGAGCGAGGTCACGCCGCGGATCTGGATCTGGCCGCCGCCGCCCGGCGCGCCGGAGTTCATGTTGATGCGGGCGCCGACCACCTTGCCCTGGAGGGCGTTGGTGAGGTCGAGCGCGGGGACGCGGGCGACTTCCTCGGCGCTGATCGTCTGCGTCGCGGTCGCCGCGTGCGCCCGGTCGATCGTCGTCGCGGTACCCGTCACGACGACCTCGTCGAGCCGCATCACGTCCTTCTCCATCTTCACCACGACTTCATTCTGGGTCGGCGGGACGTCCACCGTCATGCGGCGATAGCCGAGACGTCGCACCGAGAGCTGCACCGCTGCCGCCGTCGGCAGGTTGAGGACGAATCGTCCGTCGGTGGCGGTCGTCGTGCCGACCAGGGTTCCGACCACGTTCACGGATGCTCCCGGAAGCGGCTCGCCCGTCGTACTCTCGACTCGTCCCGTCAGACGCCGCTGCGCGGAGGCAGCGGTGGTCAGTGCCACCAGCATTGCCAATGCAAGACCTGCGGACCTGGCTTTTCGCACTCTACCCTCCTTGGGGGAACGGCGGTCGGGTCGTTCCGGCCTGGAACGGTCAACACGCCAATGGTGGGGTTTACGGGCGCTATGATCGCCCGTAATGCACTGTGTGTCAACCAATCCTTCACTGGAAATGTCACAACTCCTTATTGCGCCCGTCTGTATGGGCTCCCTGATGTGTGTCATGTCCGTGGCGCGGAGTGCGGGAGGTCAGGCCGCAGTGGTCCCCGCCACCGGCACGATCATGGTTGCCGCGAGCGATTCAGCGCGGGGGCCGATCGCCGGTGCCGACATCCAGGTCGACGGAGGCCGCTGGCGCGGCGTGACGGATGACCAGGGGAGCCTGCGGATCGAGACCGTGCCTGCCGGAGTCCATCTGGTGGTAGCCCGTCGTCTCGGCCTGTCTCCGGAAAGCCTCTCCACCACCGTGTCCCCGGGTCAGGCCGCCGAGGTGCGCTTCGTCCTCCGGTCCACGGCCCTGAACCTGGGCGCGGTGGACGTCCGGGATGAGCGCATCATCCCCGCCCGGCTCCAGGGATTCGAGGAACGCCGGGCCGCGAAACGGAACGGCGGTCAGTTCATGACCCGCGCCGACATCGATCGCATCATGCCGCGCCAGCCAAGTGACCTCGTGCGGCGCATGCAGGGCATGAGGATCATGGACAGCCTCGGGGTGCAGCTCGCCGTGTCCACGCGAGGGCCGAAGGTGCAGATGATCGGCAATCGCCCGGTGCCGGTGCAGTGCGTGGTTCGCGTCGGCGTCGACGGCTCGATCAAGGAGCCGTACTTCCCGATGAACACGATCGTGATGAGCGACGTGTACGGGATCGAGGTCTACTCTGGCCCCTCGACGATGCCCCCGGAGTTCGGTGGCGCCCGCCGGGATGCCGGGTGCGGGCTGATCATGATCTGGACGCGGTCGCGGTAGGACCGGACCGGGTGGGCCTCGGCTAGCGCGAGAGCGAGAGGCCTGCGCGGAACCTGAGCTTCCGGGTCCCCGTGTCCATCAGCAGCTCGGCGCGCACGAACGGCACGGAGAGACGCGCGCCGATGATCTGGGTGATGTCCGGCAGCGTCTGCACGCCGGCTGCTCCGAGAATGTGGCGGAACGTCAGCGTGGGCGGCCCGATGAACGGGAGCTGGACCGCCGGGATCGGGATCTCGTAACGACTCTCGATGAAGAGCAGCTCGTCGCCGCCGAAGGTGAGCAGCTCCTCGGTGGGCAGCGTGCCGGACCCGCCAAGGTATGCGAACCGCTGCATCGGAGCCGTGTCGCCCGAGGTGAGGACGCCGTGCGCCTCGAAGCGGTACCGCTGCGCGCCGAAGGTCGGGAAGTCGATCCGGCCGTCGACCGTGGTCTGCACGAACCTCGCTTCGGGCGTGCCCGACACCGGGACCTCGAGGTCGACGTCGAGCCTCGCCTTCACGGCGCCGGCTGTCCACTGATACTTCGCCCCGGCCAGGGCGCTGGTGATCGTGCCGCCCGGGATCTGTGGATTCGGCCGGTACATGCCCTTCGCGGACCTGCGGCCGGTGAAGCTCCACGGGCCGCTCGTGGGATACAGGTCGGGGCGCACCGCGCGCGCCTGTTCCGTCGCGCCGCCGATGGCGTAGGACGACGTCATGGTCGCCGTCTCGAACTTCCGGTTGATCGTCAGCCAGCCCCCGGTCGCCCGGTACCAGTTGCGCTCGTCCTTGCCCGAGAGGAGGACGTTGAGGGAGTTGGAGAACGGGCTGTTGATCCAGACCTCGTTCGACCGCGACTCGCGACCCGCGAAGCCCTCGACCCAGGTCTTCCTGCCCATCCGGATCGTCCCGTTCACCGACGGGTCGACGCGGCCGATCTGCGAGCGATAGGTGCCGAGGACGTCGACTTCGACGGGCCCGGCCACGATCGCCGGCCCGATGGGCAGCGAGACACCATTGCTCCGATCGTAGGTCGGGATGCGGATGCCGTACAACACCGGCCACGAGACCGGGCCACCCCCGCCCGACGTCACGTACGTCTCGCGATACCGGAGCTCGATCCGCCCGTCGAGTTCAACGGCATCGTAGGTGAAGTCGCGATGGCTCGTGAGCCCGCCCCGGACGACGCCGAGCATGGAGCCGTAGGCGCCTCCGCCGATCGCGATCCCTTCGCCCTCGATCCGCGCCCGCGGCTTGATGAACAGGTCGCCGCCGACCACCACGACGTCGCCCCGGACGTTGCCGGCAACCGATGCCCGCTTTCCGATCACGACGACTGACGAGGGGTAGACCGAGTCCGCGGGCAGGATGACGGTGTCGGCGACGATCACGCGCGTGGCCGGATTCGCGAGCAGCGCCGCCAGATAGCGGCCGACGGGGCCGGGGCCCGCGTCCCGCACCACGACGACGGGCGATTGCGCCGCGGCCAGGCGGCCGATGAGCAGCAGGGCCGCGAGGCAGGCGCGAACCATTACTTCGTCAGCTCCAGGAAGTTGCGGAGTAGCTGCTTTCCATTCGGCGTCATGACCGATTCCGGGTGGAACTGCACGCCGAAGACGGGATGCTTCCGGTGCCGCAGCCCATGGATCTCGCCGCGGTCATCGGCGGCGACCGCGACGACCTCGAGGCACTCGGGCAGCGACGACGGCTCGACCACGAGGGAGTGATATCGCATCACCTCCATCGGCGATTCCAGCCCGGCGAAGATCCCGGTGCCGTCGTGCTCGACCCGCGAGGTCTTGCCGTGCATGACCTTTCCCGCGCGGACGACTTCCCCCCCGTAGGCCTCGCCGATGGACTGGTGGCCGAGGCAGACGCCCAGGGTGGGAATGTGCTCGCCGAACCGCTGGATGGCGGCCACCGTGATTCCGGCCTGGGCCGGCGCGCAGGGGCCCGGCGAGAGCACCAGCCCGTCCGGATCCATCGCGGCGATCTCGTCGAGGGTGATCTCGTCGTTGCGCTTCACGACCACCTCCGCCCCGAGCTCCCCGAGGTACTGCACGAGGTTCCAGGTGAAGCTGTCGTAATTGTCGATGACGAGAATCATGCTCAGGAGCGGGGATGGAACTGCCGGTGGACGCTTCTAAGGTACTCGCGGTCCACGTGGGTGTAGATCTGCGTCGTCGAGATGTCGGCGTGTCCGAGCATCTCCTGGACGGCGCGCAGGTCGGCGCCGCCTTCCAGGAGGTGGGTGGCGAAGGAGTGGCGCAGGGTGTGGGGCGTGACGTGCCTGGTGATGCCGGCCTGCTCGACGTGATGACGCAGGATCTTCCACGCCCCCATCCGCGAGAGCGGAGTTCCGCGCGCATTCAGGAAGAGTATGCCCTTTCCCCCACCCTTCTCGAGCTTCGGCCTGAGCTCCCGCAGGTAGATGGCGACGGCGCCGATGGCCCGGCGGCCGATGGGAACGAGGCGCTCCTTGGCCCCCTTGCCGAAGACGCGGACGAGCCCTTCCTCGAGCGCGACGTCGCGGACCGGCAGCGTGATCCACTCCGAGACGCGCAGGCCGGCGCCGTAGGCCAGCTCCAGCATCGCGCGGTCGCGGAAGGCCATCGGCTCGTCAAGTGACGGGGACGCGAGGAGCTTCTCCACCTCGGCGACCGTCAGCACTTCCGGCAGCGACCGCCACCGCTTCGGCGTCTCCAGCCGCTCGCTGGGATCCTTGAGCAGCACGCCTTCGGCGAGCAGGAACCGGAAGTAGGTGCGGGCGGCCGAGATGTTCCGGCGGATGGAGGCGGGCGCGAGCCCGAGGTCCTTGAGGTGATAGACGTACTCGCGCAGCAGTCTGGCGTTGAGCGACGCGGGATCGGCGGCGCCGCGAATGGCCGCGTACGTCACGAGCCGCTCGATGTCCTTCCGGTATGCCTCGCGGGTGCGCGCCGACGACCCTTTCTCGAGCGAGAGAAAGTTGTCGAAGACGTCGAGGTGGAACGAGGTGGTCACGGGGATGGCTTTCCGGCACGGCGCCGGCGAATGAGCCACACCACGACCCCGACCGCCACCAGCCCGACGGCGACGCCGGCCACGATCTTTCCGTAGTGACCGATGGCGCCCTGGAGCGCCTCCCAGTCGGCGCCGACATGGAACGCAAGCCACGCGATCAGGCCGTACCAGATCCCGGACGCCGCGCCCATGACCAGCAGCGATCGAACCGGCGGCAGCCTGAGCGCGCCGGCAAAGGGAGGCACGATCGCGCGCACCACGGGCAGGAAGCGGCTGAGAAACAGCGCGAAGAGTCCGTACCGTCCGTACAGCGCCCGGAGCTTCGCTTCGGCATCACCACCCTTCTCGTGCAGCAGGCGCCGCTCGATGGCTTCGGCTCCGTAGCGCCGGCCCGCCGCGTACATCGCTGCCGCGCCGGCCATGTTGCCGAGGAGCGTCGCGGCGAATGCGCCGAAGATCGTGCCGTCACCCCGCGCGGCGAGGAAGCTCCCGAACGCCACCACGGTGTCGGCGGGCACCGGCGGGAAGACGTTCTCGATCGCCGCGGCGAGGAACATCACCGCGTACAGCGCCACTGCCGGCAGCGCGGCGAGCCATTCCTGCACGCCCTGCATGCTATTCGTCGGTGATCGTCGCGACGGCCATGCAGCCCAGGCCTTCGCCGCGACCGATCCACCCCATGCCCTCGTTGGTCTTTCCCTTGATCGAGATCTCCGTCTCCTTCACGCCGAGGGCGGCCGCGAGCGCGATGCGCATGGCCTCGCGGTGGGGGCCGATCTTCGGCTGCTCGGTGACGACGACGATGTCGACCTGCGACACGCGCCAGCCGCCGGCGTTGACGCGCTCGACCGCCATGCGCAGCATCTCGATGGAGTTGCGACCCTTGTTCCCGGGGTTGGTGTCCGGGAAGAGCTGGCCGATGTCCCCCGCCCCGGCGGCCCCGAGAATCGCATCCGTCAGCGCGTGCGCGATCGCGTCGCCGTCGGAATGTCCGTGGAGGTGGACGTCCGCCGGTATCGAAACGCCGCCGAGGATCATGGGCCCCGGCGGCGCGAATCGGTGGGAGTCGTAGCCGATGCCGACGCGAATCATTTCACGCCGATCCGGCGGGTGGTGCGGACCGGGTCAGGCCGCATGAGACGTCGCGAGCACCGGCGACGCCGGAAGCTGCTGGAGGATCGAATAGTCCTGACGACGACGCGCGGGGGTGAAGCCCGCGTCCCGGATGAGCCGCTCCATCTCGTCCGTCGTCGTGCGGAAGGTCGTGTTGGCCGCGGACACGACGTTCTCCTCGATCATCAGCGAGCCGAAATCGTTGCAGCCGTACCGCAGGGCGACCTGGCCGATCTTGAGGCCCATCGTCACCCAGCTCGCCTGGAGGTTCGGCACGTTGTCCAGGACCAGCCGGGAAATCGCGATGGTCCGCAGGTAGTCGACCGCGTCGGTCTTCTGCATGTGCGACATCTTCGGCGTGTTCTCCGGCTGGAGCGGCCAGCAGATGAACGCCGTGAAGCCGTTCGTGCGCGCCTGAACCTCTCGCACGCGCTGCAGGTGCTCGATCCGCTCGGCCAGCGTCTCGCCGATGCCGTACATCAT
>CAMLHT010000097.1 GCA_946479895.1 uncultured Gemmatimonadota bacterium | reverse complement strand
TGCGC
The DNA here is from genome assembly GCA_946479895.1 of uncultured Gemmatimonadota bacterium. The sequence continues at coordinate 13,541 of CAMLHT010000097.1, read as the reverse complement.
ATTGCACCCCATCCGCGTTCATCGGCGTTCATCAGCGTGATCCGCGTACTCCCCTCTCTCACCGCGAATGACGCCGATCGAAGCCCGCGACTATTTGATGAATCGCGTCTTCGTCTTGTCCAGCCGATCCAGCGCCATCCCCACCTGGTTCCCGAACGCCTCCACGCGATTGATCGAGTGCCCGTTGAACTGGGGATCGTAGGGCGAGCGAGCCGGCCCGCCCGACACCTCCAGCACGGCGTCGAAGTTGTACTCGATCGTCTTTCCGCTCTTCGGATCCTTCCAGGACCCCTTCCACGCCAGCGGGCGGTTCTTCGGCCACAGCCCCTGCGGCAGCGCCATCGTACGCACCCGGTAGCCCGCGACCGCCGAGTCGATGCCCATGACGTTGCGGGCGATGTTCTCCTGCACCTTGTCGTCGGGGAACTTGCTCAGCTGCATGTGCCACAGCGTGTGTGCGCACAGCTCGTGGCCCTGGTCGGCGAGGTACTTCACCTTCTGGAGGCGCCACTCCTTCTTCTGGCCGCCGTACTTCGGGTTGTCGCCGAAGAAGTTGTGGCCCGCCGCGCCGCCGTTCAGCATGCAGAACACCGCCTTGCCCTTCCAGTCGGGGTGCTGCCGCGCGAAGTCCTCCCAGATCCCCAGGCCGCTCGTCGGGTCGACCACCAGCTTTCCGTCCTTCTCGATGTACCGGAACTGGCTGTCGCTCGCGTCGTCGAAGACGAACACCACCGGCGACAGGCCCGCCGGCACCGTCGAGAAGTCCTTGTCCAGCATCTGCGCGATGGTGATCGGCCGGTAGCCGCGGGCGTACACGAGCTCGAGGTCCTTTCGGAAATGCTCACGAGTGATCGTGTATTGGGTCTCCTTGTCGGCGATCACGTGGTACTCGAGCACCGGGATGCGGCCCATCGTGTTCCGCGGGCCGTACGACGTGTCGCGAGGTCCCGCCTCGGCGACGTTGCCGGCCGCGGAGTCGCGGACCGTCGCCGCCGCGGGGTCCGCTGGAGCGCCCTGATCCGCCGCCGCCTTCTCGCCGCCGCCGCACCCGGCGAGCGCGGCCGTGAGGGCCAGAAGTGCCGCCGATCCGCGGGCAAACGTGTTCTTCATGGGTGTCCGTCTCGATTCCGGTGTATGACCTCGTCCGAACGCTATCCGCCCGGCCGGAAACCTGCGAGTGCGAGAGGCGTACCAATGAAAGGGCCCATCCGATTTCCCTTACCGACCCGATGAAATTTTTCCACACCCGCCTGGAGCGACTCCGTATGCGCTGGCGTCGCGACCCGGCCAACCCGCCGCGCGTCTGGATGCGCCGGCAGTGGAAGTGGGTCACGCTCATGGGCCTCGCCCTGGCGTCCATCATCTACTTCGACGTCTGGATCGGCACCTGCGGGTTCTACGGCTGTCCTTCGAGCACCGAGATCCGGTCCTTCCAGCCGAGTGAGGGCGGCAGGGTGCTCGACCGGAACGGGCGCCTCATCGGTCGTCTCGCCGTCGTCCGGCGCGTCAACGTTCCGCTCTCGACCGTCCCGAAGTTCGTGCAGGCCGCGTTCATCGCGACCGAGGACCGCCGGTTCTACGACCACAACGGCATCGACTGGCGCTCGTTCGTCCGCGCCGTCTTCCGGAACGTGCGCGCGGGCGGCGTGCGCGAGGGCTTCAGCACGATCACCATGCAGGTCGCGCACAACAGCTTCCTCCAGAAGCGCTATCACGGCCGCTCGCCGCTCCGGAAGCTCGTCGAGCTGCGCATCAGCCGGCTGCTGGAGAAGGAGCTCTCGAAGGACCAGATCCTCGAGCACTACCTGAACGTGATCTACATGGGCAACGGCGTGAACGGCGTCGAGGCGGCGAGCCGCGACCTGTTCGGGAAAAGCATCGACAAGGTCACCCTCGCCGAGGCGGCCCTGCTCGCCGGCCTCCCCAAGGCGCCGTCGAAGTACTCGCCGCGCGCCGACCGCTTCAAGTCCATCCAGCGCCGCAACCTCGTGCTCAACCTCATGGTCGAGCAGGAATTCCTGACGCCGCCGGTCGCGGACCGGGCGAAGGCCGAGCGCCTGCGCATCGCGGCCGAGGAGTGGCGCCCCGCGCTCGCCGACGAGCCTTCGGCGATCGACGCCGTGCGTGCCGTCGTGGATTCGGTGCTTCCCGACGTGCTCAAGGACGGTGACGTCACCGTCATGACCACGCTCGACTTCGCGCTCCAGAAGGCCGCCGACAAGGTCGTGATCCGGCAGGCGATCGCCATCACCCGCGAGACGCAGGCGAGCTACGGGCGCACGCCGGAAGTTGCGCAGGGCGCCTTCGTCGCGATGGATCCGCAGAGCGGCGACATCCGCGCGATGGTGACCGGCCGCCGCACGCAGCGCGGCCAGTTCAACCACGCGGTCTCCGCGAAGCGCCAGCCCGGCTCGGCTTTCAAGCCGTTCGTGTACGCCGCCGCGATCCACGCCGGCTACGCGCCCTCCACCCTGGTCGACGACGAGCCGATCGAGGTGGACGTCGGCCGCGACGTCTGGATTCCGGCGAACTACAACGACGAATACAACGGCACCGTGACGATGCGCCAGGCGCTCATCGCCTCGGCGAACGCCGCGACCGTGATCGTCAGCCAGAAGGTGGGCCCCGAGCGGGTCATCACCATGGCGCACAACAACGGGATCGTCAGCAAGCTCCAGCCAGTGCCGTCCATCGCCCTCGGCGCCCTCGAGGTCACGCCGCTCGAGCTGGTGACCGCGTACGCGCCCTTCGGCAACGGCGGCTTCCGCGTGAAGCCGCGCCTCGTCACGCGCATCATCGCCCCCGACGGCAAGGTGCTTCGCGAGTTCGAGGGACTGCGCACGCCGGCGATGAACCCGCAGGACGCGTACGAGCTGACGTCCATGCTGCGCGGCGTCGTCGACTACGGCACCGGCCGGGCGATCCGCGCCGCCGGGATCCGCGCGCCGATCGCCGGCAAGACGGGCACGACCAACGACGGCACCGACGTCTGGTTCGTGGGCTACTCGCCGACGCTCGTCGCCGGCATCTGGTTCGGCTACGACACGCCGCGACCGATCGCCTACAACGCTTCGGGCGGACGCCTCGCCGCGCCCTCTTGGGCCGAGATCTACCGCACCGGATGGCGCGAGCCGGCGGGATCGAACTGGGACGTCCCGCCGGGCATGGTGCCGGCCGTGATCGATCCCGAGACCGGCCAGCTCGCGACGGACTGGTGCCCGACGCGCGTCCGTGAATACTTCAAGCCGTCGTCGGTGCCCCAGGAGACCTGCGCGCTGCACAACGAGTGGACGCAGCGCGTGATCGCCGAGCAGGGTGAGATCGACAACGCCCGCGCGGAGGCGCGGCGTCGCCAGAACGACGTCGAGAAGATCCTCGACGGATTGAAGAAGGGACTCGGTCGGATCTTCGGCCGCGGTCACTGACCTTCGTTGTCTCGCGCCATGTCATCCCTCGCGCAGCGAGGGATCTGTTCTCAAATACGATGTCATCCCTCGCGAAGCGAGGGATCTGCTCTTCGCCTTTTCCTGATACCAACCCTTCCATGAATCCCCGCATCGCCCGCCGCACCGCCGCCATTGCCGGTGTGCTCTCCGTCTTCGCCGTGGCGTTCGCCGGCACGCGGCCCGCCGCCAAGGGCGTCAGCTACCGCATCCAGATGACGTCGCGGATGCCCGCGATCATGGCGCAGGCCAGCGGCGATCCCGCCGGCCCGGCCGTCGTCGCGAAGGTCAAGTCGATCGGCAATCGCGCCCGCTTCGACTTCCAGCAGGCGCCGCGCGGCGTCAGCGTCGAGGGCTACGTGCTCATGCTCGACTCGGGGCGCGTCGTCTTCGTCGATACCACCGGCAAGGCGTATTCGGAGGCCCCCGCGGCGTTCGGCGGCTCCGGTGGCGTGCTCGGGATGATCAGCTCCATCGCCGGCGCCAGCCGCCGCCGCGAGGGGAGCAACGCGCCGCAGATGGAGATCACGGGGCTGGTCACCGACGTGCAGCAGCTCGACGGCGAAGTGCTCGACGGCCGTCAGGTGCGGCACTATCAGCTCGTCGCCGAGATGAACGTGCAGGTGATGGGCAACATCGCGCCGCTGCGCGTCGAGATGGAGATGTGGACGGCCGACCTGCCGCAGCAGATCGTCAATCCGTTCGACCTCAAGGGCACCGTGTCACCGGACGACCCTGCCGCGAAGTTCACGGCGAAGCTCATCGAGATGCGGAAAAAGGTGCAGGGCACGCCGCTCAAGACCATCACCAACGTCTCGATCACGGGGCTCGGCAACGGCGCGCTGCCGCCGATCGAGTTTCAGCAGACCACCGCGATCACCGACATCCAGTCCGTCGACGTGAACCCGAAGGAGCTGGAGATACCGGCCGGTTTCGTCCGGAAGCAGCCCGGCTCGGAGCGTTGAGCGACGAGCCCCGCCTGTTTCAGAGCACGCCCAGCCACTTCGACTGGTCGGCGGCGTAGCCCGGGAACAGCGCGTCGAGTCGCTTCGCGCCGAGGTGTTTCGCCGCCACCTCGCTGAAGACCGCCCGGAAGTCCGTGGTCAGCGCCAGGTCCCGGCCCTCGTGGAGCTGCTCGGGGGCGAGGCCCGGCCAGCGGCCGTGCACCTGCTTTCCCTTCACGTCGCCGCCGATCACGAACAGCGCGCTCGCGTGACCGTGGTCGGTTCCGCCGTTGCCGTTCTGCCGCGCGGTCCGGCCGAACTCCGACATCGTCATGATCGTGACGTCGGCCATGCGATCGCCGAGATCGGTCACGAGCGCGTGGATCGACTTCGCGAAATCGTCGAAACGGTTCGCGAGCTGGCCCGTCGCGCCGCCCTGGTTCACGTGCGTGTCCCATCCGCCGACGTCGGCGAACGCGATCTCCAGCCCGACGTCCGCCTTGATGAGCTGCGCGATCTGCCGCAGGTGCTGGCCGAACGGCGAGCGCGGATACACGGCGCCGTTGCGCGGGACGTACTGCCGCGGATTCGCCGCCTCGAGCGCCTTCACCGCCTCGAACATCTCGCCGCCGGCGGCATGCACCACGTCGGCGCTGCCCGTGCGGTACAGCGCCTCGAGCCGCTCCGCCTGCGTGCCGCTCGTGCGGACCGCGAACTGGTCGAGGTTGTTCATCGCCACCGAAGGCGCCTTGCCGTCCAGGATTCGCGGCGTCTGCGCGGTCATCGCGACGGCGCGGAAGGGTGAGGGCTTGCACGACTCGCAGGTGCCCTCGGTCGCCAGGTAGCGGTTGAGCCACCCGTCGCGTGTTCCCTTGTCGTCGGGCGTGCCGCTTTCCATGTAGTCCTGCGCGTCGAAGTGCGAGCGCGTGCTGCTCGGGCTGCCCACCGCGTGCACGGGCGCGACGAGCCCGCGATCCCAGAGCTCCTTGAGCGGCGCGAGCGACGGATGCAGTCCGTAGAAGCCGTCGAGGTCGAGCGCCGCCTGGGCGCTGCCCGCCACGGGGCGGGGGACGGCGATCGCCGGCCGCAGCGCGTAGTACGAGGGGTCGCCGTGGGGGACCACCATGTTGAGCGCGTCGGCGGCGCCGCGCTGGAACAGGCAGATGAGCACTTTCCCACGAGCATTTCCATACGTCGCCGCGCCCCGCGCCAGCTCGGCCGCGAACGCGCCGCGGCGGAGAAAGCTCGGCGCCAGCCCCATCGTCACGAACGCCAGGGCGCCCGACTTCACGAATACGCGTCTATTCATCCATCCCCCTGTTCCCTCTCATCGTCTCTGGAACTCCGGCGCGCCGAGCGCGAGGCCGACCACCTGTTGCAGTCCGCCGAGCCGCGTGCGTTCCGTCGTCAGCGGATTCTCGCCGCGCAGCAGCACGTCGCGTGTATCGGGTGACACCTGTCCGCCGAAGAGCAGGCGGGCCACGCCATCCACCTGTGCGTCTCGAGGGGCCGCTCGCAGCTGTTCCAGCTCCGGGACGCTGCCCGGCACCACTCCGGGGATCCGGCCGCCGGCCACCGTCAGCCCGAAGTTGATGCGATTCAGGATCGCACCCGTGTTCATCCAGGCCTCGGCACGGTCCGGCCAGCCCTCCGGGGTCTGGTGCCCGAAGATCGGCTGGCCGAGCTGCGCGACCATCTGCGCCGCCCGCGGCGTCTCGTCCGGCACCGCGTCGATCGCGCGGAGCGTGCTGGCCACCACCTGGAACGGCGTCTTCACCTTCGAGCGATACGCCGCGCGGCTGAAGAACTCCGGCCCGCCGATGACGCAGCCGAGCACCTGGCGGATGTCGCCGTCGGTCTTCGTGAAGACGGCCGAGCAGCGGTCCACGACCGACGCCGGAGGATCGTCGCTGATGAAGTGCCGCGCGAGCTTCGTCGTGATGAAGCGCGCCGTCGCGGGATGCCGGGCGACCAGGTCGAGGACCTCCTCGCCCTCCTCCTCGCCGCGGCCCGCCGCGAACTTCCTGCCGAGGATCAGCTTCTCCCCGGCGTCGTGCGCCTCGGGGCGGAAGACGTACCCGCCGCCCTGTCCGATCGCGATGCTCCAGCCGGTCAGCGCGCGCGCCACGTCGATGACGTCCTTCTGGGTGTATCCGCCGTCGACGCCGAGGGTGTGCAGCTCCATCAGCTCGCGCGCGTAGTTCTCGTTCAGGCCGCGGCGCGGACGGCGCGCGAGCTGGGCGCGCAGTCGCGGACGCCCGGCCAGCCGGATCTCCGCCAGCGTGGGATGCGCGCTGTCCGCCTGGCTCTGGGCGTTGTCGAGGTAGAACAGCATCGCCGGGCTGTGCGCGACCGCCCCGAGGAGCGTGCGGAACTTTCCCATCGCGTTCGGCCGGATGACGTCGCGGTCGTATTCGACGAGGAAGAGGCGCTCCTGCTGCCCCTTGCCCGAGAACACCGAGAAGTGGTTCTCCCAGAAGTTCACCATCACCTCGTACAGCTGGCGCTCGCTCGCCACCGCGCGGGTGAGCATCGCCGCCTGGAGCTCCGGAACGGCGCGCTGGACCAGGCGCGGCGGACGGTCCTGCGCCTGTCGCGCAGCCGTGAAAGCCGCGACCATCTCCGCCCGGTCCACCGTGAGGGCCGGGTAGCGGGCCACGAGCGAGTCCGCCCGTGCATCGGAGATGGACTCCGGGTGAAGCTGGCGCTGGATCCACTGGTCCACGCCCGAGGCACGGAGGGCCGCGGCGTCGCCCGGGCGGCCCCCGAAGGCCAGCCGGTTGAGGACGTGCTGGATCTGTTCGTCCGGCAGCTGCTCCCGCTGGTCGGCCGCGACAGGCGTGTAGCTCATTTCCGCCGGGCGCGTGCCGGGGCGACTCCCACCCGTGGCGCACGCGACCGTGAGGGCGCAGCCCCAGAGGCCGGCCCGACCGAAAACTTTGCGTCCTGTCATGTCCGTGAGACTCCTACACCGAAAAAACCGTTAAGGGAGTGTCCCGGATCACGTCCCAGTCGTCAGATTCAAGCCGTTGTCGGCCTCCGCGCTGGCACCCCCCGCATTCCCCTGAAAGTGCCCCGCCTCCTCACCTCCCGCGAAGCCTTCGACGACGTGGCCCGCTCGCTGATGAACGGGGCGACTCCCGTGCGTCACGCCGCGCTGCTCGTCGCCGAGCTCGATGAGTTCGACGCGCTCGCGAAGCGCGTGGGGAACGCGGAGGCCGACGCGGTCTCCGGGCAGGTGGGGCGGCTGCTGGTGGCGCTCCTGAGGGGCGACGACGTCGTGCTGACGCAGGCAGAGGGCAGGTACAGGCTGCTCCTGCCCGGCAACACCGGCGACGAGGGACGGCAGGTCGGCGAGCGCCTCGCGACCGCGGTCCGCACCTATGGAATGGCCGCCGCCGACCGGCAGGTGGTTGATCGCCTCAGCCTCTCCGTCGGGGTCGCGGCGTTCCCCGAGCACGGGACGTCGGTGGCGGCGCTGTACACGCCGGCCAGCGCGGCGTGCGCGCGCATCGGATCCCAGGGTGGCGACGGCGCGGCGCTCGCCCCGCTCTCGCACCACGAAGTCCTGCACCGGCCGCTCGGCATCGACCGTTTCGCCGGGCGGGCGGCCGAGCTCACGACGCTCGTGCGCCACGTCGACGACGCGGTCGCCCGCCGGCCGCGGGTGGTCGCGATCCTCGGCGATTCCGGCACGGGCACGCAGACGCTCATCCGCCAGATCGAGCCGCACGTGCGGTTCCGCGGCGGGACGATGATCAACGTCGCGTCGCCTCATTCGTCGGTGCCCGAGCCGTACGCCGTGTGGGCGAGCCTCCTGCGCGGGCTCCAGCGGCTTCCCGACGCGCCGACCCAGGACTGGCGCGAGCTCCAGAAGCTCGTGCCGTCGCTCGGCGAGCGGCGTCCCGGCGAAGCCGCGGGAAGCCAGTACCGCCTCCTCGAGGAGCTGTTCCGGTACATCGCGGAATCGGCGGCCGCGCGCCCGCTGGTGCTGGTGCTCGACGAGATGCAGTGGGCCGACGACACCTCGTGGGAGGCGCTCCAGCACGTCATCGCGAAGCTCGATTCGGAGCGGATCCTGATCGTGCTCACCTGCCGGAACGAGCGTGAGTTCGCCGAGGCGGCGGAGCGGCGCCAGGTGCTCAAGCGCCATCGCCTGTACGACGAGATGGTCATCGGCCGCCTCACGCGCGAAGAGGTGAAGCAGTGGCTCTCGGCGGTCTTTCACAAGCAGGAGATCGGCCGCGATTTCCTCGCGTTCCTGTACCGGCACACCGAGGGGAACCCGTTCTTCCTGTCGCAGCTGGTCAGCGCGCTGGTCGAGCAGGGCGCCCTGTGGTATTCCGGCAAGCGCTGGGAATGGAGTCCGGTATCGGAGCTGCGCCTGCCCTCGGGAATCGATTCCCTGATCGCGCAGCGTATCGCGCGCTTCTCGGCGAGCACGCAGGCCATCCTCGGCACCGCCGCCATCGTCGGGCGGGATTTCGACGTGCGACTGGTCGTCGACGCCGGCGCGGGCAGCGAGCCCGCCGTCCGTCTGGCGATGAGCGAGGCGGTGGCCGCGGGGCTCATCCGGCCGAAGTCCGATCGCAAGGCGGGTGGCTACGGCTTCAGTCACGAGAAGATCAGTGCCGTGCTCCTGGATGGCCTGCCGCGCGAAAGCCTGCGGGACCTGCACCGGCGCATCGCCCACGCGCTCGTCGGCCGCGGCGACCGCAGCGCCGGGGAGATCGCGGTGCACTACCATGACGCGCTTTCGACGGGGCTGGCGTACGAGCACTCGCGCAAGGCGGCGGTGGAGGCAGAGCACCTCTATGCCGTCACGGCGGCGCGGGCGTATCTCAACATCGCGGTGCACAACGCGGCGTCGCCGGGCGAGCTCGCCGAAGTGCGCGTGCAGCTCGCGCATCTCTCGGAGATCGGCGGGCGGTACGATGAGGTGGAGGAGCTCTGCGACCTGGCCATCGAGTGGTACGAAGGACAGCGCGAGGTCAAACGATCCCTGGCGATCCGGCTGCTTCGCGAGCAGGCGCGCATGGAACAGGGACAGCCCGCGAGGGTCACACTCGAGGCACTCGAGGCGCTGCTCGATGAGGCTCGTGAGCTGGGCTTCGATGAAGAGGCCGTGGCCGTAACCACTCTCGCCTCACTCACCTACAGCCGGCTCGGCGAGGGCCGGAAAGCCGAGCGCCTCGCCACATCGGCAGCGGAGATGGCCGAGCGACTGGGAAAGCCCGGCCTGCTCGCCGATGCGCTCGCGCGCCTCGGCCCCTGTCTCGCGCAGGACTCGCCTGCCCGCGCCCGGGACGCGTTCACCCGCGCACTCGGAATCTACGAGAGCCTTGGCGACATCCGGGGCCAGGCCCGCGCCCAGAATGGCATCGCGATCACCATGCAGTTCGAGGGTCGCCATGCGGAGGCGCATTCCGCCTTCGTCCTGGCGATGCAGGTCGCCAAGTCGGCGGGCATGCAGGACCTCGCGGGCATCGCGGCACTCAATCTCGGCACGCTCATCCAGAAGGAAGGAGAGTTCGGAACGGCCCGGGAGATGTTCGCCGAATCCCTCACGTCGTTCTCGGCGGTGCGCAACAGCGCTCTCCAGCTCACAGCCCTGTTCAACATGGCTCACTGCGAGCGTGAGCAGGGATTGTGGGAGTCGGCAGCTTCGATCTATGCCACGACCGTCGCGCTGGCCGAGCGGATCGGCCATGGGGACATCGAGATCGGCGCCTCCGCCGGGGCTGGCCTCTGCAACCTGGAGTTGGGCCGGGCCGATGCCGCCGTTGCCGCCGCTTCGGGGGTCCGGGAGCGCGTGGACCGGCGGCTTGAGTGGTACCAGAACCGCGAGATTGCCGAAGCCCTCGTCGTCCGCGTGGAGGCGCTCGGGGGCCGGGGGGACCAGGCGTTCCAGCGGTTCGAGGCCGCGCTCGACCTGGCGGATCCCGGCGATCTCTACTCGTCCTTCTGGCTTATCCTCAACTGCGGCCCGACTCTCGCCCAGATGGACCCGAACAGGCTGCGTCCGGTCCTGGACCGGTATTCCTCCAAGGTCCGGTCGGTCGGGTACAGCGACATGGTCGAGCGGTTCTCGAGCCTCGCGCGGCAGGTCGGCATGGCCGTCGCCTGAGTTTCGGCTGGCGTAAGGCCGTTGCCTGTAATAAATTACGAGACTTCGCGGTATCAGGCCGGACGCACGGCTGGCGCGCGAATCCTACCTCATACTGAGTAATCCATGCGATTTCCCGCCAGGCTCCTCCTCACGGGCGTTGCCGCGTTTGCGCTCGCTTCCTGCTACGCGGAGCGCCCGCTCGCTCCCGCCGGTGCGCCGACAGTCGGTGGCAACCCGGCTCTCCGCGCGCTCGTCGTCGCACAGACGTTCGATCTCGTCATCCCGGTAACGGGCGGAAAGGTGAACGTCGCCGACGTCTACGAGCTCGACTTCCCCGCAGGCGCTGTATGCGATCCGACTGCGAGTGACACACAGGAAGGTTACGCGACCGAAAGCTGGGATGCGCCGTGCACTGCTGCCACATCCGACGTCGCCATCAGGGCGACGGTCAAGTACTCGATGGGCAACCTGTACGTCGACTTCCAGCCGGCGCTGCGTTTCGTCCCGAGCAAGACCGTTACACTGAGCACCGGCGTCTTCGCTTCGGGCGTCGAGTACTACGACCAGGCGGGCCAGAAGGTGGGCGCGCTCATCAGGTATTCGCCGGGCATCGAACAGACTCCCGTCGCCGACGCGCTGCTCGATGCATCGCTCAAGACGAAGGTCAACGGGACCACCGGCACGATCAGCCGCCGCATCAAGCACTTCTCCGGGTACATGGTCTTTGCGGACGGGGGCTGGGTTCCGTGTGACCCTGCCGCCGGGAACCCGGAGTGCGTCTGGGTCGATGACGGCATCCACTAGGCCCTGACCGCTCGAAAAGAGGCCCCGCGATCCTTCGCGGGGCCTTTTCTTTTTCAGCCAGTCTTGAGACCCGCCGTCCGCGCCGCTTCCTTCCCTCCGTGAATCGAGACGACCTGCGCGTCGGCGTATCCGCCGGCATCATCGCCGCCACCGCCACCGCCGGCGCCCTGATCGCGATCGGCTCCCGCGCCAGCACCGCCGCCCGCCCCTTCAACGTGATCGCCGGCCACCTCCTCGGCGCCAGAACGGAGGGAGTGTACGGTTTCGTATCGTCGGTCACGGTGCCGGGAGTCATCCTTCACGTCGTCCTCACCGCCGCCATGGGCGTTTCCGTGGCCTACGTCGCCCGGCGTCGCATCATGCCGACCTGGCTCGCCGCCACCGTCACCGCGACCCTCGCCGCGCTGGTGTCGGTCGGCATCGCGCGACGTGGTGGCAGCAGCCTCGCCCGACTGCTCGCCGTCGGCGACCTCCTCGTGTTCTACGTCATCCTCGCCGCGTCGCTGGCACTGGGCATACGCTTTGCCTTTTCCGACCGCGCGACCGATCGCCGCCGCCACGAATCGATGTGACGTTCCGCTGATCCTCGCGGTTCAAGATGGAACGAGGATCGCCGGTGCGTGTCTAACGACACGTATCGAAGTCTCATTTGCAGCGGAGCTGGCCGTGATCGATTCGTATTCTCCCGAACGCGCGATGGACATTCTCGTCATGGTCGAGGAAAACTCCGACCAGTCGACCGTCCTCGCGCACGTCAACTCGATCCCGGCGCCCCTTCACGGATCGGAGCGCCCATCGCGCGACATCGTGACGGTCTACGGCTTCCCGACAGCCGAGACGGTCGCCCTCGCGCTGGCCGCCGCCGTCGAATCGCATCGCGACTCCCACGAGGGCCGCTCGGACACCATCCGTCACCTGGGGATCTGGGCGGAGCGCGGCGCCGTGGGTGACGCCGCCTGGCGCGGGACCGACGGCCAGCTTGTCACTCGCGATCTCCTGATCCCCATCGAGCAGCTCCACGAGACCGCGCGGCAGCTCCTCGCTGAATGCGGGCAGCTGATCGGCCGCCTCGTCGCGGGCTTGAACATGCCCGACTGGCCGGAAGGCGCTCGCCGCGCGATCAGCGTCTCGCTCGGCCCGATCGCCGGCATCACCGCGCCAGTATTCGCGCCGCTGGAAGCCATCGTCGAAAGGCTCCGCGAAGCCGAGGGTCTGGCGTTCGAGGCGGAAGGAGACTGACGGCGGAACTCGCCGGGAAAGAGGGGTAGTGCGCGGATTACGCGGATGAACGCCGAAGAAACAAGCAGGAGCATCGGGCCTCGGATCAGTCGTGAGGCCCGATGCTCCTGGTCGTTTCTTCGGCGTTCATCCGCGTAATCCGCGCGCTACCCCTCTAAACGTCCGAGTTGCGCCGATTGGAGCCCGCGACGATCCGGCCCTTTCCCTGACCCGGCCGTCCGGCAGAGCTCTCTTGACTCCGGAAAACCCCGGAGGCACACTCCTGAGACCAACGCACCGAAGAGGTACAACGAGTGCAAACGGTTTCGGCGCATCCGCATCGGATGGCGCCCCGCGGGGAAGAGAAGCTCTTCTCCGACGCCGGAGCGGTCCCGACGACGCGCTCCCCCGCCGGTGAAGCGACCGCGCCCACATGTCATAGCGACGGACCCAGAGAGATCCGCGCCATCGCCTGCCCGGCTGAGGTAACGTCTGGCATAACAGGCCATGGTTCGCTGCGTCATCGGGTGAGCTCCGATCTCCGCATGGGTAGGCTCACCTGAGCAGCGAGGAGCGTGAGTATGCGGGAGTACAAGGGATCGGAGATCCGGAACATCGCGGTGGTGGGACACGGGGCGAGCGGCAAGACCAGTCTGGTCGATGCGCTCGCCTTCGTGTCTGGTAGCAGCAGACGCCACGGGTCCGTGCGTGAGGGGACCGCGCTGACCGACTACGCGCCGGAAGAGACGGAACGCGGCTTCTCCATCAACATCGGCTGTGCCTACGCCGAGTGGCTCGACACCAAGATCAACCTCATCGACACCCCGGGATACCTCGACTTCCACGGGGAGGCGGTCGCCGGCCTCGCCGCGGCCGACGGCGCGCTCTGCGTCGTCTCGGCCACCGCCGGCGTCGAGACGGGCACGGAGCTCATGTTCCGCGAGGCCGTCGACCGGAAGGACCCGGTCCTCTTCGTCGTCACGATGATGGACAAGGAGCACGCCGACTTCGACAAGGTCTACC
>CAMLHT010000096.1 GCA_946479895.1 uncultured Gemmatimonadota bacterium | reverse complement strand
GTTCGCGGCATCCCGGGCGGAAAGGCGACCATCCTCACGATCATCGCGCTCGTGCTGTTGCTCGTCCTGGGCCGGCTGTTCCTGGCTTCCGAGTGGGGAGAGGAGACGCTGATGCGCCGTCGGCCCGGGGGAACGCGAGCGACGCGGATGGATCCGTGGACCGAAGCGGAGAGTCTCGCCGCTGCCGGTGATTACATGGGTGCGGCGCACGCGCTCTATCAGGCCGTGCTGCGGCGCCTCGCCGATCACGAGCGCATCCGCATCCACTCGTCGAAGACGTCCGGGGATTACGCGCGGGATCTCCGGCGCCGGGGATCGCCGCTCGCTGCCGGCTTCCAGGCGTTCGGCCGCCGGTTCGACCGCGTGGTGTTCGGCGCGGGAGTGTGCACCGCCGAGGACTTCGCGGCCCTTCGTCGGGACGCGCTCGCGATCCCCGAACACAGGGCCGCCGCGTGAACCGGAAGAAGTGGACTTCGGCGGCGATTCTCGTCGCGCTGCTCGGCCTCGTTGTCCTGGCCGTTTTGCTCGCGCCGTCGCGCCAGCAGGGAAAGCCCCATTCCTCCTATTCGGCGGGCGTCGACGGGTTGCGGTTGGCGCGCGACCTGGCCTCTCGCCTCGGATGGAAGACCGAAGCACGCGAAACCGCGTTCAGCGACACGCTTCGCGAGCCGGCGCCGCTGCAGGTGCTGGTATCCGCCCGGGTGTCGGCCATCGAGGCCGGCGCCCTGCTCGCTTTCGTCCGGAACGGTGGCCGCCTGCTGGTCGCCGGCCCGGCCGGCGCGCTGGATGACTCGCTGCCCCTCGTGGCGGGAGAACCAGGCCAGCTGGCGGAGAGGTACGGAGCCGCCGGCTGCGCCGACCACGGCCTGTGGCCGACGGTGTTGACCCAGTTCTCGCGGGTCGGCACGGCGCGCTGGCGTCGGCCGGCGCCGGCCGATACGGTCGGATTCGGCCGCGTCCTTGTCCGACGCGAGGCGTCCGGGGAACCGCTGGAAGAACGCGCGGGCTTCGGCTTCGCCCTCGGGCGCGGTCGCATCGTCGCCGTCGCCGATCCGAACCTGCTCGCCAACGACGTGATTCGCCGCTGCCAGCTCGAGGCCGACGTGACGTTCGTTCGCATGATCGAGTATCTCGCCGGCGGGACTCAGGGCCAGCGCATCGCGTTCGACGAATACCATCACGGGTACGGCGTCCGCGGCGGCAGCCTGACGGCGATCCGCATGTACCTCGCGGGAACGCCGAGCGGTCGCATGCTGGCGCAGATGGCCGTCGCCGGCCTTCTGCTGTTGCTCGCCTTCGCCCCGCGTCCCCTGATTCCCCGCGATCCGACGCACGTCGCGAGACGCTCGCCACTCGAGCATGCCGACGCGCTCGCGCACGCCTACTCGGGCGTTCACGCGACCGGCACGGCCGCCTCGCGCCTGGTCGCGGGTGTCCGGCGCCGGACGCGGCGGGACCGTATCCGCCACCGTGAGAGCGACGAAGCCCTGCTCGCGACCGCCGCGGGGGCGTCGGCGGAGGCTGCCACGGCCGCCGCGCTCGTGACCCAGGCGATGGACGGCCGCCTCCCTGATCGCGACCTTCCGCGCGTGGCCGAGGCGGTCCGGACGATCGAACAGGCCCTCACTCACCGCAGCGCACCAACCACCAGGTAATGCCACTCACCATCGAAGAAGGGGCCGCGATCCTCGATCGCCTTCGGCAGACGATCGGCACCCGGATCCTCGGCCAGGACGACGCGATCGCGGACGTCCTGGCGGCATTCGTCGCCCGCGGACACGTGCTCATCGAGGGCGTGCCGGGTACCGCGAAGACGCTCCTCGCGCGAACCATGGCCAACGCGCTCGACGTCGCGTTCGGCCGCATCCAGTTCACGCCGGACCTCATGCCCGCGGACGTCACGGGGATCAGCCTGTATCGCGAGAACACGCGGGACTTCGAGTTCCAGCCGGGGCCGGTCTTCACCGACATCCTGCTCGCGGACGAGATCAACCGCGCGCCGGCGAAGACCCAGGCCGCGCTGCTCGAGGCGATGGCCGAGCGGCAGGTGACGGTTGACGGCAAGTCGCGGCCACTGAGCGCGAGCTTCACGGTCCTGGCTACGCAGAACCCGGTGGAGCACGAGGGCACGTTCCCGCTTCCCGAAGCCCAGCTCGATCGATTCCTGCTCAAGGTCGTGATGTCGTACCCGTCGCTCGACGCGGAGCTCGCCATGCTGGAGCTGCACGAGTCGGGCTTCGATCCGGAGCAGCATCACCGCGGGGAGAACGTCGCCCGCGCCGCGACGGCCGCGCAGGTGGCCGACCTGCGCACGCTCGCCGACCGCGTGCGCATCGCGCCGGAGGTCCGGGCCTACATCGCGGCCATCACCCGCGCCACGCGCGAGGATCCGGCCCTGTCGCTCGGGGCGTCTCCCCGGGCGACGGTGGCACTGATGCGTGTCGCGCGGGCAGGGGCCGTGATGGAGGGCAGGGACTTCGTCACCCCGGACGACGTCAAGGCCCGGGCCAACGCGACGCTGCGCCATCGCGTGACCCTCGCGCCGGAAGTCGAAGTCGAAGGCCGCGGGGCGGACGACGTCATCACGTCGCTTCTCTCGCGCATCCCGACGCCGGCCTGAGTCACGTGCGCGAGTGGCTTGCCGAGCGCCGGCCTCTCTGGGCGGTCTATCCGACGCCGCGGCTGGCCGTGGCCGTCCTCGCGCTATCACTGCTCTGGCTCGTTCCCGGCCAGGCGGGTCGCATGGCCGGGCTTGTCGGCGTCGCCGTCGCGCTGATCGCGGCCGCGGTGGACTACGTCCTCCTCCCGGGGCGAAGGCACGTCGCCGTGCGCCGGGAGATCCCGGAGGTTCTCGGGCTTGGCGATCGGCAGGACGTCTTCGTCGAGGTCGAGTCGCGCTGGGCGAGGCCGTTCGACGCGACGCTCGCGCACGAGCTCCCGTCATCCTTCGCCGTCGACGAGCCTGGAGTCTTTCGCGTCGGCCCGCGCGAAGCCGTCCGCGTGCCGATGCCGTTTACTCCGATGCGGCGCGGCCCGGTTGCCCTTGGCGACGTCGCGCTCCGCCTCCGGACCTCGCTCGGCCTTCTCGCCCGGATCCAGCGCGTCCGCATCGGAGGCGAGGCGACCGTCGTCCCCTCACTCGCGAACGTGCGCCGGTTCCGCCTGCTCGCGATGCAGCATCGCCTCCAGGACGTCGGCGTCCGCGCCCTTCGGCGACGCGGCGAGGGGCGATCCTTCGCGGGGCTTCGCGAGTACGTGCCGGGAGACGATCCCCGCAACATCGACTGGAAGTCGACGGCGCGGCACAACCGGATGATGCTGCGCGAGTTCACGATCGAGCGGTCGCAGACCGTGCTTGCGCTCGTGGACTGCGGCCGGGCCATGACCCAGATGGCCGGTGAGTTCGCCCGCATCGAGCACGTGCTGTCCGCGGCGATGCTGCTCACCGACGTCGCGGCGGTGAGCGGCGACCAGGTCGGCGCGCTGGCGTTCGACGACAGCATCCGGGCCTTCGTCCCCCCGCAGCGCGGCAAGGCCGCCCTCGGAGCCGTTCGTGAGGCGCTCAGCGGCGTGTCGGCAAGCCTTTCGGAGCCCGACTACGCGGCCGCGTTCCGCATGCTCGCCCTTCGGCAGCGCCGCCGCGCGCTCATCGTGTTCTTCACCGACGTGATGGACGCGCGAGCGAGCCGGTCACTGGTGGCGTATCTCGGCCGGGCCGCCGTCCGCCACGCGGTGGTGGTCGTGGCGATCCGGAACGACGCGGTCCTCGCCGCCGCCCAGCCCCGCGGAACGTCGGCGCCGGACGTCTATCTCGCGGCCGCCGCGGAGGAGCTCGTGCAGGAGCGCGAGGAAGCGCTGGCCCGCATGCGGCGCGCCGGCGTCAGCGTCCTCGACGTCGCGGCCTCGCAGATGGCCACCGCGGTGGTGAACCGCTACCTCGAGATCAAGGCGCGCGGCCTGCTGTGAGCGGTGGTCCGCCGAGGCCGAGCAGGTCGTGCTCCTCGACGTCCGATGCGCGCCGGGAAGGCCGGCCGCCGCCGCGAAGGTACAGGTAGAGCATCGCCGCCGTGACGATGGCGACGCTCACCTTCCATCCGATCGGCCAGTAGGGGATTGGCGACACGAGCCCTTCGATCGTGCCCGCGACCAGCAGCAGCAGCGTCGAGCCCGCGATCAGGACGATGGCCCGGCGGCCATTCTCGGCGAGCGCGCGCCGGCGCGTCCGGTTGCCGGGAATGAGGAGCGCGGCCGCGATCAGGAAGCCCGCACCGCCGGCAATGCAGATGGCGGTCAGCTCGAGCACTCCGTGCGGCGCGACGAAGGCCATCAGCAGCGGCAGGATGCCCTTCGACTGGTACAGCCCGATCACGCCACCGAAGCTCACGCCGTTCAGCACCAGCGCCAGCGCCGTTCCGATGCCGGCGGTGATGCCGGCGGCGAAGGCCACGAACGTGACCTGGATGTTGTTGCGGATGATGCCGCTCGCCATCACCGGCCGGAACACCTGCGGATCGTCGATGTACCCCGATCCTTCGGCCGCCCGCTTGATGCCTTCCTGGGCACGGTCGAGCATGCCGGCCGGGATGAACACCGAAGCGACCTCCGGGTGGCGGATGACGGCCACTGCCGCGATCGTGGCCGGCAGGAAGAGCAGCACCGCGGCGAGGGCGATGGCGCCCGCCGAACGGCGAATTTCCCGGGGGACGTCCCGGAAGACGAATCTGGCGGCATCCTTCGCCGAGCCGCGCCGCTCGCGATAGAGGAGGTTGTGCGCGGCGCCGACCAGTCGGCTGAGGTAGAACAGCTCGGCCGCCTCCGCGTCGCGCGTGGCGGTGCGCAGGCGGGCGAGGTCGCTGGAGAGCGATCGGTAGTCGGCGACGAAATCTCTCACGCGTCGCTCCCCGAGGCTCGCGAGTCCCCGCCGCTGCGCCTCGGCGACCGTGGCTGAAAAGGACAGCCAGCGGGGCGAATTGGTGGAGACGATCGCGTAGCGCTCGCGGGCGGCCCCGGTCTCGTGCCGGCTGGCGACACCGGCATCGCGTGCCCGCCGCTCCGACTCGTACAACTGGGCGAGCTTCGCACCATCGGTGGTCGTGGCTTCATCCGGCAGGGCGCGACGCACCCGTTCGGCGATCTGGTGCGTGAGGGCGGTCCGCCGTTCCGGATCGAGCTCCATGCGCCGGGCATACCATCGCTCGAGGAGGCGGAACTCGTCTTCCGACAACAGCGCGACGGCGGGAGCGATATCCGGGGCCGGTCGCGCGCGTGCACTGGCAACCGGCGATTCCACCAGTCGCTCCTGGATGACCACGGTGCCGGCCACCATGTCCCCGAGTCGCTTGCCCGTCTTCGAAAGCACCGCGGAGGTGATGCCGAAGAGGTAGAAGATCCCCGGCTGCATGTCGATCGCGCGCATGACGTTCCGCGTTGCCGCGGCGGCGAAGCCGACCGAGTACCCGCCGTCCCTCACGACCCGAAGGCCCAGGTGCCTCTTCCCGAGCGTCTGGCCGTCGAAGAGCCACTCGCACACCACGTAATAGCCCCAGAACACGGCGAAGGCGGCCAGGCCGAGGATGGCCATGCCCCAGGCGGATGCCCCGCCGGCGCGCATCATCCCGAATCGTGCCTGGAGGATCACCGACGCCAGGCTGATGCCGATCAGCAGCCCGATGCAGACCAGCAGGTCGATGAAGCCCGCGTAGACGCGCGATCCGATGCCGGCGATCGTGTACGAGAGCACCACCAGCTCCGGCGTCTCGACTTCGACGCGCTGCGTGAAGTCGCTGGTCCCGTGCGCGGATGCGGGCGGCGTGGTCATGCCGGAGGATGCACGGCCGGGCGTGGACCCGCAACGCCTCGACACTCCACCGGATGAAACGGCGCGACTACGTTTGGGCGTGCGCGTTCTCGTCCAGCGGGTCTCCAGTGCTTCCGTCACCATCGACGGCCGAACGGCCGGCGCGATAGACGGCGGCCTGCTCCTGCTCGTCGGATTCACCCACGCCGACACCGACGCCTCGCTCGAGTGGATGGCCGACAAGGTGTGCGGCCTGCGCATCTTCTCCGACGCGGACGGGAAAATGAATCTCTCGGTGCTCGACACCGGCGGCAGCGCCCTGGTCGTCTCGCAGTTCACCCTCTACGGCGATGCCGCGAAGGGAAAGCGGCCGAGCTTCATCGACGCCGCCCGGCCGGAGCAGGCGATCCCGCTCTACGAGCGATTCGTCGCCATGCTGCGCGCGCGCCTGCCGCGTGTCGAGACCGGCGAGTTCGGCGCCGACATGAAGGTCGCGCTCGTCAACGACGGGCCGGTGACGCTGTGGCTGGAGCGATGACGACTCCGGTGATTCTCGGCTCGTCGTCGCCCCGGCGGCGCGAGCTGCTCACGCTGATCGGTCTCCGTCACGAGGTGCTGCCGGCGAACGTGGACGAGACGCTGCTGCCGGGAGAAATCCCGTGGGCCTACGCCGAGCGACTCGCGCGAGCCAAGGCGCAGGCGGTCGCGCGCCCGGGGTTCGTATCGATCGGCTCCGACACCATCGTCGTCGTCGACGGCGAGGTGCTCGGCAAGCCCGCCGACGCCGCCGACGCGAAGCAGATGCTCCAGCGCCTCAGCGGCCGGGCCCACGTGGTCATGACGGCCATCGCGGTGGCCTTCGATGGAAAGGTCACCTCCGACGTGGTGAAGGTCGGGGTGACGTTCCGGTCGCTGCGCGATGACGAGATCGACGACTACATCGCGACCGGTGAGCCGATGGACAAGGCGGGCGCGTACGGCATCCAGGGCTTCGGCGCGACCATCGTGGATGGCGTGGACGGCGACTACTTCGCCGTCATGGGGCTTCCGGTGAACCGGATGATCCGTCTCCTGGAGTCGATCGGCCTCGAATATCGATTCGGCCGGGCTGAGCTGCTGCCGCGCCCCTAGGCGTATCGCGCCTTCCAGAGCGCGACCTTTTCCATCACGTCGGCGACGGTGATTCGCGTCATCCGCCCGGCGCGCTTTTCCATCGAGACCGGGTAGATCTCGCCGGGATCCCCGAAGGCGTCGATCATCAGGTCCCGGTAACGCCGGTACGGCCCGACGCGATTCGGGTTCATGTACCCGATCAGGCTGATCACCGGCCTGTCCAGCGCGACGGCCATGTGGAGCGGCCCGGTATCGGGGGAGAGAACGAGCGCGCTCCCGTCGAGGATGGACACCAGATTCCGGAGGCCGCTGCCGAGGGCGTTGACCGGCTTGTGGCTGGCGAGTCGCTCGATGACTTCGGCGGCGTGCATCTCGCGAGGGCTTCGCCCCCCGACGAGCACCGCCCGGAGCCCGTACTCGGCATGGAGCCGGTCGACGACCTCTGCCCACCGCTCGGGCATCCAGTCCTTTTCGGCCTTGCTGGTGCCGACGACGATCGCGGCCGCGGGCCGGTCCAGCTTCGCGAAGAAGTCCTTCTGCCACGGCCGCTCGTGCGGCCACGGCCCCAGGTTCCATTCCACCGGCTCAGCCGGGATCCCCAGCTCGTGCAGGAACTCGAAGTACTGGTCCTGGACGTGCTGCGGCTCGTGGGCCGGGATGCGGCGGTTGGTGAACAGCCAGTTGAAGTCGCGCGCCCGCTCGCGATCGAAGCCGAGCTTGACCGGGGCACGGGTGAACGACGTCACGAGTCCGGCCTTGAAGTAGACCTGGAGCGCGATCACGAGGTCGAACGGCCGGGACTTCAGCTTCGACCGGATGTCGGTGAACGCCCGCAACCCCAGCGACCGGTCGAACTCGACGATGTCGTCCACGGCCGGGTGGCCCCGCACGAGTGTGGCCGGCCCGGGCTGCAGGATCCACGTCAGGTGCGAGCCGGGCGCGTGGCGCTTGATGGCGTTCACGACCGGCAGCGCGTGCACCGCGTCGCCCACGGCGCTCATCATCACGAGGCCGATTCTCTCGTTTCCCTTGAGCCTGATCATCGGCGGGGAAAATTAGCCGGCCCGCCCCTCATCGCCGTATAATTCGCCCGATGCAACCCGGCCTGGTCATCGCCATCGTGCTCTCGCTCGTCGCGGGCTGGTTCGCCCACGACCTTCACCTCCAGCGTCGCCGCCGGCGGATGCGCGTGAAGTGGCCGATCCGCACGGCTCCACTTCAGGAGCTCGATCCGGTGTTCGAGCCGACCGAGCTCGGTCCCACGCTCGAGACCGAGGTTTCCTTCGTGGGTCGCGGCCCGCTCACCGTTCCCGGCGGCACCAGCGACGCCGAGGCATGGGTGCTGGCGACCCTCGCGCGAAGGGCGGGGAACATCTTCGAGTTCGGCACCTGCTCGGGAAAGACCACGTATCTCTTCGCCCGGAACTCGCCCCCGGACGCGGTCGTCACGACGATCACGCTGGCTCCGGACCAGACGGGCGATTACGTCCGGGAGGAGGGTGACGACCGGCGCAACGTCAGGGCTGCCCTCCGCGAGTCGACCCACACGCGCTTCCTCTACAATGGGACCGCGGTCGAGCCAAAGGTGCGGCAGCTCTTCGGGGACAGCAAGGCGTTCGACGAGGGTCCCTATGCCGGCCAGTGCGACCTGATATTCGTGGATGGATCGCACGCCTACTCGTACGTCATGAGCGATTCGCGCAAGGCGCTCCGCATGGTGAAGCCCGGCGGAGTCATCCTGTGGCACGACTACGTCGGGCCCGAGGAGGAGGGCGTCTTTCGTGGACTGAACGAGCTCGCGGCCGGGCTGCCCCTCTTCCACGTCGAGGGCACCACGTTCATCGCCTACCGAAAGCCGCTTGCCTAGGCCACCGGTTTCGGCGGTCCTGATCACCCGCGATGCCGAGCGGCTCCTCGGGCCGGTCCTCGGCGCGCTCCGTTGGTGCGAGGAGATCCTGGTCGTCGATTCCGGGAGCCGCGATCGGACGCTGGAGATCGCGAAGACCCACGGCGCGCGCATCCTGGCCCACGAGTTCGAGGGCTACGGCGCGCAGAAGGCCTGGGCGGTGTCGCAGGCGGCGCATGACTGGGTGCTCGTTGTCGACGGCGACGAGATCGTGACGGAGGAGCTGCGCGAGGAGATCGAATCGCGGCTCGAGCGCGACGCGGCCGGCTACGCGGGCTTCGAGGTGCCGATTTCCCTCGTATTTCTCGGGCGGCTCATGCGCCACGGCGGAGAGTATCGGATGCCTCACCTGAGGCTCTACGACCGGCGGCGCGGCAACTACAACCGGAATCGCGTCCACGAGCGCGTCGAGCTGGACGGGCCCGTCGGCCGGCTCCAGAACCACATCCTCCACGAGAGCTACGGCAGCATCGCCGCGTATTTCGACAAGTTCAACGACTACACGACCGCCGGCGCCGTGGACCTGCACTCGCGCGGAAGGACCGCTGGCGTCGCGATGATCGCGCTGCGCTTTCCGCTCACGTTCATCCGCCAGTACTTCGTTCGCGGCCACGTCCTCAACGGCTACCCCGGCTTCATCTGGTCGCTCTTCTCGGCGATGTACCCGGTCGTGAAGTACGCGAAGCTCCGCGAATTGCAGCAGCGGGCATGAAGGTCGTCTTCGACGCCGAGCGGCTCCGGAACCTCGGGTCGGGCCTCGGTCAGTTCTCCAGGTCGCTCGGGCAGGCACTCATTGCCACGCGGCCGCCCGACGGAGACCTGACGTTCATCGTCCCACCCGGCGAGACGGGCCGGTTCGCCGGAGCGCGGTCGCTCCCGACGCGGTTCTGGATGCGATACCTGCCGCCCGCGTATCCGGACGTCTGGCACGCCACGCACCAGGACTACTGGATCCGTCCGCCGCGCAGCGCGCGCATGGTGCTCAGCATCATGGATCTCAACTTCCTCGAGCGGGTTGACTACTCGGCGGCGAAGAAGGCGCGCCGGCTGGCCGCGGTGCAGCGCCGGATCGACAGGGCCGCGGCGATCGCGACGATCTCGGAATTCACCGCGACCGTCGTGCGGCGGCATCTGACGGTCCCGGACGTTCCGCTGCGGGTCATTCACCTCGGCAACCCGCTGGAGTCTGCCGGAGGTAGTCCCCGCGAGTCGTTGCCCGCGTCGGTCGCGCGTCTTCGTCCCGGCGGCTACTTCCTGTTAGTCGGCGTCATCCACCCGAAGAAGAACGTCCGGACCCTCGTGCCCATGCTGCGCGCGTTCCCGGAGATGTCGCTCGTCCTGGCCGGTTCCGCCGATCACGCGTACGCGCGCGAAGTGGAGCGCGCGGCGGACGCCGCCGGCGTCGCCGATCGCCTCGTCATGCCGGGGTGGGTGAACGACGAGACGCGGCGCTGGCTCTATGCCAACTGCCGGGCGCTGCTCTTTCCGTCGCTGTCGGAAGGCTTCGGCCTGCCGGTCGTCGAGGCGATGAGCCTTGGCAAGCCGGCTTTCCTCTCGCGGCTCACGAGCCTTCCCGAAATCGGCGGCGAGGCCGCGTACTACTTCGATTCATTCGACCCCGACTCGATGATCGAGGTGGTGCGCCAGGGCCTGGCCGACTTCGATGCGCACCCCGGCCGCGCGGCCGCGCTGCGGGCCCATGCCGCGCGCTTCTCGTGGACGCGGGCGGCTACGGAATACTGGGGATTGTATGCCGAAGCGCTTCGATCTCCGCGTCGGTGATCGACGCCCCCCTCGTGTCGCGCCATTTCTCGACCGAGCGGCGTAGCCGCGCCCGATTGCCGGCGTAGGCGTCGCGCCGGGTGCAGTCGAACTCGACGCGGTCGACGTCGAGGACGTAGCCGGCGAAGAGGTCGTCGGCGGTGCGGCGCAGCAGGATGTTCTTGACGTTGAGGTCGTGATGCCGGACGCCCTGGGCGGCGAGCCGCTTGAGCAGGCGGCGGGTGGCGTTCCAGCCCTTTCGGCGGTCCTCGGAGTCCGGCCGCGTGGCGAGGAGCAGAGCGCCGAAGTCGACGCTGTCCGGCACCTCCTCCGTCACGACGTCCGCGACCGCGCCTATGTCGCGGCGGTAGATGGCGAACCCGAGGACGGCCGGAGTCGGAATGCCCATCCGTCTCAGGGCGGTGGAGATCTCGAGCTCCCGCGGGGCGCGGGTGGGCCAGAGAAAGAGGTCGCCGGTGAGGGTCCGGAACAGGCCGCCGTGGTGGTTGCGCCGGACGACGCCATTGATCCCGGTCGCGCCGACGGGAATCGCGTAGGCGGTCTGACGTCCCTGCAGCGCGCGCGCTCCGGGGACCGACGCCGCGAACCGGATCAGCTCTCCGTGGCCGGCGACGGCCGCCGCGAGCGCCTCGGCGACGTCACGACGCGCGACGAGGGTCGTTCGGGCGATGTCCCGGCACTCGTACCCCGAGGGCACGTCGAGCGGCGCCCCGATCAGAGCGAGACGCGGTAGACCGGTACCGGCTGGCTTTTCCCCTTGAGCTCCATCGGCGGCATCTCGACCAGGGGTGGCGGCGACGTCAGCGCGCGCCGGAATTCATCGGAGATGAGGATCTCGCGCGGCCCGGCCGCCGAGCACAGACGGCTGGCCGTGTTCACCGTGTCGCCGATGACCGTGTACTCCATTCGGCGCTCGGACCCGATGTTGCCGGCGAACGCCTCGCCGACGTTCAGGCCGATGCCGATCTGCAGCTCCGGCTTGCCGGCCGCGCGCCAGCGCGCGTTCAGCGTGTCGAGCTCGCGGATCATCTTGATCGCCGCTTCCATCGCGTGATCGGGATCATGCGGGTCGCCGAGCGGGGCGCCCCACTGCGCCATGACCGCGTCGCCGATGAACTTGTCGAGCGTGCCGCCCTTGTCGAACACGCACTCCACCATCTCGGTGAAGTACTCGGTCAGCAGGTTCGCCATGTCGTCCGGGTTCATCGTCTCGGACAGGGCGGTGAACCCACGGATGTCGCTGAACAGCACGGCGATCCGGCGCTTCTCGCCGCCGAGCACCGAGCCCGCGTTGGCGATCTTTTCGGCGAGGGCGGGGGCGAAGTAGCGCTGGAAGTTCGCGCGCACCACCTGCTCGCGCTGGATCTGCTGCGCGAACTGCTCACGCTCCAGGGCGGTCCCGACGATGCTGGCGAACGCCATGCAGTAATCGAGATCGCTCTCGGTGAACTTGTGCGTGGTGCTCACGTTGTCGAGGTACAGCGCGCCGATCACGTCCTCGTTGCTCTTCACCATCGGCACGCAGATCGCCGAGCGAACCTGCTGCATGAGGATCGAAGCCCCCTGCGCAAAGCGGGTGTCCTCGCCGGCGTTGTCCGTCAGGATGGCCGACTTGTCCTGCACCGCCTGGCGCGCGATGGATTGCGGGACGGCCCGCGACTGCTCCGTGCCCCGCTTGTCCTGCGCGATCTTGGTGACCAGCGATCCATTCTCGTCGAGCAGCAGGATGGCGACGCGGTCCACCGACAGCGTGTCCTGCGCGCTTTTCACGATCTCCGGAAAGAGGTCGTCGAGCCGGGTGACGCGGCCCAGTTTCCTCGAGACCTCGAGCAGCGTACGCAGCTTGTCCTGCATCTGCGTGATCGCATTGACCGCTTCCTTGGCCTGCTCCCCGGTCCCCGGCGCCTTGAGGGCCTCGATGTCCGCCACCGACGGCAGCCCGAACGACGTGCTGCCACCCTTGATCGAGCGGACGATCGTGGCCCCGGCGGGAGCGCCCGGCATCCCCGCGGGCATCGCCCGGGGCGGAGAAGTGTCCTGGAGCTTGAACTCCACCTTGCCGAAGGTCACGACGTCGCCGCCCCGGGCGGTCGCATCCGTCACCTTCTCGCCGTTGACGAACGTCCCGTTCGCCGAGCCCAGGTCCTGGATCTTCACGCCGCCGGCGACGAGCGACAGCTCCGCGTGGCGGCGTGACACGGTCGGGTCGAAGACCGGCACGTCGCACGTCGGAGCCCGCCCGACCAGCATCGGTGCACCGTCGCGGACGTGGTGCCTGGACTGTCCGTCGGCGCTCAGGAGGGAAAACGGCATCTACACAAAAGTATCTGGCGAACGGAGCTATGGCGACGCTGCGCGGGCCTTTCCGATCGCGGTCAGGACCGCCCGGGCCTTGTTTTCGGTCTCCCGCCACTCCATCGCCGGCACCGAATCGTGCACAATGCCCGCCCCAGTCTGGACCGAGGCCACGCCCCCCGCTATGACGCAGGTCCGGATCGTGATGGCCAGGTCCATCCGGCCCGCCCCGGCGGCGATGTAGCCCACCGCGCCCGCGTACGCGCCCCGGCGCTCCGGCTCCAGCTCGTCGATGATCTCCATGGCCCGGACCTTCGGGGCCCCCGTCATGGTGCCCGCCGGGAAGGTCGCCCGGAGGGCGTCCATCGCCGTCTTCCCCGGCGCGAGCCGCCCCTCGACCTGGCTGACCATGTGGAGGACGTGGGAATAGCGCTCGACCGTCATCAGGTCCGTGACCTTCACCGAGCCGTATTCGGCGATCCGCCCCACGTCGTTCCGCCCCAGATCCACGAGCATGAGGTGCTCGGCCTTCTCCTTCTCGTCGGCCACGAGCTCCGCCCGCATCGCCTCGTCCTCGGCCGGCGACCGGCCGCGGCGGCGAGCTGCCGCGCTGGGCCCCACGGTGTCCTTCCCCCCGCCCACCCCGACGAGCAGCGCGGGCGAGCTGCCGACGAGCGCCACGCCGGCGAGCACGA
>CAMLHT010000095.1 GCA_946479895.1 uncultured Gemmatimonadota bacterium | reverse complement strand
GGCCGCATCACGATGCGGTAGTCGCGGCGGCGCTCAGGGATGACCTCGTACTTGTCGGGGCCGACCTGCCGCACGATCTGGTTGAACGACCGCTGCTGCGGCGGCAGGCTGTCCTCGATCGCGTACGCCTTGTAGTTCGCGACGTAGAGATCGAGTGTGCCGTTCCCGTCGACGTCGGCCATCGCGATGGTCGTCCCGCCATGCCCCAGAGAATCCAGGCCAGCATCGCGGCGCTCGGTGAATCGGCCGTGGCCGTCGTTCACGAACACCGCGTCGGGGCCGGTCGTGGCGAGGAGGACCAGGTCGAGGTCCCCGTCGCCGTCGAAGTCCGCCAGCGCGCTGCCCGAGGTGAAGCGGTCACACGCGCCGACGCCGGCAGCGGTCGTGATGTCCTCGAACTTCCAGCCGCCGAGGTTGCGATAGAGGGCGTTGCAGCCTTCGGTGCGACCGAGGAAGACGTCGACCCTGCCGTCGCCGTCCACGTCGCCGAGGGACACGCCAGATCCCTGGCCGAGGTACCGGTTGCCGGTCAGGGTCGAATCGCTGACCGTGTTCTCGAACCGGATGCCCGTCCGTCCGCCCTCGAGGCTCGTGAAGCCGGGCGACCCGCGTCCGACAGTGAGCTCACGCCAGCGATATCCGGCCTCGTCATGCCACGAGGCCGGTGCCGGCTCGGAACAGGCGCCGACACCGACGCCGATCAGCGCGGCAAGAAGTGCTGCCGCGCCGCGCTTCACCGGGCGCCGCCCTTCATGCGATCGATGACCTTCGCGCCGACGCACTCGCCGAGCGCGCGGCCACCCAGGTTTCCGTAGGGGAAATGGATGCCGCCGTAGATGCGCGAGATGCCCGCCTCGCGCGCCGCGGCCCGGAACGAATCGAAGTGACGTACCGCGCTGCCGATGGACAGGCCCGTGCTGTCGATGAACGCCACCGTGTCACCGAAGGTCGCGCTGAGGACCTCGGCCGACGCCGCGGACACCCCGGAATGGCCGGAGGGATACTCCGGGAACGGCGGTGTCGGGATCAGCGGCTCCCACGAGGGATCCATGACGCGGCGGATGTACGTGCGCGGCCGGATCAGCGACTGCCCGTACTTGTAGCCCCAGACCGCGATGAACGCGTCGGCCTGGGCGACCGACGTGGTCAGCATCAGGCGCGCGGCCGCTTCGGCCGGAAGTCCGCGGGCGGTCGCCATCTGGCTCGCGATGGAGACCCAGTGCCCGATCGGCGTGCCCGACTCGCCGGCGTTGTCGGCCCAGTAGTAGGCGATGGTGCGCTCCTCGTCGGTCAGCCGCGAGCGGAACGCGCGGACCTCGTCGGCATTCCGGAACAGCTCGGAGCCGCTGTCGGTGGCGTAAGCCGGCGCCGGGGGCACCGCGCACTCGTTCCATGACTTGAGCGCGAACGGACGGAGCTCTGCCCAGTAGGGCTCCGACATCCCGGCCATGTTCACGGGCGGCAGGTCGGGCGCCGCCTTCTTCGGACGGCTCAGGATGAGTCCCCGGTCACTCGAGTTGCCCGACTGGAGCACGTTCGCGGGATTCTTGAGCGCGACGAACTCGCTCGACCCGGAGATGTTCTGCGTGGCGTAGACCGTCGGTGGCGCGTCGTTGACCCAGTAGGCGAGGCCTTTCTTCGGCGTGAAGGCGCGTCCGCGCGTGCCGTCGAAGCCGTCGCCACGCGACCAGGCAACGATCGCCAGGCCGATCCCGCGGCCAAGCTCATCCGAGCGTGTTCGGATCGCGTCGGATACTCCGAGCTCCACCCGGGCGCCGCTGATCGAGTCGGCGAGCCGCGCCAGCGTGGAGCGCGTCGTCGGCAGCCCGTCGCGGAAGAGCGAGTCCATCACGACCCGCTCGGCGGCCATCGCCGTGAGCGTCGGATCATGCGTTCCCCGCTTGTCGGCCCGCGGAAGCTGCGGCACGCCGTTCAGCGTCCGTACGGCCGACGCCCCATCCGGGTCGACGGCGACGAGACCCTCGTGCAGCGCTGCCGTGGCGTACACCATGAGGCGCGACGCGACGGGCGGCGAAAGCCGTTCGGCGCGGATCGCTCCATAGAGGGTTCGCATCCATTCCGAGACGATGCGAGGGTCGGCTTCGGGAGCGCGCGAGCAGCCGGCGAGGAGTGCAGCCACGACGAAAGCAGAGGCCGCCGGGAGGTGCCGTTTCATCATGTGGGACCCGGAGGGGAGGGAGTGGAGAATCTAGCGCCCGGGCATCTACGAGACAGCCCATTTCGAGGTGGCGGGCTCGCGGGAATGCGCCATGTTTCTCCTTTTCGCGGAGAGACTGAATGAAACGGACCCGGTTCGCCCCGATTCTCCCCCTCGCCCTGCTGGCTGCCGCGGGCGCCTGCGCCTCGTCATCGTCGACGGCAGGGGCTCCTTCCCGCACCCAGACGGTGTACGCGGGGAACACCATGCTGACCATCAACCCCGATAACGGCGCCGCCACCAGGGTGATCGAGGCCCCCCTGGAGAAGCTGTGGCTCGCGCTTCCCATGGCTTACGACTCCGTGTCCATTCCCCTCACCATCATCGATCCGAAGAAGCACCAGATCGGCAACGAGGGATTCAAGGTGCGCCAGACCCTGGGCAGGAAGCGGCTGAGCACCTTCTTCGAATGCGGATCGACTCAGGGTGGCGCCAACGCCGATTCCTACGAGCTCTACCTCACGGTGCTCACGAACCTCGAGGCCGACGGGCCCTCGCGGACGAAGGTGACGACGACGATCACCGCGGCCGCGAAGCCGATGCAGTTCGCCCAGGACTATTCCCGTTGCTCGTCGAAGTCGGTGATCGAGACGCGAATCACGGAGATCCTGGCCGCGGCGGCAGCGAAGCCCTGACGGCCGGCAGATACGGTCAGGGGCACCGCCCCGAATGCGCGAAGGGCCGCCGGGAAATCCCGGCGGCCCTTTGCGTTGACGGACTGTGAATCCGCGATCAGCAGTACGGATCGCAGCTGCGGGGCGGCCGGCGGTCCCACATGTAGGTGATGCCCGGCGAGGTGAACTGGATGGCGCGCGACCCCGCGGTTGAGCGGGGGAACACGATCCCCGTCACCGCCGATCCGGACACACGCGTTCCCGGGGCGGCATCGATGTCGGCCCGCTCTCCCGCCTTGCAGGTCTGGCCGCTGCACGTCGCAGGCGTTCCTTGGATGGCACGGACATCCGAGAAGAGGTTCGTGGCCCCGCCGGCGGCGCGGACGTTGTACATGTACGCCGTGGTGTCGACCTCGATGTAGGGCGAAGCGGTATACGGCGCAAGCGCGGCCCAGGTCGGAGCTCCGGTCTGCGTCGCCGCCGCCGTGCCCGCATAGGCCCGGACGTCGATCGCGGCGTTCGTCGCGTTGATCACGCGCAGCTTGACTTTCCCGCCGGCCGGCTCGGTGACGTCCTCTTCCCAGAAGCTGAGGCGCATCTTGTCCGCGCCGGCGGACCGGCCGTTGCCCCACATGATGGCCGTGTAGTTATGGCCCTTGACGAGGCTCACGGTCGAATCCCGAACCACCGTCGACGCAATGGCGGCGATCGTGTCGTCCAGGAAGATCCGGAAATGGCGGCTGCCTTCGCGCGCGCCCTTGTACTCGATCTGCGAGGATACGCCCTGGCTCGTTGGGAGATTCCGGAAGCCGATCCGGTAGTGCGCGTTGCTCTCCGGAAGGTCGACGAAACGGAAGTCCATGCCGAACGCGCCGGCGCTGTCCGGCACGGCGTTGATGAAACGGACGCCTGCGTACGGCAGGTTTTCCGTCGGGATGACGACATCCGGCATGCTGCACGCGCCCGCGCCTGCGGCCACGCACAGCAACGAAAGTTTATAGATACGTCGCATTAATAGCTCCGTGGTGGGTTGATGCTTCGGAGAAAAGGGGGGAGGCCCCGACGCACCGCTGGAAGGCGGCCGCGCCTGGTGACACCGGTGTCTGGCGGCGTCGTGTCCGGGTCGAATGTGCTGCGCGGGAGAGCCTTCCCCCCGATGAGCACCGCCGCGCCAACGATCACCGATCCCAGCACGACCGTGCGTGCCGGGGAAAAGCGCCGCTGGTACAGCGCCGAGACGTAGCTGTTGTTGATGCGGACGGTTTCACCCGACCACGCCTGATATCCACCCTGAAGCAGGTCGACGCCGGACACCGACATCACATAGTCCGGCCCATCCTGCGACAGCAGCCGTCCGGAGACACGGAGGATCGATGGACCCATCGATCCCCCGAGAGCCACGCGGCCGGCATCATTGATGTCCATGGCCACGCGGGTCCCCACGACAGGAGCGACTCCCGGGGCGGGCTGCAGTGCATAGCAGCCCGCCGTCAGGAAGCCCGCTCCGGCTATCAGGGTCATGATACGTCTCGCTCGCACCGACTCGTTACCAGCCGTAGGCCGAACCCTTGGCCACGCTGGCAGGGTTGGACGGACCAGTGCTGTACAGCTGTTCCGTGGTACGTCCACGAGCCTGCAGATCCTGGTACGGCACGGCCCAGTACAGCGGCGTGTCCTTCGGCAGGTCGTCCCACCGGCGGCTGTCGAGATACCATGGCGCGTAGTGCGTGTAGGCCGTCTCGATCCGCTTCTCGTACTTCAGCGCCTCCCACAGATCGCCGCAGGTCAGGACCCCCGCGGCATTCGGCACCTTCGGCACGCAGTCGGCGCCACCGGCAACCGGGAGCGCGCGATTCGCGGCCGTGACCGGCGGCAATCCGCCGCCGGTGGCGGCGCCACCCACCATGCCCGCGGTGCGCGTCTTGTTGATGAGCGTCGCGACCGTCGCGTCGTTGCCGCCGAGCTTGTACAGGCCCTCGGCACGAAGCAGGTCGTTCTCCGCCATGGTGAAGAACGGCGTCGCGCCATTCCGCGCGGAGCCGGCATCACCCGCCCTCACCCACGAGCGGAAGCGGACGAAGTTGTAGTTCGACCAGCCCCATCCGTCGCCCGAGAATACGTCGGCGCCGGCGGAGCGGTTCTCGAAGTAACGCTTGCATGGCGTCGCCGCCGCGTTGCACGAGTTCGCCGAGAAGTCGGCCTGCTGCGCCGCGCGGTTCGCGCCCTGCGGGAAGCGAAGGTCCGGCGTAGTCATGAAGAAGCCGGTGTTGCCCGAGCCACGCTGGCCGATCGGCGTGTTGATCCACGCCTGGTAGCTGCCCGAGTTGTCGGCCATGCCGATGATGAATGCCGGCATCTGGTGCCACGTGTCCGCCTGGTCGTACTGCTGGCGCCACGAGTTGAAGGGTCCCGACGTCGTGCTTGTGATGTTGTCGTGATCCTTGGTGATGCCCGCCTGGGCGTCGGCAACTACCTTCGCCCAGTCCACCGGATCGGCCGAGGACCGCGCGATGTTGGCGCGGAACCGGGCCTTGTAGCTGTGGATCAGCTTGGAGAACTCCGCCTGGGTCCACGTCGTGGACGACGGGAGCCAGGTGTTGGGGATCGGGAATCCGCCGGTGCCGGTGATCGTCGCCGCGTTCGTGTAGCCGAGCGCGCGATCGAGGGCAGCCTGGGCCGAATCGTGCACCTCCGTGTAGATCCGGAGGGCGCCCGAGCACACGCCGCCGGCATCGACGCAATCCGCCGGGGCCGTGCTCATGGACGGCGACACGATGGATGACGAGTCGTACATCATCGCCGTGTAGCCGAGCGACAGGCCGCGCAGGAACTCGGCGAACGCGCGGGCCCGCAGGTTCCGCGCGTCGGTCGCCGCGTCCGTCGTGCCGAGCGTGAGACCCTTGTCCATCTGCTCGAGGAAGTTCGACGAGACGCGGTTCACCTCACCCATGTACTGGTACAACCGCGCGTTCTCATCCTTGCAGACATTGCCTGGCGTGTTCGTGTTCGAGTAGCCCGTGAACGGGATGTGGTTGTTCTGGCAGTTGTTGGCCAGGCTCGAGTAGTTCATCATCGACATGACGTTGGCCATGCCCTCGAGATTGGTGGTGCTGCCGTAGACGCCGGAGTGCCAGCGCTTGTAGTACGTCGAGATCAGTGCCTCGGCATCATCCGGCGTACCCAGCACGCGCCGGGTGTCGCCGGAATTCGGGTTCTCGATCGCCAGGTCGCAGGCGCCGAGCCCCACTGCCGTCGCCAGGACGACGTATCGAAGGAAGTTTCGGTTCATTATCGGGGGGCTCCTAGTACCGCGTGGAGAAGCTGAAGGTGAACTGGCGGAGATTCGGGTACGACGCCTGGTCGACGCCGTTGATCAGGCCCGAACCGGTCGTGCCGGCCCCGGCGCCCGTTTCCGGATCGATGCCGGTGTAGTCGGTCCAGGTGTAGAGGTTCCGGCCGATGACGCCGACCGTCCAGTCGCCGCCGATCGCCGCGATGCGGCCGATGCGGTAGCTCAGGTTCACCTCGCGGAGCTTCATGTACGACGCCGTCTCCACGTTGTAGTTGTTGGGTCCGAGCAGGTCGTAGAATCCGCCCGTGCCCGCGCCCTCGGCGCCGCCGACCCGCCAGCCGTAACCCACCGGCTTGGCCGTCTCGACCGACTTGCCCGCCTGGTCGAAGTACGCGGAGCTGATGTCCAGCAGGCCCCAGCCTTCCGTCTGGTTGTTCAGCTCGTGGCCGAAGGTTCCGTCGAGGAGGCCGTAGATCGACAGCTTCTTGTACTGGATGTTGTTGCCGTAGGTGATGCGGAAGTCCGGCAGCGTGTTGCCGATGATGTGATTCTTGCCCACGCCTTCGTTGGCCTCGCCGCGCAGCGGGCGATCGATGATCGGATGCCCGAAGTACAGCGGATAGTTCCACGGCGAATCCGCGGCCGACAGCTTGGCCTGCCACAGGTTCTTCGTGATGCCGTCCTTGTAGCTGTTGCCGTCGCCGACCCAGACCACCCAGCCCTGGTCGTTGACCTGGTACGCCTTGCCGTCGCCGCACTGCGCCTGGACGATGGCGGGCATGTCACCGCAGGTCTTGTAGAACTTGCGGCCCCACAGGTTGCCGTAGCGGTTCATCGGGAACCCGTCGACCACCGAGTCGTTGTCGGTCATCAGGAAGAAGCTTCCCGAGCCCTGATTCGTACCGCCGTTGGTGAAGTACTCCGGCATGAACAGCTCGGTGATGTACGTCCGCGTGCGGTCCCACGTGCCGCGCATGCTCCAGTTGAAGTCACGCTTCGTCACCACCGGCATCGACAGGCCGACTTCCCACGTGTAGTTCGCCAGGGTTCCGGCGTTCTGCCACTGGCTCGCGAAACCGAGCGAGTACGGGGTCGGAACGTTGAGGATCTGGTTGCGCGAAACGCCGTTCACGTGCGTCACCTCGAGGCCGAGGCGGTCGAACAGCGTGGCGTCGGCGCCGAGCTCGACTTCCGTCGTCGTCTCCGGCTTGAGCAGGGTGTTGCCGGCCTGGCCCAGGGAGCAGCCGGTCGTGCTGCACGAATACGTCTCGTACTGCGCGGTGAAGGAGGGCGCCTTGCCCGCCGTGCCGCGCGACCCGCGGAGACGGAAGTCCGTCACGCCCGGGACGTTGAAGAACGGCTCCTGCGAAACACGCCACACGCCCGACACGCGGCTGAACGGCGCCCAGCGCTGGCCTTCGCCGAACCGCGAGCTGCCGTCATAGCGCACGGCGCCCTCGAGGATGTAGCGGTCCTTGTAATCGGCGTTGACGGCGGTGGAGAAGCCCAGGTTGCGGTCGCGCTGCGAGCTGGAGGTCGCCGTCTTGTTGGTGCTGGTGTTGCTCAGCGAGAAGATGTCCTTGACGATGAACTGCGAGCCCGAACCGCCGTTGTCGGAGAAGGTCGCCTGGTCGCCAAGGGCGGACAGGCTGAGCTTCGTGTTCAGGTCACTCGTCATCTGCTTGCGGAACGTGGCGTTGACGTTGCCGTTCATCGCCTCGTTGTAGCTGTCGCTCACCGACATCGAGCCCAGCGCCGTGGTGCTGGTCTGGCGGGTGCGGTAACCCTTGAAGTTGTAGCTCTGGTTGCTCACCTGGCGGTTGTCGTACGCGAACTGGCCGCCGAGGGTGACCCACTCCGCCGGGTTGTACGTCGCCTGGAAGTTGCCGAGGAACCGGTTCGCGGTGCCGAAGGCATTCGACCACTCCTGGTCGTTGAACAGGCCGGTGCCGCCGTTGCCGGTCGGACGGAAGCCCGTGCCGCCGACGACGACGAACGTGCGGCCCAGCGTATCGCGGGCAAGGATGTCCGTGCCCGGCGGGAGGCCGCGGAAGATCGCGAAGAAGTCGGGCGTCGACCCACCCTGACCGAGGCTCTTGTTGAAGGCCGTGCTCAGCTGGATGAGCAGGTCGCTGCGCGCGTCGTAATCGAGGTTGATGCGGGCGCGGGAGTTCGTGGCCGTCGGACCGCCGCGAATGCCGCCCTGGTTGTCCGTGTACTGGCCGCTGGCGAAGAAGCGCACCGCGCCCATCCGGCCGCTCGCGTCGAGCGAATTCACCGTGATGAGGCCGCGCGTCACGAGGGCGGCGTAGGCGTCGTACATCTGGCCGGGCCAGATGTTCGACTGGAACACGTTCTGGAGGTCGCCCGCCGAACCCGACGGCGACGAGAACTGGACGGAACGGCCGACACGCGTGGTGTCACCGATGACGCCGTTGATGCGCTGGAACTCGCGCATCCAGTCGAGGGTCACCGAGCAGGGCGCGGCGGAAGCGCTGCCGCCGACGCAGAACCGGGTGCCGGTCTCGTCGAGCTGCAGCGGATGGTTCTCCGGCATGCCCCACGAGATGTGGTTCGGATCGCTCACGCCGATTTCGCTGCGGACGTTGAACGAGACGCCGTCGCGGGAGTTGCCGCGCTTCGTCTTGATGTTGATGACGCCCGAGGCGGCGGTGGATCCGTAGAGCGTCGAACCCGCGGCGCCCTTCACGACTTCCACCGACTCGATGTCCAGGCCGCCAAGTTCGTCGAGGTTGGCGTTACGCATGATCGCGCCGTCGACGACGATGAGCGGGCCCTGGCTGCGGCCCTGCGCGTTGATCGACGTCGGACCGCGCATGAGAATCTGCGGCGTGGCGCCCGGGGCGCCGCCGGTCGAGGCGATGCGGACGCCCGGGATCTTGCCCTGGAGCGCGCGCAGCGGATCGAGCGCCGGCACCGGGATGTCGGCCTCGGAGATGCGCGCGATGGCGTACGGCACCTTCGAGCGCTCGACGCCTTCACCGCCCGCCGTGCCGGTCACGACGACCTCCGAGAGGCGATTCACGTCCTGCTTCATCGTGAAGTTCTCGGTGTGCGTTCCGGCGGTCAGGCTGATGGTGCGGGTTTCCGGCGCGTAACCGATGGCGCGAACACGAACGACCACCTGCTGTCCGCTCACGCGAGCCGACGGGATGGTGGTCGTATAGATGCCCTGCGCGTTGGTGCCAACCGAGATGTTCACGTCGGCGATGATGACGTTCGCGCCCTCGATTGGTGCGCCCGATTCCGCCTGCACCTTTCCGGTGAGTACCGCGGTTTGGGCCTGTGCCGATGCTGCCGGCACCGACAGCAAGGCGGCCAATGCCGCCAGTGCCATCGCACGTACACGATTCTTCTGGATCATGGTGTCTCGACTCCCCAAGGTGGGATAGCGGGGGACTGCACGGTGCTCCTACACGAACCTGCGCGACAACGGAAACCGTCACCCTGTCATCGGAAGAACTCCGACGTCCGGTGCGATGGTTCCCCGACTGACAGCGCCTCGAAGCCACCTTCGGGCGGCTTCGGGGGCACAACGTACGACCTGCCGTTTCGGCCCGCAAGACCATGGGCACCATTCCAAAGTGCCCCCGAACCGCGGGTGTAAACGTTTCCCTGTCACGACTATGCCTCCGCCGGGAGGGCTGTTGACCCCCCAATTCCGTTCACAACTTCCGGAGGCGCGAACGCGTCACATCCCGGCCCTCAACCCCCCGTCCTCCGGCCTCCGCCCTCCCCCCTCGCTATTGGCGGCTCCGGCCGTTCCCCCGGGCGAAACGCTCCAGGATGTCCACCGTCCGCAGGCGCGTGAGCGATGCCGGCTTCGTCCCCGCGATCCGCATCGCGGTCGTCGACAGGTGGGACGGCGAGGCGAACCCCAGCACCGTCGCCACGTCCCGCAGGTCCAGGCCCGGGTTCTTCGCCAGCTCCGCCGCCGCGATCACCCGCACGAGGTCGATCACCCGCTTCAGGTTCGGCGATCCGTCGGCCGCGAACGACCGGCTGAGATGCTCCCTCGTCACGCCGAGCTCCGCCGCTATCGCGCTCGTCCGGACGGGCCGGCCGGCGTAGCCGACGATCAGCTCCCACACGCGGCGCTGCATCGCCGACGTGAGCCGGAGCGCCGGCGGGGGCTCTCCGAGCGCGCGGGCGAAGCGCGTCGAGAACGCCGCGCGCATCACGAGCCCGCGCGCCGCGGCGTCATCGACCCCCTCGAGCAGCAGGCCGGCGAAGTCGCGCTGCGCGCAGTCGGACAATGCCGCGGCGTCGCCGACCCGCAGCGGGGTCACGGCGAAGAACGCGGCCGTCGGGTGATCGCTCGCGAGCGCCGAGATCTTCCAGGTCTCCTCCTGGCCGGCGCCGACGTCGAGGATCACCGCGTCCACGAGCGAGGTGCGCAGCGCCTCGTCCACCTCGGCCGCCCCGCGGGCGAAGACGAGCCGGCCCTTTCGCCGCGGAAAGGCGTTGCGCAGCATGGCGCGCGCGCGCTCACGCTTCGCGTGCGCCACCACCAGCGGAATCGACCCGGCCCACTCGGCCGCCCCGGCCCGCGGCTCGGTCACGCGGACATCGCGGATCGAGCCACCATGCCGTGCGCGCGGCGCAGGACCTCGCGCGCGTTCTTATATGAAATGACCCGCTGCGCGTCGTCGAAGGACATCCAGCGGCAGGCCGTGATCCCCTCGGCGCGCTGCGGCGACGTGCGGCTCCGCGACGACTCCATGAGATAGAAGTGGCAGACCTTGTGGATCACCTGGCCGCGGAAGCGGAAGTCCCAGTCGATCGTGTCGATCAGTCCGCGGATGACCAGCGACCGGAGGCCGGTCTCCTCGCCAACCTCGCGCAGGGCGGCCGTCTCCGGCGCTTCGCCCGCCTCGAGGTGGCCCTTGGGAAACCCCCAGTTGTGATAGCTGTCCCGGATGAGGAGGTAGCGCGGCCTGCCACGCTCCATGCGGAAGACGATCCCGCCGGCGGACGTCTCCTCGCGGGCTTCCCGGGTCATGCCTGCGCGGTCGCGGCGGCCGGCTCGGCGATGGTCGGCGTACCCTCGATGAACTGGCGCACCACCGGGTCGGTGGTCCGCTTGATCTCCTCGACGGTACCCACCTGGCGCACCTGCCCCTGATAGAGCATCGCGATGCGGGAGCCGACGCGGAACGCGCTTCGCATGTCGTGCGTGATCACGATGCTCGTGACCCCGAGCTTCTCGCGCATGCGGATCATGAGGTCGTCGATCACGGCGCTGGTGACCGGATCGAGTCCGGTCGTCGGCTCGTCGTACAGGATGTACTTGGGGCGGAGCGCGATCGCCCGGGCGATGCCGACGCGCTTCCGCATGCCGCCCGAAAGCTCGGCGGGGAATTTCGTCTCGACGCCGGGGAGGTCCACGAGATCGAGCGCCTCGGCGGTCCGGTCCCGGATCTCCTTCTCGCTGAGCGTGGTGCTGCGCCGGAGGCCCATCGCCACGTTCTCCCCGATGTTGAGGGAGTCGAACAGGGCGGCGAACTGGAAGACGTAGCCGATCTTGCTCCGCAGCTTGTAGAGCTCGCGCCGCGGGAGCTCGTCCACCCGCTGGTTGTCCACCCACACCTCGCCCTCGTCGGGATCGAGCAGGCCGACGATGTGCTTGATCGCGACCGACTTTCCGGTGCCGGAGTAGCCGATGATGACCATCGTCTCTCCCTCGCGGACGTCGAGGGTGAAGCCGGAGAGGACTTCCTTCTCGCCGAAGGCCTTGTGGACGTTGACCAGCCGGATCATGGACTAAGGCTAGCGATTGGTGGGTCAGTGGGTCAGTGGGCCGGATTTGAACCGCGGCATCGGACTTTTTCCGTGTTCCCCCCTCTTGCGCCGGCGAATCCCGGCTGTCTCGCCGGACCAGAGGGCCAACACGGAAGGATCTGAAACCACGGAAAGATCAGACCCCGGCAATGCGCCGGAATGGATGGACGCGCAAGTGATGAACCAGGTTTTTCTTGTTCGTCATTCGCGAAGGCATGCTGATCCCGCGCAGACGGAGGAGACCTGAAAAAGAAAGGCCGCTCGAGTTTTCGAGCGGCCATCCATTCCTGCTGCCGGTTGTTCAACCAGCTCCCAGCCCTGCCTTTTACGCAGCGAAGCTGCCGAGTGCCCGGCCCACGTCGCCTTCGCGCAGGCGCTTGAGCGCGCGGTCGCGAAGCTGGCGGACGCGCTCGCGGGTGACGCCGAGCATCGAGCCGATTTCCTCGAGCGTGTGCTCG
This sequence comes from uncultured Gemmatimonadota bacterium, assembly GCA_946479895.1. The sequence goes on along the minus strand of CAMLHT010000095.1, from coordinate 1,218 downwards.
CGGCCGCCCTCGAGACCGAAGTAGAGGCGCAGCACCTTCGCGTCCCGCGGCGGCAGCGTGCCGAGGGCCTGCTCGATCTCGTCGGTGAGGAAGCGGTTCATCGCTTCCTCCTCCGTGTCCGGCATCTCGTCGGCGACGAAGCGCTCGAGGAGCGAGCGATCGCCTTCCGGATCCATCGGCGCGTCGAGGCGCACGTCGCTGGTGTTGAGCGCGGCGAGCGACTGCACGACGTCGACCGAGAGGCCGGTGAGCTGCGACAGCTCCTCGGGGCTCGGCTCGCGATTGAGCTTCTGGCGGAGGATCTCCGACGCCTTGATGATGCGCGAGAGATCGGCGGTGCGGTTGAGCGGAACGCGAACCGTGCGGCCCTGGCGCGCGAGCGCGGAGAGGATCGCCTGGCGGATCCACCACACGGCGTACGAGATGAACTTCACGCCCTGGTCCGGGTCGAACTTGCGGGCGGCCGTGAGGAGGCCGACGTTGCCTTCGCCGATGAGGTCGATGAGCGGGAGGCCGCGGTTCTGGTACTTCTTGGCGACGGAGATGACGAAGCGGAGGTTGCGCTTCACGAGCTCCTGGAGCGCGTCGGGATCACCGGCGCGGATCTTCCGGGCGAGGTCGAGCTCCTCGGTGCCCTTGAGCAGCGGGTAGGTGCTGACCTCGTAGAGGTACTGGTCGAGAATATCCCGTTCCGGCTCGTTGGGAGCGATCCCGGCGGGGGCCGTGCGGCGGCGACGGCGCTTGATTTCGGTCATGGCGTGACAGGCCTCGCGCTCAGGGCGCGTTGAGGTCGAACGGATCTATGAAGCTTTGACGGCCGGAGCCGGCAATGCGTTGCGAGCAATCCCGGGAAAACTAGCCGTTTCGGGGGTCGATGGTAACATCGATATACAGCGCTGCAAAATGCCGGCCCGGCTGAGAAAAATCCGGGGCGGTTCGTTGACTTAACCGCATACCCCCGGCTATTCTATGGGGTTCCTTGCGGCACGCTTCCATCAAGCCGCTCGTGGGGGGCGTAGCTCAGTTGGGAGAGCGCTTGAATGGCATTCAAGAGGTCAGGGGTTCGATTCCCCTCGCCTCCATCGCGGGCCAGGCTGGAACCACAGCCGGGCCCGGGTGCCCCCAGGGTCGACGTGCGCGAGCACGGCGGCTCGAGAGGACAGCGCGGGAATAGCTCAGTTGGTAGAGCACAACCTTGCCAAGGTTGGGGTCGCGGGT
>CAMLHT010000094.1 GCA_946479895.1 uncultured Gemmatimonadota bacterium | reverse complement strand
GTCGTCCACCTGGAGGCGCAGCACGACGTCGTTGTGCAGCCAGACGCCGCCGCACTTCTTCACGATGAGCAGCGCGGCGCTCTGCTTGCCGCGCTTGTCGCCGCCGGCGGCCTGGCCCGCCTCGAGGGCGGCGACGAGACGAAGGGCGAATGGCTCGGTCGAGCGCTGGTAGGCGGCAAGCATCGAGTCCACGACGCCGGGCCCGGCGAGGATGTTCCCCTGGACGGTGACGTGCGGACCCTGCCGGTCGCCCGCCCAGTCCGTCGCCTTCGGCCCGGTGTAGGCGGCGACGTTCCCCTTCGCGTCGACCACGGCGAACTGACGACCGTACTTGCTCCAGCGGACGGTGTCCGGATCGGGATCGCGCTCCCAGACGGCCTTCACCACGTCGCGCGCCGGCTTCCCCTCGCGCAGCAGCGCCAGCGCCTGCGGGCCGTAGCTCACGTCCACGATCGCCTGGGTGGCCACGATGCCGACGTTCGCCTCGGCCCACAGCACCCCGTTGCCGACGGAGTAAACACGTGACTGCACGGCGCCTCCCCACATGCCGCTGGCCGAGTCCCAGGCGATGATGGAGAAGGTCCCCGTCGGCGGCAGCTCGTCGCGGCGGGCCGTGACGCAACCGGCCAGGAGCATGACGAGGAGGGCGAATGCTGTGCGAGTGGCTGGCCTGACCATATTCCGTACTCCGATTTCCCGGCTCGTGAAAATGCGATACGACAACATCCTCGAAACGATAGGCGATACGCCGCACGTCCGCATCAACCGCCTCTTCGGCAAGGCGGAGGTGTGGCTCAAGCTCGAGCGGGCGAACCCGGGTGGCAGCATCAAGGACCGCATCGGGCTCGAGATGATCGAGGATGCCGAGCGCCGCGGCGTCCTCACGAAGGATTCGGTGATCATCGAGCCGACGTCGGGCAACACGGGCATCGGCCTCGCCATGGTCGCCGCGGTGAAGGGGTACCGGCTGATCCTCATCATGCCGGACTCGATGTCCATCGAGCGCCGGCGCGTGCTCGCCGCCCTCGGCGCCACCGTGGAGCTCACGCCGCGCGAGCTGGGCATCAAGGGCTCGATCGCCCGCGCGCAGGAGCTGGCGGCGCAGCACCGGTCGTCGTGGATCCCGCATCAGTTCGAGAATCCGGCCAACGCCGAGGCGCACCGGAAGACCACCGCCCAGGAGATCCTCAGGGATTTTCCGGAGGGCATCGACTACCTCATCACCGGTGTAGGCACCGGCGGCCACATCACGGGCGTCAGCGAGGTGCTGAAGAAGAAGTTCCCGAAGATGAAGACCTTCGCCGTCGAGCCGGAGAAATCGTCGGTGATCGCCGGCGGCGAGCATTCGCCCCACAAGCTCCAGGGGATCGGCACCGGCTTCATCCCGGCGGTGCTCAATCGCGAGACCCTCGACGGGACGATCTCGGTCAGCGAGGAAGACGCCTTCGAGTTCGCGCGCCGCGCCGCGCGGGAGGAAGGGATCTTCGTCGGGCCGTCATCGGGCGCGACCCTGGCGGCCGTGCACAAGAAGCTGCCGGAGCTGCCGCCCCGGAGCCGCATCCTCGCCTTCTGCTACGATACCGGCGAGCGATACCTGTCCGTCGAAGGGTTGTTCCCCGTCGGCCAGGCGTAGCGGTCGAACAGCCGGTCCCACAGCGTGACGCGGTCCACCAGCCTCACGCCGAACCGGCCGGCGAGCTTGCGCGAGCGCGTGTTGTCCGGATGGATCAGCGAGACGACGCGCTCGCCGGCCCGGTGGCGCTGGACGTAGCTCCAGACGGCGCTCACCGCCTCGGTCGCGTAGCCCTGGCCCCACGCCGCCGGGTCGAGCGTGTAGCCCAGCTCCGACTCGACATGCGGTTGCACGGTGGTCGGCGCGCGCGCCGGGAAGTAGTAGCCAAGCCTGCTGCCATCGGCGGCGGGAGCCGGATCGGTCTCGAGGTAACTGAGGCCGCACCGCCCGATCAGCTCGCCGCCGGCCTTTCGCGTGATCGCGAGCTGGCCGAGGCCGAGCGCGCGGTACGACTCGAGGAGCGCGTCCATCCAGCCACGGGTTTCCTCCAGAAGGCGCGGGCGGCCGTGCGAGAGATACACGGCGACGTCGGGATCGGCGTGTATGCGCGCGAAAAACGGAAGGTCGTCCGGCGTGATTCGCCGCAGGACCAGTCGCTCCGTCTCGATGGTCTGGTGCCCGGGGAGGAGAGTCATCGAACCTCTTGAGCCTAAGCCACGGTGCAAGAGCCCGGGCCCTTCCCGGCAAACGCCTGATCCCGGCACCGCTGTTGCGAGGTCCGTGAAGCATGAAGATCGACGAACGCCATCGCTGGCTCGCCGTCGCCGGCCTCGCGAGCTTCGCGGCCAGCCAGCTCGTGACATTGGGCGCGGCGAAATCCTGGGAGCTCGCGGCCGGAAACGATCCGCCCGAGGATCCGACGGATCGCGACTTCGACTGGGCGCCGGCGCTGCTCTTCGGCGCGGTGACCGGCGCGCTCGCCGGAGCGGCGGTGATCCTCGCTCGTGGTGGCGCGGGAGCGGCATGGAAGGAGGCGACGGGGCATCGGCCGCCGCGGCCCCGGAAGAGAAAGAAGAGCCGCTAGCGCGTTCATCGTGCCGTAATCCCGGCATCACGATCCCGTCATCGTCAAATCAGGCGGGCTTCATCGGCGGGCAATGAGCGGTTCATCCCGGTGGCGTAGCGTTGCGCCAACGACCAACGGGAGCGTTCCATGTTCAGCACCCTCATCGAATCGCGCGCGGCACGCGCGCGACGCACGGGCAGCTCGGTGGCGAGCGTCATGATCCACGCGGCCCTGATCGGCTGGGCAGGCGTCGTCACCGCGCGCGAGACGATCGGCACGCCGGCGGCCGAGCCGCGCGTCCAGCCGGTGGTGTTCGACCCCATGATCCGGCGCCCAGTCGAGCAGCCGAAGTCCACGCCTCTCGCGGCCCCGGCGATCGCGACGGCACCGCGCGCGCTCGTGCTGCTCACGCCGGCCGTGGTTCCGACAGAGATCCCGCCCATCGACCTCACGCGCGAGGCGACGCCGGTCGACTTCTCCGCCCGGCGCGTCGCGCCGGGAAACCTGCTCTGCTATCGCGATTGCGCCGCGCCCGCGGCGAGCGGAGGAACGGACGCCGAGATGTGGACCGCCAACGACGTCATGATGCGACTGCGTGAGGATCCGGTTCCGCCGAGGTATCCGGAATCGCTGCGCCGGGCCGGGATCGACGGATCGGTGGTCGTGAAGTTCGTGGTCGACACGCTGGGCCGCGTGGACATGGCGTCGCTCGAGATCGTCAGCTCGACGCACGAGGCGTTCACCGCCGCCGTGCGTGAAGCGATCGCCCGCTTTCGATTCAATCCATCGCAGGCGGGCAACCGGAAGGTGCCGGCGCTGGCGATGATGCCCTTTCAGTTCAGGCTCAGGTGAGCCGAATCAGGAATGCGGGACGCGAAGCGCCAGGAGCGCTTCGTCCGACATCCGGCGCCAGTCCTCGGGGAATCGCTCGAGCCGGCTGACGCCGGTCTGCGTCTCGAAGACCAGGGTACGCGGGCCGGCTTCCAGCATTGTCGGGTCGGTCTCGTAGACGACCACCATCCCGTTGAGTCGGTCCATCACGACGCGCATTGCCGCGCGCCGCCCGCCGATCGTGTTGCGAGCCTTCGATGTGCCCCAGTTGTCCTTGCTGTCGCGACGCTGCACGATGCCCCCCACTGCGATACCACCTTCGGAGACCGGCACTTCTGCGTGCAGATCCTCCGAGGCGTATTCATAGCAGGATGCGCGCCGCAAGTTGGTGTCCGTCAACAACTTACGCGTGTGATCTTTGTCACCGGCAAACACGGGCGTCCAGTCGTTCCTTCCACGTCGCGAGGGCCCGATTATCGCCATGACAGATGTTTGTGAATGCGTCCATTCTGCTCGGCGACGACCCCGGAAACGGCTTTCGTGAGCCCGCGAGTCCCACCCCTCCGCGTGACGCTTACCGCAAGCCTGCAATGCGCCGAAAAGTGGCGTAAAATCAAGTATGCCAACGACATCCACTACTAAGTCGCAGGGCGGCCTGAGCCGCTTCGCCAGGCGCTACGGCGCACGGGCCGCGATCATAGCGGTCGGTGCCGTGTTCGCCGTCGGCACACTCGAAAACACACGCTTCCTGCCGAAGCCGAAGATCGCCGAGCGGCCTTTCGCCGAGGTCCTGACCCCCAAGGTCGAGGCCGCTGCGAAGCCATGGGCGATACTCGACGCGGGCGTGGAGCACGACAGGATTGCCACCTGGATCCAGCGATTGACGTCGCCGGGCTCGAAGCGCGGCGTCGAGCAGACGCTCGCGAAGAAGTCGCAGTACGAGGACATGATCAAGGGCAAGCTCGAAGAGCGGAAGATGCCCGCCGACCTGATCTACCTCGCGATGATCGAGTCCAACTTCAATCCCAACGCGACGTCGCGCGTGAAGGCGAAGGGGATGTGGCAGTTCATGGCCGCGACGGCCCGCGAATTCGGGCTCACCGTGCGCGGCGGGACCGATGACCGCACCGATCCGGCAAAGGCGACGGACGCCGCGCTCACGTACCTCCAGCAGCTCAAGGATCGCTTCGGATCATGGTATCTCGCGGCCGCGGCGTACAACTCCGGCGGCGGGACGGTCTCGAAGGCGCTGCGCAAGACGACCGGCAAGACGAAAGGCACGGACGAGGACTTCTTCCTCATCATGCCGAAGCTGCCGAAGGAAACGCAGGACTACGTGCCGAAGCTCATCGCGACCGCGCGCGTCGGGAACGATCCGACGAAGTACGGCCTGAAGGTCGACTCCCTGGGCGGGACGGTCGACCTTTCGGCCGTGAAGGCGGCGCCGCCCAAGGCGGCGAAGGCCGACAAGGTGAAGACGAAGGCGCCGGTGAAGGCGGTGAAGAAGAAGACCACCGTGAAGAAGCCGGTGGCGAAGAAGCCCACGGCCAGCAGGACCACGGCGAAGAAGGCCACGACCAGCAAGACCACGGCAAGGAAGCCGACCACGTCGGGAAAAAGGCCCTAGACTCCGGGCATGGCCGGAAACTGGCTCGACAACCTCAACAAGCTCGCCGGTGAGCTGCGCGAGGACCTCACGCGCGGCGGCAAACTCGTGCTGATCGGCGCCGACGGGCCGATCGAGATCGAGGCTTATCGCGGGTTCGGTAACGCGAGCCGGATCCTGGTGCAGGGGCGGGTGCTGCGGTGCCAGAACATTGGCCGCTCGGCGGAGACGGACGGCACCGTCCGGAACCTCCTCAACACGTACAAGCGGATTCGCGCGCACCCGATTCCACGGGCGCGCGTGGAAGTCTCCATCGCCGGCACGCGGGCCGAGCTCGAGGCCGACGCCGAAGGATTCTTCCGGGGATGGGTGACACTCGCGACACCCATCGCGGCGAGCGAGCCGTGGGTCGAGGCCGGGCTGCGGCTGATCGCGCCGAAGGATGACGGTCGCGAGATCGTCGCGAAGGCGAAGGTCCGCCTGGCGACACCCGAAGCGGCGTTCGGCGTCATCAGCGACATCGACGACACGGTGATCCAGTCGCGCGTCAGCAACTTCCTCCTCGCCGTCCGCACGATCATGCTCGGCAACGCGCGCACGCGACTGCCCTTTCCCGGGGTGATGGAGCTCTACCGCGCGCTGGAGCGTGGCGTGGACGGGAAGCGCCGCAACCCGATCTACTACGTGTCGAGCAGTCCGTGGAACATCCACGACCTGATTTCCGAATTCCTGGATCTTCAGGGGATTCCCGACGGGCCGATCTGTCTCCGGGACTGGGACGTGAGTGCCGACGCGCTCACGTCGAGTCGATTGAGGACGCACAAGGAGCCGCTGATCCGCGAGATCATGGACGCGAATCCGTCGCTGCCGTTCATCCTCATCGGGGACACGAGCCAGAAGGATCCGGAGATCTATCGCGAGATCGTGAAGGCGTATCCCGGCCGGGTGATGGCGATCTACATCCGGAACGTCGACCCGAATCCGGAGCGGTCGGCGGCCGTGCAGGCGCTCGCCGAAGAGGTGCTGAAGGACGGGTCGACGATGGTGCTCGCGGACGACAGCGCGGCGGCGGCGCGACATGCGGCGGAACAGGGCTGGATCATGCCCGAAGCGCTGCCGGCCGTTCACGAGGAGAAGAAGGCCGACGAGGGGAAGACGGGCGAGAAGGCCGCCACGCCGGGCGGCGGCGAGGACGAGGGCGCGCCCACGGTCGTCGTGGAATAACCCGTCGTACAAGGAAAGTCTTCTTCGCGTGTGGCTCCGGTCTCTCCGGGATGGTCCGCACCTTCCTTACACGGAAACAAACGGGAACAACCGGAAACGGGCTCTCTGGTCGGTACCACAGGGTGCCGTCGCTTCCGTTTCCTGTCGTTTCTTCCGTGCGATAAGTGGGGCGGACTTTCCCTCGAGAGTGCCCTCCGTCGAGGACCGATCTCCCGCGGGCGGACTAGCCTCTTTTTGACACCATGGGCCGGGAAGCGATACGTTCGCGGCGTCTTCCACCCCCGAGACACATGCGAGCACTCGTCCTCCGCCTTGCCGCCATCCTCCTGCTCGTCTCCACGGCGGCGTCTTCGCAATCACTCTCCCCGGACCTCTGGCGCGGCCTCACCTGGCGCACGATCGGCCCCGAAGGCAACCGATTCTCGACGGCGGCCGGCGTTCCGGGCGATCACCTCACCTACTATGTGGGGTCGGCCTCGGGCGGCATCTGGAAGACGACGGACGGCGGCACGAACTGGGCGCCGATCTTCGACGCGCAGCCGGTGCAGTCGATCGGGTCGCTGGCGGTCGCGAAGTCCGATCCCAACATCGTCTGGGCCGGCACCGGCGAAGCGCACATCCGCTCGCACATCTCGATCGGGCAGGGCGCGTACAAGTCGACCGATGCCGGCCGCACGTGGCGGTCGATGGGGCTCGAGAAGACCGGCCGCATCGGACGCGTCGTGATTCATCCGACCGACCCGAACGTCGTGATGCTCTGCGCCCTCGGCACCGCCTACGGCCCGCAGCCGGAGCGCGGCGTCTTCCGGACCACGGACGGTGGCACGACCTGGACGAAAGTGCTCTTCGTCGACGAGAACACCGGCTGCTCGGACCTCGCGATGAACCCGGCCGACCCGCGGATCCTCTACGCGGGGATGTGGCAGATCGAGATTCACACCTGGGGCCGGACGAGCGGCGGGCCGGGCAGCGGCCTGTTCAAGTCGACGGACGGCGGAGTGACCTGGACGCGCCTCCGCGGCAACGGCCTGCCCACCAAGCCGGTCGGGAAGGTGTCGCTGGCGATCGCGCCCTCGACGCCGAATCGCGTCTACGCGCTCATCGAAACCGGTGACGGCATCCCGTGGGAAGGGAACGAGACGGACGTCGGCCAGCTCTGGCGCACGGAGAACGGCGGCGACACCTGGGCGCTGATCTCCCGCGACCGCAACGCCATGGGCCGCGCACACTACTACTCGCGCATGGCGGTGACGCCGGACAATCCGGACGAGGCGTACTTCCTCACCGCGTCGTATGCGCGCACGACGGATGGAGGCGTGACCCTCCAGACGCTCGGCGGCGGCGCGGCGCCCGGCGGTGACCACCACGACATCTGGATCGATCCGACGAACGCCAACCGGCAGATCGTCGCGCACGACCAGGGGCTCTCCATCACCCAGAACCGCGGCCGCACGTGGTATCGCCAGCGGCTGCTGAACGCGCAGATCTATCACGTCACCGTCGACAACGAGATTCCCTACAACGTCCTCGGCAACAAGCAGGACGAGCCCTCCTATCGCGGCCCGTCGAATTCGCGCGTCATGGGCGGTCGCAGCGCGGGCATCTCGCGCGGCATGTGGCACTCGGTGGGCGGCGGCGAGAGCGGCTGGGCCACGCCCGATCCCACCAACTCGAAGCTCGTCTGGTCGACGGCCTCGGGCTCGGGCATGGTCGGAGGCATCGTCGTGCGGTTCGAGGAGGACCGGCGTCAGTTCCGGAACGTCGAGGTCTGGCCGCAGCAGCTGAACGGTCCCGCGGAGAGCCTCAAGTACCGGTTCGTCTGGGACGCGCCGCTGCTCATCTCGCCGCACGACCACAACACGCTCTACACCGGGTCGCAACACGTGCATCGCACGACGAACGGCGGCCAGTCGTGGGAAGTCATCTCCCCCGACCTCACCCTCAACGACAAGTCACGCCAGAAGAGCTCGGGCGGCCTCACGCCGGACAACATCGGCGTGGAGTACGCGGGCGTGGTCTACGGGATCGCCGAGTCGCCGATCCAGAAGGGCTTGATCTGGGTGGGAACGAACGACGGCCTGGTGCAGGTCACCGCCGACGGCGGGAAGACCTGGACGAACGTCACGAAGAACCTCCCTGACCTTCCGCCGTGGGGTTCGGTGCGCAGCCTCGTCGCGTCGAAGTGGGACGTGAACACGGTGTACCTCACGGTGGACTTCCATCAGGTCAATAACCGCGACCCCTACATCTACCGCACGAAGGACGGCGGCAAGACCTGGAAGAAGATCGTGAACGGCATCCCGGCGAGCATGCTGAGCTACGCCAAGGTGATCTACGAGGATCCGCGTCGCCGCGGGATGCTCTATGCCGGGACGGAGAACGCGATCTACGTGACCTTCGACGACGGAGACACCTGGCAGCCGCTGAACAACAACCTGCCGGCCGCGCCGGTCTCGGGCATCGTCGTGCAGGACCACTTCGACGACCTCGTCATCTCGACGTACGGCCGCGGCTTCTGGATCATGGACGACATCGGCGCGCTGCGCGAGCTGACGCCGGCCATCGCCGCCAAGGATGCGCACCTCTTCACGCTGCACCCGGCCTACAGGTTCCGCCCGATCACCGCGCCGTCCACGACCTACGACGACCCGACCACGGGAACGAACCCGCAGTACGGCGCGGCGATCACCTACCATCTCGCGTCGCCGGCGGCAGCGGCCCCGAAGATCCAGGTGCTCGACGCGCGCAACAACGTCATCCGCGAGCTCACCGGGCCCAACGCGTCCGGCATCAATCGCATCTACTGGGACCTGCGGTACTCGCCGAGCCTGGAGACGCGGCTGCGGACGTCGCCGATCTACGCGCCGCACATCGTCGCGGGCCCGAACGGCCGCGTCGCGCCGGGCACCGGCACACTGAGCATCCTCGCGCCGCCGGGGACGTACACCGTGCGTCTCACGGTGAACGGCCAGACGCAGACGCAGCCGGTGGTCGTCCGGAAGGATCCCAACTCGAGCGGCACCGAAACGGAGATCCTGGCCCAGACGCGCGCGCTGATGGCCATCCGCAACGACATGGATGAAGGCGCGATGGCCGTGGGACAGATCGAGTCAGCGCGCGTGCAGCTCGATTCGGTGAGCCGTGTCGCGACCGACGCCTCGATCAGGACCGCGGCGGCGGCGCTTAGCCAGCAGATGATGGACCTCGAGATGAACCTGGTGGACCTGCGCCTGACGGGTCAGGGCCAGGACGGCGTCCGGTTCGGGTCGAAGCTCCTGTCGAAGCTGAACTACCTCGCCGGCGGCATCTCGGCCAGCGATCATCAGCCGACGAGCCAGGCGGTGGAAGTGCAGGGCATCCTCAATCGCGAGCTGCGGTCGCATCTCACGACGCTCGATCAGCTGCTGGCGAGAGACCTGAGTGCCCTGAATTCGCGGCTGAGGGCGGCCGGGATGGGGCCGATCGTCGTGCGGGGGCGGGCTCCGGTTGGCTAGGTCGCAGGGAACAGCATTTACCGCAGAGGATCGCGGAGGAGCGCAGAGTCGCGCAGAGGGGGCGCATCCAGCCGAAAATGGTGGATGCGCCCCCTCTGCGAGACTCTGCGCTCCTTTGCGATCCTCTGCGGTAAATGCTGTTCCCTATCCTCTCGCCTTACTGCCGGCCACCCCCGCAAGATCCCGTGACTCTAGCCCGTTCAACTCCCTCGCGAGCTTCTCCCCCACACTCACCCAGTCGAACCGGGCCTGCGCCGTACGCGAGAGGACGTCCTTGTACCGCACGCCGAAGTGCATGGCGCGCTGGACGTTCTTCACGATGTCCGCCGTGGTGTTGAACGGATCGAGCTTCATCGCCTCGACGACTTCGGCGGGCAGCATGTCGGCGATGCCGTCGATGCTCGCCTTCATGCCGGCGAAGTAGGTGCCGAGCGGGAAGCAGCCGGACGCCAGCGCCTCGAGGAAGACGAGCGGGCCCGCTTCCTTGACGACCGACGGGAAGATGCCGACGTCGCAGCAGGGGAAGAGGTGCTGAAGCTCGTGGTGCGTCAGGTAGCCGGTGAAGATCACCCGGTCGCGCCGCACGTGTCGCCGCGCGAGCGCGAAGTACTCGTCGAGCTTTCCGGCCGCCTCGAGGTCGTCGAAGTACGCGCGAACCTTTCCCAGCTCGCGCGACGCGCTCGCTCCCTCCGGATCGCCTTCCAGGAACCGGCCATGGGCCACGACCTGCTCGACGAGGTGGCGGTCGCCGTGCTCGAGCGCGTGAACGAACAGCTCCATCGGCTCCCGCAGCGGGCCGTGGCCGACGAGCAGCAGCCGGATGCCCGAGTCGGCCGCCATGATCTCCGGCAGGGCCGCGAGTCCGGATTGCACGCCCTTCGCCGAGATGAGGCGCCCGACGTAGAGCAGCACGGCGTCGTGCTCCCAGTCCACCTGCGAGAGCTTCTCCTCGACGTCGGCGTCCGGCGCCTTCGTGTCGTACTGGATGCTGGTAAACGCGGCGTGCAGCTGCTCCGGCGATTTCGCCCCGTACGCCCGCGCGAGCATCTGGTCGAGCTGCTCGGGGCGCCGGCCGCGCGACTTGCCGGACAGTGACACCAGCAGCCGCCCGATCTTCTCGCGGCGACGCTCGCGCGGAACGGGCTCGAACTGCCAGGTGTGCACGCCCAGCGGGAGCACGCTGAACTTCCGCTCGACGTCGACGATGCCGGGCAGGATCGTCTCGACCCGCCGTCGCATCTCCTCGCCATGCACGAAGATCCGCTCGGCGGCACTGAACGCATCGGTCGCGAGGCGGAGGAATCGCTCGTCCTTCTTCACCGCGTACTCGAGCGCGCTGCCGTGCGGCATGACGGCGAAGGGAACCCCCGTCTCCGCGCTGACGCGCTGCGCCACGACCGACGACAGGACCGCGTGGTTCGCGTGCATGGCGATCACGTCGTGCTCCGCCACCACCCGCCGGACGACGCGCACGTTGCGCTCGATGTACTCCTCGATCTCCGCGTCGGGCAGGTCGATCATCGGGACCGGGTTCGCGAACTCCTCGTACTTGTCCCAGACGTAGACCGGCAGCGTGTCCCCGAGCTGCGGCTTGTGCATGACGCACCGGCCGGTGTAGCCCGGGGCCAGGTCGCGCTCGAACATGGTCTCGACGGTTCCGTCCAGCCGGTACCGATAGGCCGCGGTGATGCAGTCGTAGCGCTCGGGATGCGGCTCCTGGCATACGAGCTGGACCGTGTGGCCCTTCCGGCAGAGGGCCTCGACGACGCAGCGCGTCCAGAGGTTGCTGCCGGAGCCCTCGAGGAGGTACCCGTGCAGAATCGCGAGCGATGACATGCCGCCTCACCAAGGCAAGAAGCGTTCGCCCGGCTAGAGGTCGGCCAGCCGCTCCTCGATGCTGTGGACGATCGCCGGCGCCGGCCGGCTCTCCTCCGCCCGCCGCATCCGCGTGATCGCCTCGACGCGATCCCTCAACTCCGCCTTCGTCATCGTCGGGGACGTCGCATAGCCGGGATGGTCGCGCTCGACCAGCCTGGTGACCGCATCGATGTCGCCGTCGGCGATGTGCCCGAGCCACCCGGCGAGAAACGCGGCGATGTCGCTCTCGTCGCGCGCGCGCAGCGCGATGGACGCGGCAAACCGATCGCTGGCGGCGGCCGAGAACGAGACGTCGTACGCGGAGCCGAGCACCTTGCGGAAGATCCAGGCGGCGCGCGGAATGTGGAAGTCGGTCGTCACGACCCGGATCGATCGCCAGTCGTTGGGCTCGAGCCAGCGGCGGCGGGTGAACCAGGCGTTGCCGATGGTGTCGCGCGACTGATCCTCGAGGAACACCGCGGCCGGGGGCAGGCCGTGCGCCTTCGCGAACGCGGCCATCGCCGCCGCCTCGGTGACGGCGGGTTCGCCTTCAGCCATCAGCGCCGAGTGTCCGCTGAAGATCACGCGCGGCGCCACGCCCAGCGCATAGAGCTCGAGCGCGCGCTCCACTCTCGCGCGAGCGATCAGGCCGAGCGACCCGTCCTTCCGCACGCCCCGGCCGAGGACGACCAGGGCATCGGTCTTCATGTGGGCTGGCATTGGCAACGTAGGGAACGTGACGAGGGACCTGCCTTCGTTGAAGGTCAGGTCCCTCGCCGCGATCGGGATGACCGTGGGTTATCGCCGGGAAGGCGTGCGTCCGCCGTCGTTGTCGAGCTGGTCCCGGTCTCCCGCCTCGCCCGCCGTGAGCCGCTCGCCGTCGCGGGAGCCGCCGCGATCGTCGGCCTGCTCGAGATCACGTCCGGACCGCTGTGGATCACTGGCGGCCTTGCGCCCGCCTACCAGATTGTGGTCGGCGCGGCCGACTTCTCGTTCCGAATCACGTTCGCGAGCCATAGGTGTCCTCGGGGAAGGGGTCGTCCGATAGCCATCAAGCTCCGTACCATCCACGAGAGGAACAGATGAGTCTCCGACTCCCGTTGTGCATCGCCGCCGTAGCGCTCGTCGCGTGCTCGAAGCCGCAGGGCGGCAACGATCGCGACACGATGACCCAGCGCCAGAAGGACAGCGTGTTCGGGCAGTCGGCCGTGCCCGGCGCGGACGCGGTCACGAAGGCTCAGCGCGCCGCCGACTCGCTCGAAGCCGCTCGCCGGCGAGCCGACTCCGCGATGGCGAAGCCGGATACCACGTCCTGATCGGCTCCGCGGGACCGCGGCCCCGACGCGTCATTCCCGGTCGGAGCGGCGGCGCGCGCGGCGGACGACGGGAACGCTGAAGCCGAGCGCGGTCAGCGCGGCGAACAGGAGCGGCGCGGGGCTGCGGGAATCCCCGGGCACCGGAGCGCGAGCGGCCTCGATGGCGGCACGCGCCGCCGAGTCGGCGACGGCGCGAGCGCGCTCTGCCGCCCACACCGAATCCTGGCGATCGGCGATCGGCGACCACTGCTCGCTGAAGACGGCGATGTGATAGTGCGGCGGATGCTTCTCCCGCGTCACGTCGATGGCCCGCGCGTCCTCGAGCTCCAGGAGACGCTTCTCGAACCAGCGTCGCACCTCGGCATCGGCGGGAACGCGGAGGTCGACGGCCATCCCCGCGGGATGCACCGAGAGATCGTGCGCGTTCGCGGGCTGCATGGACTTCGGGCGCGTCAGGCTGGTGACGACGAGCTTCTCGTGCGCCACCGCGCGGTACTCACGCGCGAAATGCTCGATGAACGAAAGCACTTCAGGCCGCGTGAACGGAAAGGACACCCCGGCGAGCATGTAGTCCACGCCGCCGGAAACCTCCACCAGTCGGCCGAGCTCGACGAGATGAGCGACGTCATCGGGGCGGCGGAGAAAGCTGTAGTCGGCTTCGACAGCGGCCTCGTGCTGATTCTCCATGGACGAAGGAGAGCCGCCGAGCTCGCCGGCACTCGCGCGGACGGCGGGCACGAGTGTCAGTAGCGTGAGGGCGAGGGCGCGGAGCTTCGGCATGTGATGTAGTACACATCGAGACGCCTAAAGTGTCGTCGTGGAGCGGCAGAGGTCGGTGTTGTCAGGCCAGGAAAAGGCATTTACCGCAGAGGATTCGCGGAGGACCGCAGAGTTTCGCAGAGGGGGCGCATCGA
>CAMLHT010000093.1 GCA_946479895.1 uncultured Gemmatimonadota bacterium | reverse complement strand
TCGCACATCTCGCGAAGGATCTGGGCGACGGTCTTGTCGCGGTTGCCCGGCTCGCGCTGCTGGATGAACCAGGCGTTCTCGACGGCGCGCGTCGCGTCGAAGATCACCTTGATGCCGTGCTCGCGGGTGAACGCGCGTACCTCCCGAAGGTTCTTCAGGCTGATCGGCTGGCCCCCGGCGAGGTTGACCGTCGCCGCCACGCATACGTATGGAATGCGCTCGGCGCCGTAGGTCCTGACGAGGTGCGAGAGGCGGGCGAGGTCGATGTCGCCCTTGAACGGGTTCTCGGACTTCGGATCGTGCGCCGCGTCGATGATGACGTCGTGGAAGGTGCCGCCGGCGAGCTCCTGATGCAGGCGGGTCGTCGTGAAGTACATGTTGCCCGGCACGTGATCGCCCGGCTTGATGAGCAGCTTCGAGAGAATGTGCTCGGCCGCGCGGCCCTGGTGCGTCGGGATCAGGTACTCGAACCCGTAGTACTTCCGCACCGTCTCCTCGAGGCGGTAGTAGTTGCGCGAGCCGGCATATGCCTCGTCGCCGAGCATCATGCCGGCCCACTGGCGATCGGACATCGCATTGGTGCCGGAGTCGGTGAGGAGGTCGATGTAGACGTCCTCCGACCGGAGGAGGAACGTGTTGAATCCGGCGTCGGCGAGCGCGCGCTCGCGCTCACCGCGGCTCAGCATGCGAATCGGCTCGACGACCTTGATCTTCCAGGGCTCGGCCCAGCTGCGAGGGCGCATGGTAGAGAGAGTGGGATAGTGGGAGTGTGGGATAGCGAATCACGACCTGATGGCGGAAGTTTGCCGCGCGGGTAGGGTGGGGTCTGTCGGGACGGTTCCACGAGCGGCGTCCGGGAATCGCCGACAGCGACGACTGGCGCCGGTTTCCCTGTGGAGGTGTCGAATGCGCGCGAGGTTCCTGGGACTCACGCTCCTGGCTGGAGCTGCTTCGGCCGCCGCCGGCCAGCGGCCGGCGATGCCGGATGTGGACGTCGGGCGCCTCGCGCGGATCGACACGTTCATGCAACGGGCGGTGGACTCGAGCCGGATCGCCGGCGCGGTCGTCCTCGTCCTGCGCGATGGCCGAGTCATTCACGAGCGTGCCTACGGCTGGTCCGATCGCGAGGCGCGGAAGCCGATGCGGACCGACGCCCTGTTCCGCATCGCGTCGCAGTCCAAGGCGATCACGAGCGCGGCGCTGCTCTCCCTCGTCGAGGAGGGGCGCGTCGCGGTCACCGACCGTGTCAGCCAGTACATCCCGAGCTTCGCCCGGACGACGGTGGCGACGCGGACCGACACCGGAGTGGCGATCGTGCCCGCGCGCCGGCCGATCCTTCTCTCGCACCTGCTGACCCACACCGCGGGCATCTCCTACGGCACCGATCCCAGCGTGGCCGAGTCGTATCGGGCGAAGGGGCTCGGGCCGGCGGCCCGATCGGATGGCTTCTATCTCGCCGACAAGGACGAGGGCGTCTGCGAAACGATGGAGCGGCTCGGGACGCTGCCGTTCGTAGCCCAGCCCGGCGAGGCCTGGGTCTACGGGTACAACACGGACGTCCTCGGGTGCGTGATCGAGCGTGTCACAGGAATGCCGCTCGACGCCGCGATCCGGGCGCGCGTGACGGGGCCGCTGGGGATGAAGGACACCTGGTTCTTCGTCCCGCCGGCGCAGCGCGAACGACTCGTCACGGTGTACGCGAGCGATTCATTGAATCATGCCGTGCGGGCGCCGGAAGGACCGCAGGGTCAGGGGCACTACGTGGACGGACCACGGCGCAATTTCGCCGGTGGCGCCGGGCTCGTCTCGACTGCGCGCGACTACGCGCGATTCCTCGAGGCCATGCGTCGTGGCGGCGCGCTCGACGGCGTCCGCGTTCTCTCGCCGCACGCGGTCGCGCTGATGGCCACCAACCAGGTCGGGACCTTGCACGGGACGACGGGACTCGGCTTCGGGTACGGGTTCGAAACCGTCGACCGGTACGGCGCGATGGGCATGAGCTCGGTCGGCACGTTCCGCTGGGCAGGGGCCTATGGAAGTACCTACTTTGTTGATCCGAAGGAGCGGCTCGTCGGTGTGTTCATGATCAACCAGATCCCGAATCGCAGCGACGTGGCCGCCAGGTTCTCGACACTCATCTATCAAGCGATCACCGGGTCGGTGCCATGAGTCGTGTTTCGCGTTCGTTCGCAGTCCTGATCCAGCCCCGCCGCATCGCGGCAACCGCCGCGGCGATGGTGGGCATCGCCTGCACGCCGGCGGCGCGCACCTCGCCCTCGGCGGGCCCGGCCGCCCCGGCCGCTCCGGTGTCGGCCACGGCGCCGCTCACCAGCGCGCAGCGGCGCTG
Source organism: uncultured Gemmatimonadota bacterium (assembly GCA_946479895.1). The sequence continues at coordinate 11,513 of CAMLHT010000093.1, read as the reverse complement.
GGTGGACCAGACGCTGGCTTCGCTGTCGCTGCGCGAGCGGGTCGGCCAGATGGTCACCGTCTGGACGCAGGGCGACTACACCAACGCGCGCGACACCACCGATGCGCAGCTCGTGCGCTGGGTTGAGCAGGACAAGGTCGGTGGCGTCACGATGTCCCTGGGGACGCCGATCGAGGTGGCGGCGAAGCTGAACGATCTCCAGCGCCGCTCGCGGATCCCGCTCCTCGTCAGCGCCGACCTCGAGCCTGGGCTCGGACGCCTCGAGAGCGGCGTGTTCACGCACTACCTGCTCGAGACGGGCGGCGCCACCGCGTTCCCGCCGGCGATGGCCCTCGCCGCCACGGGTCGCGACCCGGATGCGTACGACGTGGCGCGGGTGATCGCCACCGAGGGACGCGCGTCCGGCATTCACGTGAACTTCGCGCCGGTGGTGGACGTGAACAACAACCCGTCCAACCCGGTCATCAACGTCCGCTCCTTCGGCGAGGATCCCGAGCGCGTCGCGCGGTTGTCGGCGCTGTTCGTCCAGGGCACGATGGCCGGCGGTGAGCTCGCCACGGCGAAGCACTTCCCCGGTCACGGCGACACCGACGTGGATTCGCACGTCGGCCTGCCGGTGGTGAACGCGAACATGGCGCGGCTGACGAGCCTCGAGCTCGTCCCGTTCAGGGCGGCGATCGCCGCCGGCGCGGCGATGGTGATGACGGCGCACGTGTCGCTGCCGGCGATCGACAGCGCGGGTGTTCCGGCCACGCTCTCGCCGCGCATCATCACCGGGCTGCTGCGGGATACGCTGCACTTCCAGGGCGTGACGATCACCGACGCGATGACGATGGAGGGTGTGGGCAAGGGCTACAGCACGGAGCAGAGCAGCGTCCTCGCGGTGCAGGCCGGCGCCGACATCCTCCTCAAGCCGTCCGACCCGACGCTGGCGATCGACGCCGTGGTGCGCGCGGTGGAGCGGGGCGAGATCACGCGGTCGCGGATCGACAGCGCCGCGCGGCACGTGCTCGAGCTGAAGGCGCGCATGCACATCACGGAGTCCGGCCAGGTGTCGCTGGAGCGGCTCCGTGAGGTCGTCGGATCGCCGGAGCACCGCGCGATCTCGGCCGGCGTCGCCACCCGGGCGATCACGCTGCTGAAGGACAGCGCCAGCCTCGTCCCTTCGACGGTATCGGGCCGCGCGCTCGTCGTGCAGTACATGCCGGAGACGGAAGTGCGGGCCGGCCGGATCTTCGGCACCGCGATTCGCGCCGGGCGGTCGCGGGGCGCGAAGGGAGCGACCGCGCTCGCCAAGATCAGCCCCGCCGCCACGCGCGACATGCTCGATTCACTCGGCCGCGTCGCCGACAGCTCCTCCGTCGTCGTGATCGCGACCTACGTGCGGCGCGTGGAGGGCGAAGGGCGGTTCGCGATCCCGAAGCACGTCGCCGACTGGATCGATTCGGTCGCCCGGCGGCGCCCGACCGTCGTCGTGGCCTTCGGCAACCCGTACGTGATCCGCCAGTTCCCCGGCGTGTCGAGCTACCTCGTCACCTACGGCGTCGGCGATGAGCTCGAGCGCGCCGCGGCCCGCGCCATCCTGGGCGAGCAGCAGATCACGGGAAAGGTCCCGGTGTCGTTGCCCGGCTTCTTCCGAATGGGGGACGGAATCGGCCGCTTGCCGCCGCGGCAGTGATCCTGCCCGCAACTGCGTCGTCTGCGTCGCAGTTGCGGCCAGGATGGTCCCCCTATCCCGCCACCTCTTCGTAGGCGCAGGTGAGCGGATCGCGCGGGCCGGGGTTGCCGAACCGCCCGAAGCCCTCGAACCCCTTGAGCGGATCGCGCATCGCCAGGACTTCCTCGCGCGACTTGCCCGCCTTCACCTGCGTCTCGACGAAGGCGAGAAGGGCGACGATGTAATCATGAAAGAGCGCGAGATCCTTCTGCGTGCCCGTCACCGGCTTGCCCGTGTTGCCGTGGCCGAAGATGTAGATCGTGTCCGCGGCATGATCGCCGGGGACGCGCCCGAGGATCGAAGCCCAGTTCCGCAGTGATGCGCCCGCGGCGCGATCGACCACCGGATGGCGCTCGTTGAACATCAGGTCGCCCATGTGCGCCACGTTCGCGCGCTCGAAGGTGATCACCGCGTCGCCGCTCGTGTGCGCCCGGCCGTAGAAGCGCGCGCTGACCTTCTCGTCGCCGACGTCCGCCGACCAGGATTCGCCGAAGGTCGTGTCCGGATAGAGCTGCTCGGGCGGTGTCGCGCCGGCGGCAGGAGCGGCCTGGCCCGGCGGTGACTTCATGTCCTCGGCGGCCTTCTGCTGGGCGACGACCTTCTTCGCCACGCCCCTGAACGAGATGTTGCCGCCCGTGTGGTCGCCGTGGTGGTGCGTGTTGATCAGGAAGTCCACCGGCCGCTTCCCGGACATCTCGTTGAGGCCATTGAGGCACGCCGTCGCCTCCGCCGGAAACTGGCTGTCGACCACCGCAACGCCGCCGGAGTTCACGAGGTAGCCGATGGTTCCCCCGCGCATGGTGAAGAATCCGACGTTGCGGCGGATCGGCGTGAAGACCGGCTGCGCCTGCGCCGGCTGCCAGGCCAGGGAGAAGTTCGGCCGCCCGAGGGCGACTCCGAGGGCGGCGAGGGCGGAGGTGGCGAGGAAGTCGCGGCGGGTAGTGCTCATTCGTGGCTCCGGGAAAGGACGAGGGCGCCGCCAACATACCACGTTGGCGGCGCCCTCGTAATCACGGCCGCGGTCAGCGCCGCGCCGCGACCGGTGCCTGCTCCCGCGCGACGAACGACATCGGGTGCGCGACCGCGAGAAGCCCTTCCCGTTCTGCCTCGGAGATCATGGACTCCCGGAACCAGCCCGCGTTGCTGTCGAGGCAGACCGCATCGAACCCCATCGCCGCGAGGGCGCTGAAGTCCGGCGGGGTGTCGCCGTAGACGTACGCCACGAGCGGCTCCGATTCGTGACTGCGAGCGACCATCTCAGCGCTTCTCCAGCTGCGAGAGCGCCACACGGTACTCGCGAGCCGCCGCATCCCAGGTGATACGGTACGACGTCGGGTAGTAGCCCTCGCGCTGATACTTCGCGGGAACGGGAAGCGGGATGATCTCGTCCCGGACGGCCGCGTCGGTGGCCGCCTTCTTCTCCAGCAGGTAGGCGCGCGTGATCATCGGCTCCCAGAAGTGGATCTGGCCATTCCACGAGCCGTGGAGGAACGTCGCGGTGAATGGCTTGAACGCTTCAGGCTTGCCGAGGAGCTTCTGGAGCTCCGGCGAGCGGAGGTCGCTCCAGTGCACGCCCATCATCGGCACCGCGACCGCGGCCGGCGGAGCGCCCGGCGGGCCAAGGGGCATGGTGAACGGCGGGATGAACTCCTTCGCCGGCAGGTTGTTCGCCTTCGTCGCGAACGCCGTGTCGGTCGGCACGATGGCGTCACGCTCGGCCTTCGGAATCACATAGAAGTGGAAATCGAAGTGCGGAACGTCCTGGTAGACGCCGTCGGGCTCGTGGCCGAGCGGATTCCAGTTCATCTCGAGGAAGGTGAACGGCGTGCCGTTGTTGGCGGGGAGCGTGAGCACGAATTCGTGCGTGACCATGTGGCCGTCGTGATGTCCGCTGCCGGCGGTCGGAAGCGCCTCGAGGGCGGCCTCGCTCAGCGCGACGCCGATCTCGCGCGGGGCGCCGGTGGCATCGCGGTCGACGTAGGTGCGGGCCTGGCCGGCGCCGACCTTCACGGCGTCGCCGTAGCTGCGGGTGGTCGTGGTCGCCGCGGCGGCGGGACGCGGAGCGGTTCCGCTCAGGGCCACGCCCTGCGCGCGGGCGGTGGTCGCGAGGATCAGGGCGGCGGTTGCGATCTTCAGTGTGTGTCGGATGGTGGTTGGCATCGTGAATGTCCTCAGTGTGTGTGCGAGTGACGTGAGCCAAGGATCGGCGGCCCTGCTTAGCGGTCGCATAAGGCCCCTTCGGCGCGCCCCGGACGCCGGCTGTAAGCGGCCCGTAAGTGGCCGGGCCTACCCTCCGCCCATGTCGAAACAGCCCGTTCCGGACGGTCCGCCGACGCCGGCGCCGGAGTCCTGGGGGGAGGTGCGAACGCGTGACCAGGTGGTCCGCTACCGCCGCTCCGGGGCCGGGAGAGCCGTGCTGCTGCTGCACTCGCCCGACGCCCGCGCGCCGCTCTGGCCCGAGGTGCTCGAGCACCTCGCCGCCGGGGGACGTCTCATCGTCCCGAACCCGCCCGACTCGGCCGATCCCGTGGAGGACTGGCTCGCGCTCCTGCTCGAGGGACTCGGGTTGTGGAACGCGATCCTCGTCGCGACCGAGGGCTTCTGCATCCCGGCCATCGAGCGCGCGCTCGTCGAGCCTGACCGGATCGCTCGAATCATCCTTGCCTGCTCGGACGGACCGGATGCGGCGGCGGTAGAGAAGGCCCGGACGGCCCTTTCGTCGGTGCCCCTCCTGCTCCTGAAGCGCGACCAGCCGGCCGGCGAAGCGCTGTCCCTCGTTGCGGCTTTCACGGCGACAGCGTAACATCTCCGCCTCGCCCCCACCTCAGGCAGATGCAGTCGGCCGCGCTTCCGGTACATCTCACTCCCTTCGTCGGGCGTGGACACGAGCTCGATGACCTGGCGCAGCTGCTGGCCACGGCGCGACTGCTCACCCTGACCGGAGCCGGCGGCAGCGGGAAGACGCGCCTTGCCCGCGAGACCGCGGCGCGCCTCGCCCCGGCGTTCGAGAGGGTCGGCTGGGCCGACCTCGCGGCGATCGTCGATCCCGACCTGATCGCCCAGGAGATCGCGGCGTCGCTCCAGCTTGCCGAGAAGGCCGGTGCCACGCCGCGGGAGCTCGTCGTCGGCGCGATCTGCGAGCTGAAGACGCTGCTCGTCCTCGACAACTGCGAGCACCTCGTCGACGCCTGCGCGTCGATCGTCGACGAGCTGCTGCGCGCCTGCCCGCGCCTGACCATCCTCGCGACGAGTCGCGAGGCGCTCAGCGTCACGAGCGAGATTTCCTGGCTCGTCCCGCCGCTGGCCAGCTCCGAGGCGGTGCAGCTCTTCGTCGATCGCGCCCAGGCGACGCTTCCCACGTTCACGCTCTCCGCGGCGAACGCCGTCGCCGTGAACGAGATCTGCGCGCGTCTCGACGGGATGCCGCTGGCGATCGAGCTGGCCGCGGCTCGGGTCCGCGTTCTCTCGCCGGCGCAGATCGCCGGCCGGCTCGACGACGCGTTTCGCCTGCTCACCAGCGGCAGCCGGACGGCGGTGCCGCGCCACCGCACGCTGCGCGCGACGATGGAATGGAGCTTCGGCCTCCTCGGCGCGCGCGAGCAGGTGCTGCTCAGCCGCCTCGCCGTGTTCGCCGGCAGCTTCTCGCTGGAGGCCGCCGAGGCCGTGTGCGCGGGCGACTCGCTCGATCCGGAGGACATCCTCGACGGCGTGATGGCGCTCGTCGAGAAGTCGATGGTGTCCATGCTGCCCGGCGACGGCGTGGCGCGCTACCGGATGCTGGAGACGGTTCGCCAGTACGGGATGGACCGCCTGCGCGACGCGGGGGAGCTGGAGCTGATGGAGGAGCGGCGCGCGCGCTATTTCCTCGACGTCCTCGAGGCTACGGGGCCGAAGCTCCTTGGTGGTGAGTACGACCCGGGACTGCTGCTCCGCCTTGGCGCCGACAACGACAACCTCCGCGCTGCCGCCGCATGGACGGTGCGGGAGGACGGCCGCGCGGCCAGGGCGCTCGAGGTGGCGTCGGCCTTCTTCTGGTACTGGTACGGCTCGACGATGCACTTCGGCGCCGGCCAGTTCCGCGAGGGGCGCAGGTTCATGACCGAGGCGCTGGCGCGCGCCGAGCGCGCGAACGTTTCGCCGGCGCTGCGCGGCCACGGGTTCGCGGCGCTCGGCCTCATCGGCCTCGCCCAGGGCGACTACGAGGATGCGGCCGCGGCGTTCGAGCAGGCGCTCACGCTCCTGCGCGCGCACGGCGACGAGCAGAGCGTCACCTTCGTTCTCTCCAAGTACGGCGCGGTGCGGCTGATGCGCGGGGAGCTCGACGACGCCTGGCGCATGCTCGAGGAGGCGCACGCCGCGGTGGAGAAGGTGCGGACGCCCGGCATGATCCACTCGTTCGTGTACTCGTGGCGCGGGGCCGTGGCGCTCGCCCGCGGTGATCGGGGCACCGCCCGCGAAATGCACCTCGGCAATCTCCGCGTCGGCCGCTACATGAATCACCGCACCGTCCTCGGCCACGGCTACGCGTTTCTCGGGGCCGTCGACCTGGCGGATGGCAACGTGGACGATGCGTTCGCGAATTTCTGCGAGGCGCTTCCGTATCACATCGAGCTCGGTGACGGCTGGGGGCTCGCGCTCGACGTCGAAGGCCTCTCGGCGTGCGCGGCGCGCCGCGGGCGCCATGCCGACGCGGCGAAGCTGCTCGGTGCCGGCGACGCCCTGCGCGAGCGAAGCGCCGTCGCCCTCCCGGCGTCGAGCGCCGCCGATCGGGCGGCCCGCACGGCGCTGGCGCGGCAGAAGCTCGGTGACGCCTTCGACGCGCTGTACGCCGAGGGCAGGACGCTGGAGATGGACGACGTGGTGCGACTGGCGACCGACTCGAGCGTGATTCACACGTCCGAGTTTCGCGTGCCGGTGGCGACGGGCTGCGCGCCGGCGGCGGGGAAGCGCAAGGGACTGCGGGTGCTCGCCCTGGGCCAGCTCCAGGTCTTCGTGGGGGAGGAGGCCATCGAGACGGCGGCGTGGGGCGCCGCGCGGCCGCGCGAGCTGCTCGTCTACCTCCTGCTCCATCCGGAGGGACGCACCAAGGAGCAGGTCGGGCTCGCGTTCTGGCCCGACGCCAGCGCCGCGCAGATGCGCAACAACTTCCACGTCACGCTCCACCGGCTGCGGAAGACGCTGGGCGGCCCGAACTGGGTTGCCCTCGACGGCGACCGGTATCGCATTCCGGAAGCGCTCATCGAGGAAGTGGACGTCACCGCGTTCGAGCGCAACGTCGAGGAGGCGCGGCGCGACCTCGTCCGCGACCGTGACGGCCTGGCCGGCGCGACCCGACTGGAGAAGGCGATCGCCATGTACCGCGGCGACTTCCTCGACGGCGAGCCGGCGGGCGACTGGCACCTGGAGTATCGCGACCGCTATCAGCGCATCTACGTGGACGCACTCATGGAGCTCGGGGGCCGCTACGCCGAGGACGAGCGTCATGCCAAGGCGGCGGAAGCGTTCCGCCGCGTCCTGGCCCGCGATGAGCTCCACGAGGAGGCGCTGCGCGCGCTGATGCGGTCCCTCACCGAGGCCGGCGAGCGCTCGCAGGCGTTGCGCGCCTACGAGCGTTTCGCGGCGAGATTGCGCTCGGAGCTGCAGGTGGATCCCGACCGCGCGACGATGCGGCTGGTCAGCGAGATCCGGAGCTGACCGCGGCGGCTGTCCACTCCGGGGTCCGCCCCGATGTCCGGCGCGTTGGACAGACCGGAGGCATCACGGTCGCGCTCGCTCGCGCGTAACTCGCTGCGGGCGTGTCGGTTGACGCAAGCCGTCTCGTCGGCCCCGGTCCTGCCTTTGCAACCGGCGACAACTCACAGGCCGACCAATGCAGCCAGGTCGTATCATCGCGATCATCAGTCTGATCGTGCCGTTGACGCTTCCCGAAGTTCTCGGTGCCCAGGGAAGCTCCGGAGCACAGCTCTTCACATCGTACGACAACTCCACCGCCGGCGGGAACGGCTTCGCCGGCTTCGGGCTCACGCTTGGCGGCGGGTCGATCGCCGCGCGCGGGAGCTTCGGGGTCGCGCTCTCGTCGTTCAACACGAAGACGAGCACCGCGGGCATGCCGGGCCGCTACCGATGGAATGGTGACGCCGACCTGATCCTGCCCGACGGCTTCTTCGGTCTCGGCCGGCTGTTCGGGAACGCGCTCCATCCGTATGGCTTCGCTGGCGTCGGAGCGCGAAGCGTCTCGACGTCGCCGACCTTCGGGGACGCGGTGAAGACGTGGAGCTACGGAGGAGGCGTCAGCTTCCCGCTCGGACCCGCGCTTTCGATCCAGGGCGAGATGCGAAACCGCACGGTGCTGGGCACCACGCCGGTGAGCGCGAGCGAGTTCGTGCCGGGCACCGAGTTCCGCGTGGCGCTCGACTTCCGCTTCGGTGGCGGGAGCCGCGCCGGCGCGGGGGTGCGCGGCCCGACCCGCAGCGGCTCGCCCGGGGGAACGGTGTGGCCGGCCGGCAACACCAACGCGTCCGGCGCGGCGCGGCGAGTGGTCCCGCGGGGCGAGCGCTACATCGGCGTGCCGTACGTCTGGGGTGGCGATACGCCGCGCGGGTTCGACTGCTCGGGATTCGTGCAGTACGTGTATCGGGCCGAGGGCGTGGAGCTCCCGCGGACGTCACGCCAGATGGCCGGCTCGGGATTCGGCGTCGGGCGGTCGGACATGGCCGTGGGAGACCTCATGCTGTTCGCCGATGACGGTCCGATCAGCCATGTGGCGATCTACGCCGGCAACGGGCGGTTCATCCATTCGTCCTCGAGCGGCAACGGCGTCCGCTACGACGACCTGTACAGCGACCGCGGACGGTGGTACTCGCAGAACCTGGTCGCGGTGCGCCGGGTGGCGTCGGGGTCGGGGGCGATCATCGCGGCCTTCGCGAAGAGCCTGATTCCGTTCGATCATTATGATCCTCCGGATCGGGCGCCGCGGGGGAAGTAGCCGGGTTTATCCGCGAGGCACGAGAGTAACAACGGTGAGCGCACCGCGCGCGGTGCGCGAAAACCGCTGAATGCGCGCAAGGCGCGGTGCGAGCAGCGGAAACGCTGAAGAGCGCGAAGTTCGCGTTTTTCGCGTCACCGCGCTCATGGCGCAGTCACGCGTCTCCGCTGCCCGGACCGCGCGGTGCGCGCAGGTTGCGCCCTCCGCGCAGTGCGCGCAGTGCGCTAACCGGTGTTCAGCCAGAGGGAAAGAACAACGGTGAGCGCACCCGGGTGTCCCGGCGACCGATCCTTTTTCAGGATCCTGGCGTCTAACGAAAACCGTATCGGCCCCACGCCACCCGGAGATCGCATGCCGTCGACCACCCAGCTTCTGGACCAGATCGCGCAGGATGTTCGCTATGCCTTTCGCGGACTCCGAAAATCGCCGGGCTTCGCGTCCGCGGTGATCCTCACGATCGGCCTGGGCGTCGGCGCGAACGTGGCGATGTTCGGGGTCGTCGACCGGCTGATGTTCCGGCCGTATCCCTACCTGAAGGATCCGGCGACCGCGCACCGCGTCTATCTCCAGGTGAACGAGCGGGGCGTGACGCGCACCCGCACGTCCTACGAGTACACGCGGTACGTCGACCTGAAGAAGTGGACGACAAGCTTCTCCCAGTACGCGGCATTCGCCAACCAGACGATGGCCGTCGGGCTCGGCGACGCGGCGCGCGAGGAGCGCGTCGGCCAGGTGAGCGCGTCGTACTTCGACTTCTTCGACATCCGGCCAGTCGCCGGGCGCTTCTTCACCGCCGCGGAGGATACCACCCCGCGTGGCGCGAACGTCGTCGTGCTGGGCTACACGTTCTGGAAGCGCGAGTTCGGCGGCGCGAACGTGATCGGGAGGACGCTGCACGTCGGCAACGTCCCGTCCACGATCATCGGCGTCGCGCCGGAGGGGTTCACCGGCGTGAGCGACGCCGAGCCCGCGCTGTTCATGCCGATCACGACGTTCGCGGCGTCGCGTCCCGACGAGGACGGCAAGACGTATTTCAGCCGCTATCAGTGGGGCTGGATGGCCGTCATGGTCCGCCGGAAGCCGGGGGTGACGATCGAGCAGGCGACCGCCGACGCAAGCCAGGCCGCAATCCGCAGCCACGAGGCGAACCTGGCGCAGGAGCCCGACCTCACGCCGACGGCCATCGCCCGCCCGACGGCGGTGGTCGGCGCGATGAAGCTGGGGGCAGGGCCTGATCCGAGCCTGGAAGCGCGCACGGCGCTCTGGGTCTCTGGCGTCGCCATCATCGTGCTGCTGATTGCCTGCGCGAACGTGGCGAACCTGCTGCTGGCTCGCTCGCTCCGTCGCAAACGCGAAATCGCCGTCCGCCTGGCCCTCGGCGTGAGCCGCGCGCGACTCGTCATGCAATCGCTGACGGAGAGCTTCGTGCTGTCGCTTCTCGGCTGCGCGTTCGGGCTGGTCGTGGCGCTCTGGGGTGGGGCGGCGATCCGCTCCATGCTCATCACCTCGGGCGCCGCGCCGGTCGAAGTCTTCACCGACTGGCGCACGCTCGGGCTGGCACTGACGGCGACGGCGGTCGCCGCCGTGTTCACCGGTCTCGTTCCCGCGCTCCTCACCACGCGCGACGACCTGACCGGATCCCTCAAGTCCGGAGGTCGCGGCAGCACGCATTCCCGCTCGCGCGTGAGGACCACGCTGTTGGTTGCCCAGGGCGCGATGTCGGTCGTGCTGCTCGTCGGCGCCGCCCTGTTCGTGCGAAGCCTCGACCGGGTGAAGTCCATGTCCATGGGCTACGACGCGGAACGGGTACTGTACGTGAGCCGGAACCTCCGCGGCATGCCGCTGGATGACAGCGCGGTCGTGTCGCTGCGACGGCAGCTCGTCGCGCGCGCCCAGGCGATTCCCTCGGTGGAATTCGCCGCCTGGGCGACGTCGGTGCCGTTTTGGAGCACGAGCACCACGAGCCTCTTCGTCGCCGGCATCGACAGCGTGCGACGGCTGGGGCAGTTCACGTATCAGACGACGACACCTGACTACTTCCGGGTGATGAGCACGCGCATCCTGCGCGGCCGCGGCTTCACGTCCGATGACCGGCCGGGATCCATGCGCGTCGCGGTCGTGAGCCAGGGGATGGCCAGGGTGTTGTGGCCGGGGAAGGACGCCATCGGGCAGTGCATGCGCGTCGGTGCGGACACGATGCCATGCACCACCGTCGTCGGCATCGCCGAGGATATCGTGCAGCGCGACGTGACGAACGAGAAACGGTACCAGTACTACATGCCGATCGAGCAGTACCGGCCGGCGAACGGCAGCGCGCTGCTGCTGCGCATGCGGGGCGATCCGGCGTTGCAGGGTGAGGAAGTGCGCAAGGCGCTCCAGGCGGTGATGCCGGGCCGCGCGTACGTCACGGTGCGGCCGTTGCGCGAGGCCGTGGAAGGCGCGCAGCGCTCATGGAGGATGGGCGCGACCCTGTTCGTGGCGTTCGGCGTCCTCGCGCTGGTGGTCGCCGCGATGGGCCTCTACGGGGTGATCGCCTATGACGTCACCCAGCGAATGCACGAGCTGGGGGTCCGGGTCGCGCTCGGGGCGCAGACGAGGGACATACTGCGGCTGGTGATCGGGCAGGGAATCGGCTTCGCCCTCGCCGGCATCGCCGTGGGATCGGTACTCTCGCTCGCGGGCGCCCGCTGGGTCGAGCCGCTGCTGTTCCGACAGTCGGCGCGGGATCCGATCGTCTACGGGTTCGTTGCCCTGCTGCTCATGGCGGTATCAGTCAGCGCAACGTTGTCACCGGCCAGGCGGGCGGCAAAG
>CAMLHT010000092.1 GCA_946479895.1 uncultured Gemmatimonadota bacterium | reverse complement strand
CGTCGGTTCCCAGGAACGCATGCATGAACCCCGCCGCATTGTTCCCCAGCAGGAACGGCTCCTCACGGGCCGGCCCCCAGTACTCGTTCGCCGTCGATGCGCCCACGGTAAGGTGAACCGCTGACAACTGGATCGAACTCTGCCCCGGATCGAATCGCGCGTACGCGCCATCGCCGAATCGCTGTGGCAGGTCGATCCCGCCCGAGTAGGCATCCCCGAACGCCTGCGCCCCCGTGCGCCCGTTCGGCGCCAGCGGAAAGCTCGCGTTCTGCGCCACGAACGCCTGCGGCGCCAGCGTGAAGCTCAGCGGGCCGTACTGCCCGTGCACTCCACCAGATAGCGCGAGCGTCAATCCCCGCCCCGCCCAGATCGGCCCGTCGTTGTAGCCGTACGGGAAGGTCGTGTTCAGGATCGCCACCGCCTCGGGCTGCACGAAGGCGAAGCTCGAACGCGTCGCAGGCCGCAACCTGAATTGCGATGCCCATGGATGTCCAGTATCGGCCGGAGCGATCTGTCTCAGCATCGTCGCCGAGAACGGCCGCACCGACCACTGGGTGAGCGGCGCCAGTCCGGCCACCTGCAGCACCCTGAGATAATTCTCAGCTTCGCTCCCTGCGCTCACCTGCCAGTCGACCGCGCTGTCCCGCGCGACCTGGGCGGACGACGGCGTCGACACGAGCATGAGCGCCGCCGCGACGGCGCCGATGCCCGATCCGTGTCTCAATACGCCCCCTTCCTGCTCATCACGGCCGGCAGTGTCATGGTCAGGATCTTCAGGTCCAGCCACAGCGACCAGCGGTCGATGTACTCCGTGTCGAGTCGCACGCGCTCCTCGAAGTCCGACACGGCGCTCCGTCCCGATACCTGCCACAGGCCGGTGATGCCGGGCTTCGCGCCGAGCCGGCGGAAGTGGTGCTCCTCGTAGTCGACGAAGTCGTCCTCCGGCACGGGGCGCGGCCCGACGAGCGACATCTGTCCCGCGAGCACGTTCAGGAACTGCGGCAGCTCGTCCAGGCTCCACCGCCGCAGGAATCGCCCGACGCGCGAGATGCGGGGATCGTCCACGATCTTGAAGTTGCGCCGGTCGCCGGATGCATTCAGGTGCGCGAACTGTGCCTTCTCGTCATCCGCGCCCACGCGCATCGTGCGGAACTTGATCATGCGGAATCGCTGGCCGCCGAGCCCGACGCGCGACTGCGAGAAGAACACGGGGCCGGGCGAGTCGAGCCGGATGAGGATCGCGATCAGGACGCCCACCGGCATCGCCAGGAACAGCGCACCGCTCGCGAGTACCACATCCACCACGCGCTTGGCGACGAACTGGGTAGTCTGGAGCGACGGCGCCCCGACGCGGATCAGCGGCTGGGCACCGCGCCGGACGATGCTCGGCCGGACGCCGACCACGCCGTACCCCGGCGGGGTGCACAGCACCTCGCAGCCGGCGCGCATGCTGATCTCGAGGATGCGCGCGAACGCGGCACCCGTGACGTCTCCCATCACGATCACCGCCTCCGCGCGCGAACGGCGGAGCGTCCGCGCCAGCTCCTGCGTGCGCGCTTCCATGTTCCAGCCGTCAACGCTCACCACCGACGCCACCCGATACCCCGAGCGCGAGCACAGGGACGGATCCACGTCGCCCTCGGAGGTCACGACGATCGACGGCGTGAGGAGCGGCTCGTCGGGGAGCAGCCGGCTCGCGCCGAATTCGAGCGCGCCGCGCACGAAGAAGAGGAATCCGGTGGTGACGACGGTGAGCAGGACCGCAATCGGGAACGCGCCGAGCGAAGGGGTGCTCCACAGGTGCGCCCAGCAGACGACCACCGCGCCCAGCGCGCTGCCGATCATCAGGTGCAGCGTGGAGTGCGGCGGCAGGGAGCGCTGGTAGTTGCCCGTCAGCAGCAGCGCGACGACGATGGCGACGGCGAACTCCGTGGCGCTCGCGTACGGGAGCTGCACGAGGCCGAGCCTCGCTCCCAGCCAGAACACGAGCTCCCGGACGACGATGGCCGCCATGGCCGCGGCGAACGCGTCCCCGCTCGCAATGAGCAGTACGCGGGCGACCTGTCGCGTCAGGTGGCGGCCCGCAGTGCCCGCCTTGGCCTGATGAAGCGCGACATCAGGCGTGATGTGGATGGACAGCTCACGCTGGCCGAGTGGCGCCGATTCGACTGTCTGTAGCGAGTCGGCCGCCCCTGGCTCGATGCGTTGCGTCGTAGTCATAGTGCTGGGTAGAGTCACCGAACTTTCGGCACGGAAGCTACTCGCCGCACCGCGGAATCGTCACCTCCGGCGCGGCTCGCGCATGAAGGCCTTCACAGCGCACGTCGCGACGACGCGGTGCTGCACCGGGTATACTTGGCAGGTTCGTGCACCCGTCACAGTTTCAGCCGCAATGCGCAAGTCCTTCGCCAGATCCCTCCCGTACTGCCAGTCACTCCCGAGTATCGGCGCCTGGCGCGTCGCGGTCCTGGTCGCCGCGGGCGTCGCATTGCGCACGCCGGCGTCGTCCGCGCAGGTCGTGCCGGGGTCGGGCGCCGGGATCGGGACGATGGCCGCCGACCGCGCCCGTGTGCGCCAGATCACAGGGCGCGCCGATTCCACAGTCGCGCTCGACTCGGCGACGCGCCTCAGCCCGCTCTATCCCACGGTTCGCATGGCGTGGAACTCCGACCTCGCGGCGGGGGGCAACGACGGCGCGCTCTGGGCCGGCCGCGGTGCGAACGTCAGCATCACCGGCGGGGCGAAGTACGAACGATCGTTCGCGAAGGTGCGGCTGGAGGCGTCGCTGTCGCCGGAGCTCACCTACAGCGCGAACCGTCCCTTCCCGATCTTCGGCGGCCGCGAGCCGGGCCGGTCGGCGTTCAGCTCGCCCTGGCACATCGGGCAGTCCTCCGCCGACCTGCCGCTGCGCTTCGGCGACGTCCCGCTGCGCGCCATCGGGCCCGGCCAGAGCTCGGTCTCGCTCGCGTTCGACCGTGTGGCCGTCGGAGCCTCCACGTCGAACGAGTGGTGGGGCCCCGCCATCCGCAACACGCTCCTGCTGGGCAACAACGCCGCGGGGGTGCCGCGCCTGTTCGTGCGGACCACCAGGCCGCTGCGATCGCGCTACGGCCTCGTGGAGGGCCGTGCCATCATCGGCGGCCTCACCGAGTCGCCGTTCTTCGATTACGACAAGGGCAACGACGTGCGATCGCTGAGCGGATTGCTCGTCACGTACCGGCCGGCACTCGACACCGGGCTCACCCTCGGCCTGTCGCGCCTCGTGATGGCGCGCGCGTCGTCCCCGCTCGGCGTCATCCAGCACGCGCTCGACGTCGTTCTTCGCTACGAGCCGTTGCGCGCTGTTGGCGATACGACGGCGAACGGGACGAGCTTCCAGCGCACCGACCAGCTGTTCTCGCTCTTCATGCGGTGGGTCTTTCCCGCCAGCGGCTTCGAGACGTATGCGGAATGGTCGCGCATGGAGCTGCCGCGCTCCATCCGCGAATACCTCGAGGTGCCCCAGAGCACGCAGGGCTACACGCTCGGGCTGCAGTGGGCGAACCCGCACCGGGAGAACGGGTTCCTCCGGCTGCAGGGCGAAGTGACCAACCTGGAGCAGACGCAGGTGCTCCCCAACCGCCCGCCCCCCGACTACTACACGGGACGCGCGGCCGTCCAGGGCTTCACGCAGCGCGGGCAGGTGCTCGGCGCGGCGATCGGTCCCGGCGCGTCGTCCCAGTTCCTTGCCGCCGACTGGATGGCGCGCCGATGGCAGGTGGGGGCGTTCGCGGGGCGCACGCGAAACGAGAACGACGCCCTCTACCGGCTGCCATTCGTCCTGAACACGCAGCACGACGTCACGATCTACTCGGGCGTGCGAGGCGGCGTGGAGCTTCCGCGCACCGACCTCTCCTTCGAGCTCACGGTCGGGCGCCGCCTCAACTACCTCTTCCAGAGCTCGTACTACCTCAGCAGCCCCGTGGTGGCGACCGACGTGCAGAACGTGACGCTCGGCATCGTCCTCTCGCCGCGCTGAACGATCAGAGCGGGGGCACCGGCTCTCCCTGGTGCACCCCGATCACGCGGAGGAGCGTGCGCCGCTCGACGGGGTGGACGATGCGAGTCCACGAGGCCACGACGTAGCCCGCCAGGACCACGACCAGGAAGATCAGCTTCGCGACCGGTCCCTCGATGACCACGGCGGCCGCGAAGAGTGCCAGCGCGAGCGCGCTCCACATGCCGACCGTCCGTACCTCGGGAGTCACGCTCGGCACGCGACGGCTGGTCAGCGCCATGAGGGCAATCGCGTCCGCGCTGATGCGCAGCACCCAGGCGATCGCCACGCCAACGATGCCGAACGCGTGCGCGAGCAGGTAGAGCGCCGCGAGGTAGAATGGCAGCTCGGCGAGGTGGAGCTTCCCTGTGAGGTCGGGGCGCCCGATCCCCTGCAGCACGTTGAACGGTGCGTGCGCCATGGCGTTGATGAAGATCCCCACGGCAAGCCAGCGCAGCACTGGCGCGCTCGCCGCGGCGAATGCCGCACCCACCCACAGCGTCAGTCCCTCGCGCGCGAACAGCACGAGCACGAGGGCGAGGGGGAACATGAAGAGCAGCAACCCGCGCAGCGAGCGCCCGAACAGCGCGGCGGTCCGTTCCCGGTCGCTGACGAAGCTCGAGGCGAACGCCGGGAAGAACACGCCCATCAGCGATTGCGGGAAGAGCGACAGCTTCGAGACCAGCTCGTACGGCGTGACGTAGTGCGCCACCGCGGCCATCGGCAGGATGGCGCCGACGAAGAATCGATCGAGGTAGTTCATCAGCGGGCTGATGACGTTGGTCGTCGTCATCCAGCCACCGATGCGCAGCAGGGGCATCACGGCGGAGGCGCGCAGCGCCAGGCGCTCGCGCAGGAACGGGTAGCGCCGCAGGCACACGATCAGGTGCGCCAGGAAGGTCAGCGCGCGGCCGACGACCAGCAGGGCGACGATCGGCGGCAGCGCGCGCGAGAAGGGGAGCACCAGCAGCGGCCCGACGAACGAGAACACGCCGAGCGGGACCCGGAGCGCCACCGAGGCGCCGAAGTGCTGGTGCGCCTCCAGCAGCCCGCGAAAGCCGGCCGTGGTGACGATGAGCGGCATCGAAAGCGCCAGCAGGTAGAGCGTCTTCCGGCTCTCGTCCACGAGCTCGGGCGGGACGTTGAGCCCGTGCCCGACCACCCAGCGGGCCAGCGCCGCGAGCACCAGGCCGCCGACGACGCCGAGCACGAACATCATTGCCATCGACGTCCAGACGACCTCCGGCAGGTCGGCGCCATCCTCCTCGCGGCCAAGCCGCAGGGCCACCGCGTGCGTGAGCGCCCGGCTCAGCCCGAGGTCGAAGAGGCTGAAGTAGCCGATCACCGCCCAGGCGAGCGTCAGGACGCCGAATCGGTCCGCTCCCAGGCTCCGGATCAGGATCGGGATCGCGACGAACGCGGCAACCATCGGCACGAGCTGCGCGCCGGTGTTCAGCAGCGTGTTGCGCGCGAGGAGCCGCGAGCTGGTCATGGGCTGGCGAGCGTCAGCGAGTCGCTGCCGACCGACGGCACCGGAACGCGGAGGACCGGTGGGAAGCTGTTCCGACCGCGGTAATCGTGGCTGGGCCCGAGATGGACGTTCCTGATGTGCATCACGCCGCCCGTGGGCGCGGTCACGGTGATCTCCCCGATCAGCGGCGCGCCCTCGGTCACGACCACCGCGTTCGACCCGCCGGAGGGGAAGAGCTGCACGTGGCCGAGCTCGTCGGTGGTGGCGGTCCAGACGTCGCCGTGGACGCCGGCGCCGGACCAGGGGATGCCGCCGAGGCGGCGGAACTCCACCGTGGCGCCGACGAGTCGCTGGTCGGCGGTGCCGGCCAGGTAGAACTCGCCGTACGCCGCGAAGTAGAGCGCCGAGGTCCAGCGCTCGTTCAGGTTGCCATCGCCACGGTGATCCTTCGTCTGCAGCGCCACGTCGTGCAGCCGGTACGAGGGCAGCCCCGGCGGCGAGACCTTCACGTCGGCGACTAGCGTGCCCCACCCCTGCGGCTCGAGCTCGAGGTGCCAGAGCCCCTGCTCGTCCGACGTGACCGAGGTGGAATCGGCGGCGAGCGCGATGCCGCCGGTGCGCACGACATCGATGCGAACGTGCGGCAGCGGGAAGCCCTGGGCCAGGTCGACCGTCTGGCCGTCCACCGCGAGGTACGGGCCCGGCGCGCAGCTCAGGACGCCGCTGCAGGGATCGCAGGCGGCCAGCGACGCGGCGAGCGCCGCTGCTGCGCCGAGCGTCACGAAGATCGTCCGGGAGTGCGGGCGCTCAGGCATGAACCCCGGCCTCTCGTGCCGCGCGCAGCTCCGCCGTGATGCCCCAGCGCAGCGATGGGGGCAGCGTGGCGTACACCAGGTTCTTCAGGGTCCCGAACACGGGCCGCGGATGATCGCCATTCTCTCCATGACGCGAGTATCGCATGTCGAAGTAGAAATGGGTTCGCATCTGCTCCACGGAGAATCCCGCTCCTTCGGCGAGGCGTCGAAGCTCGGCGCGCGTGTACTCCCGGAAGTGTCCCGGGTTCGTGTTGTCCAGGCGGATCATGTCGTACGGGTTCCGGCCGAGCAGGAGCTTCACGCGCCTGGACAGGTCGGCCGCGTTCGGCGTCTGGATGAGCAGCAGCCCGCCGGGTGCAACGAGCGTGCGAAGGAAGCCGAGCACGAGCTGTGGCGCCGTGTAGAGATGCTCGATCACCTCGGCCATCACGATGGCGTCGTACCGCGGCAGGTCGGTGCGCCAGTCCTCGCGATGCTGGCTGCGGTTCAGGTCGTAGTTGAAGTGCCGGCCCTCCGGGGTCGGCGCGTCAGGGCCGAACCCGAGGGAATCCACGGTGCACCCGAAGCGCTCGTGGATCAGCTCCGTGAGCCGCGAGCGACCGATGTCGAGCAGCCGTGAGCCGGCGTGCACGCCGTGACGGCCGAGCGTCTCGAGCACGTGCGCGTACCGCGGCGCATGGAACGCGGTATATCCGCGATCGGTTCCACGAATGGAACGGACGGAGAACCTTGAGTCGAAGCCGGAAGCCATGAGGTCAGGTTAGCGTGCCGCGCCGAGCACCCGCTGCACCGCATCGGGGGCGGCAGCGTCGAGAATCACGCTCGTCGCGCCGAGCGGTCCCCAGTGGTGCGGGTCGCTCGGACTCGTCCACAATGTAGCGGCCGGAGTGCCCACGGCGCCCGCCACGTGGGCCGCCACGGTGTCCACGGAGACCACCCGCTGCGCCAGGCGAATGACCTGGACGAGTGACGCCCAGTCGAGACGATCACACAGGTCGACGCAGCGAGGAAGGCCGGCCATCACGGCACGAATCACGTCGTGCTCGCGCGGCCCCTGCCCCGTGAAGACCAGGGTGGCGCCGGTTGCCGAGAGACCCTCGGCCACGCGGCGCCAGTGCCCGGCAGGCCACTCCTTCACCGGTGCGCCCGCGCCGGGATGAAGCACGATGAACTCCCCGCGCGTCACCCCGGCGTCGGCGAGCAACCGGTCCACGCGGGCGGCGACGTCCGCCGGCGCCGGCGGGAGACTCGCCGTGACGTCGCGCGCGCGCATCGTCGGGACGAGCGTGCGAAGCAGCAGGGCCTGGCGCTCCGCCACGTGCCGATCGTCGTCCGGCCACCGCACCGCGTGCGTGTAGAGCGGCGTGAAGCCGGCCGCGTCGAAGCCGACCCGCACCGGAATGCCGGCACGCCACAACAGGAGCGCAGCATTCGGGAAGTGGTCGTAGAGGTCGACGGCCGCGTCGTAGCCGACGTCTCGCATTTCGGCGAGGGCACGGCGCCGGGAGATTCGATAGGCCCACCATCGTCGCGGGAGATTGCCTGCGCCGCGGTCCAGGAACCAGTGGTCCACCTGGTGGCGGTAGCGGATCCGCGGGTCGCCATCGAGCACGACGGCGGACCACCGTGGAACCAGCACGCCGATCTCCGCGTCCGGCAGCGCATCGGAAAGGAGGCCGATCGCCGCGGTCGCGATGACGGCGTCGCCGAGATGACCACCGATGGCGAGCAGCACGCGACGCGGCGCGGGCGATGCCGGAGCTCGTCGCAGGCGCAGGGGAGCGAGGACGAGGTCGCTCGCGAGCATGGTGGCGCGCAGGAGCGGATTCCGCGCGAGGTATCGCCCGCGCAGTGGCGAGCTGCGAACGCCTGTCGCCCCGGTCGCATGGAGCGACCGTTCCGTCATGGCGTCTCGGTGGAAACCCGCGGTTCGCCGAGCGCCCGCTGCGGCAGCGCCTCGGACGG
This sequence comes from uncultured Gemmatimonadota bacterium, assembly GCA_946479895.1. Next base: position 5,597 of record CAMLHT010000092.1, on the reverse strand, counting down.
GGCCTGCGAGGGCGGCGCGCCGGTCTCGCCGAACGCCACGTCGAGGAAGGCCCGCGCAACGGCGGCGGCACGCTTCCACTGGCCGCGCACGATGCGCGGCGCCAGGTAGCGGTAGAGCGAATAGGGCACGGTGAACGGCATGTGCCACGGATGATGCTTCCGCATCACCAGCAGGTTGCCCACCATGTTGTGGTAGTCGTGCAGCGGGCTGCCCGGTACCGAGCTGGCGCCTCCCTTGTGCCAGATCTCGGCATCGGCAGCGAGCGCGAGGCGGTAGCCGGCTTCGCGGATGCAGAAGCACCAGTCCGCGTCCTCGCTGTACATGAAGAAGCGCTCGTCGAGCAACCCGACCTGCTCGACCGCCGTCATGCGCACGAGCATGCAGCCGCCGCTCACGTAATCGAGATCGGCTGGCTCCGGTCGAGGCGCGCTCGCCGGCTGCCCCTTGCCGAGCAGGGTGATCCGGCCCCGCCAGGGGGCGAAGCTGGCACCGCCGAGATACTGGACGACCTCGGGCTCGTCGAACTCGAGCACCGTGGCACCGACCACGCCGATCGAGTCATCAAGCTCGGCGCGGCGCACGAGGTGGGTGAGCGAGTCCGGCGCGACGACCGTGTCGTTGTTGAGGAGCCAGACGTATCGGGCCTCCCCGCGGGCGAGGATGCGTCGCAGGCCCACGTTGTTGCCGCCGGCGAAGCCCAGATTACCGCCGGTGCGAACGATCACCAGGTCCGCGTCGTCGGCATCGTCACCCGCTTCTGCCGCGGCACGGTCCAGGGTGCGAAAACGGATTGGTGCGCGCGACACGACCGCATCCTGACCGAGCGAGCGCGCGAAGGTCCGATCGACCTTCAGCTCGCCGCGCGCCCAGGCCTCGATGCGCTCCACCGACCCGTTCGTGGAGGCGTTGTCGCAGACGGTCACCCCGAAATCGGGATAGTCGAGCGCGAACACGCTCTCGAGACACTCGATGGTGTCCCGCCAGCCGTTCCAGTTCAGGAGGAGTATTTCGACGCGTGGGAGTGCAGCCATGACGGAATTCTAAGGGGTGTACTGGCGGCGGTCAGTCGGCCAGCGCCTGCCTGAGGCCGTCGGTCGTGGCGCGAGCGGCGGCATCCCAGTCGAACTGGCGGGCCCACGCGCGCCGACCGTCGACGATAGCGGATGAGTCGGGATCGCGATGCGCGAGCCGCAGGAGTGCATCCGCGATGCTCGTCACGTCGAGGGGATCGAAGTACTCCGCCATCGGCCCGCAGACTTCCTGCAGTGAGGCGATCCTGGACACGGCCACCGGACGACCGGCGGCGAGGGCCTCGAGTGGCGGAAGCCCGAATCCCTCGTGGATGGAGGGCAGCACGAGGGCATCGCAGCCCCGGACGAGCTCCTCGAGCCCGATCTTCGAGAGGTGGCCTGCGTAGCTCACGCCATCGACGCTGGCCATGCGGTGGAGGACGCGCCGGTCCACGGTCCGCAGTCCATCGGAAGGGCCAGCGATGATGAGACGGTGCGGCAGCTCGCCGGCCACCGCGGCGTACGCGTCGAGCAGGCGGTCCAGGTTCTTGTGCGGCTTGATGCTCCCCACATAGAGGAAGTAGGGCGAGCGCTCGAGCGGCAACGAGTCAGCGGTGCACAGCCAGCGTGGGGACACGCCGTTCCTCGTCACCGTGAGGCGCCGCGGCTTTCCGATCTGGCGCTCCACCTCTTCGGCGGTCCAGTCCGAGACACAGAACACGACCGTCGCCCGCCGGCGCACGGCGGAGAACATCTCGCGCGCGTAGAGACGCTTCACCAACGAGCCCTGCGGCAGCGTCAGGTGACCGACGTCGTGAATGGTGACGGCGAGCGGGCCGCGCCAGGCGAGCGGAATGTTGTAGTGTGGCGCCCAGAACAGCGCGGTATCGGAGGGAATGGCGGCCGGAAAGGCGAGCTGCTCCCGGATCGAGTAGATGCGCGGGGTGAACGACCGCAGCTCGATCCGCGGCGACGCCGGCACGAGCGAGCGAAGCGCGGCGGTGTCGCCGAGCAGGGTGAAGCGGACCGATGGGAGAGCCGCGATCACTCGTGGCAGCAGCTCCTCGATGTAGGTGCCGATGCCGCCGGAGCCCACGAGCCGGGCATCCACGGTGACACGCGACGCGACGTCTCCGGAGGCTGGCACGCCTACGCTGCGTGTCGGCATGCGACGAGCCGCGCGCGAGGCCGCACCTCTTCCGAGCGCACCGCGGTCGTGGCGATCACGAACACCATGGCCCAGAGCACCCACAGCAGCTCCATGACGAAGGTCGTCAGCAGGCTGTTGACGAAGAGGCTGTTCACGCAGATCGCGGCGGTAGCGGCCGCGGTTCCTGTGGCCAGTGCGCGCCAGGAGGCGGGAAGGCTCCGGTCACGCCAGACCCGGCGGCAGTGGCGCACGACGAGGAAGAGCATGAAGCCGTACAGCGACAGCCCCACGATGCCGGTCATGACCGCGATGAACAGCAGGCCGCCGTCGAGCGAATACGTGGTGGTACCGAGACGCACGCCGCCATACCGCTCGGACACGTAGCCGTAGGTGTTGAATCCGATGCCGATGATGGGATTGTCCGCCCAGACCTGCAGCCCACGCAGCCAGTTCACGATCCGGCCGAGCGCCGAGCTGTCATCGAGCCGCAGCTTGTTGAACTGGGCGGCGAACGAGAGGATGCGCGGCAAGGCCGCGAGGCCGAGCACGCCGATGACGGCGACGAGCTTCATCATGCGCCGGGACATCCCGAGGACGAGCAGGATGCACACGCCGCCGACCATCAACGAGAGGATGGCGCTGCGCGACAGCGTGGCGATGATCGCCGCGAAGAGGAGGACAGGCTTCCACAGCGGGATGCGCTCTCCGCTGGCCAGCTGCGCGATCTGGACGAGCAGGATGATGACGAGCATCGCGCCGGCAATGTTCGGGTCGAGCACGGTGGACACCAGGCGGTGGCCCTGTTCGTCCCAGTCGCGCCAGACGACGGAGTCCGGATAGACCAGCTGCGCGAAGTGGGGCAGGAAGATGGCCTGGACGATCCCGAACGCCGCGAGGGCGAGAATCGTGGCCTCCATGGTGCGCCAGACGGACATCACGTCGTCGCTGCGCACCACGTTGATGACGGCCAGGTAGAGCGCGAAGTACACCATCCAGCGGGCGAGGTACGCCAGGCTCACGACGAGCTGCGTCGTGGTCAGGCCGAAGCGCGGAACCGCCATCACGGCGGACACGGCGCCGACGGTGCAGAAGAGGAGCGCGACGCCGCCGACGGCGTCCACGCGGAACGACCGGGCATGCAGCGCGGCGAGGAAGACGACGCCAAGCACCGCCATGACGCAGATGTCGTTCACGAGCAGCGGCGCCTCGGTGCTCCCCGTGGAGAGCATCGGGATACGGCCGAGCTGCGCCACGATCAGCAGGGCGAGCGCCGCGCGAAGGACGACCACCGGCCGGAACCGAATGCCGACCGGCGGTGGTGGACCGGGAGCGACGATTCGAAGAGCCGCTTCTCCCACGACTCTGCGCTCCTTACCCGGCAACCAGCTCGTGCCGTTCGGTATCGCTCAGGACCACACCGGCGCAGGGGACGTCGAGGCGGCGCAGGGTCTCGACCGCGCTGGTGAGCTCACGGCGGCTGACGCGACGCGGCGGCGCGACCAGCAGGACTGGACGCGCGTCGCTGAGCGCAGCCGCGGTCGCCGTCGACTCGAGTCCCGGCAGCCGCACCACGACGAGCGAGTGCTCCTGCTCGAGTCGCGCGATGAGCCCACCGACACTGGCACCCGCCGGCGCCGTGACCGCCGGCCCGGACAGGTCGAGGATCGTGGCGCTCTCCCCCCGCGCGAGCGCCGTGTCGGCGAGCCGCTCGGCCACGTGTAGCGTCCCGACACCCCGCTCGACGGGAATCAGCAGCACCGTGCGGATGGCCGAACGCCCCGACATCAGCAGCGGCGTGCGCGGATCGAAGCGGAGTGCTGGCACGCCGGCCGCGCGCTCGATGGCGTACGGCCCCTCGAGGTATCGACCGTGCGAGCCCGTGACGAGAGCGAGGAGCAGGCCGATCACCAGCCCGGCCCCCAGGCCGGCGGCCGTGGTGATGACGGGGTTGGGGAAGGCAACGCGCTTCGGCACTGTCGCCACATCCAGTGCGCGGATGTCCCCGCCCTCGGCGATCGCGCTCAGGCGCGCCTCCACGAGCTGCGTCTGCAGCGCCGCGTAGGTCAGGCCGAGCCGCTTCACCTCTCGCACCAGCCGCCCGCTCGTCTGCGCCTCACCCGGGAACTGCTCGAGCTGCGCCGCCATCGTGCCGAGCTGTCCCTCGATCTCGGTCCGCTGGCGCTGCAGCGCGCCGGAGTAGGCCTTGCCGAGCGGCACGAGCTGCGACTCGAGGTCGGAGATGCTCTTGTCGAGCGCCATGACGTCCCGGTCGGTTTCCAGGCGGGTCTCGAGGAGCTTCGTCCTCTGGGTCTCGAGCTCGGAGATGCGGCTCAGCAGGTCATTGATGCCGGCACTCTTCAGGAACGCCGGAAAGGCCGCCAATTGCCGCTTGGTCATGTGACCCGCGGCGACCTGCGCCAGCATCTGGTCCAGCGCACCCTGCTCCACCTCCACTTCGCCGAGGCTCTTGCGCAGGTCGGCCGCCTGCTCGAGCTCGAGCTTTCCCATCACCTCGGGATCGAGCAGGCCACTGCGCTCCTGGAACTGCCGCAATGCCTGCTCGGCCGTCGCGAGCTGAAGTGCCGTGGTATCCAGCTGGGCAGAGAGGAACTCCACGCGGTGCGCGTTCACGCCTCGATCCGACGTCTTCTTGCGCGCCAGGTAGGTGGACATCGCCACGTTCGGCACGGCCGCTGCCGTGATCGAGTCGGGCGCGCGGTAGCTGACCTGGAGGACTTCACCGCCCGCCTTCTTCACGTTCAGGCTCTTGCCCACCTTTGCCACGGCATCCTGGTGATCCACCAACCGGAGGCTGAACGAGGAGGGCAGCGAATCCCTGAGGGCGATCGTGCCTGCCGGCGTCGCGAGCGCTCCGCCCGCCGTGGCCGTCGCGTTCACGCCGTCTCCAGTCACCTTGTACTGTCCCGCGGCGGTACGCTCGAAGTCGAGGTCGACCGGCTCGAACGATCCCGGCAGCCGCACGTCGCGCACGAACTTCGTGGCCGGCAGGCCGGATGGCTCACGCGGCTGCACCTGCAGCTTCAGCGAGTCCACCACCTCGCCGAGCACGGACTTGCTCTGGAGGATCTGGATCTCCGTCTCGAGCTGCGCGCCACCACCCCCGAAGAGCGCTCCCGCTCCCGCCGCCAGGCCTCCCATCGCGTCACCACCGATGCGCGACAGCAGCGAGCTGCTGGGGTCCGCCGAACGCACGATGGCGCTCGCCTTTCCCTCGAACCGGCGAGGACCGAAGAGGATGACCAGCAGGGCGATCACGAGGCACGCCGCGATGCTGCCGAGCACGACGCGCCACCCTCGGCGCACCGAGCGCGCGACGTCCGCGAGGTCGATGGTGTCGGGGGTCGCCGTGCTCACTTGTGGAGCACCGTGTAGAGGAACGAGCTGATCAGCACGCCGGTGCTCGCGATGGAGAACA
>CAMLHT010000091.1 GCA_946479895.1 uncultured Gemmatimonadota bacterium | reverse complement strand
TGATCGTCGCCGTCCCAGCGCAGCGCGGTGTTCTGGTGCGGGCAGGAGAGGGAGAAGGCGTAGATCTTTCCGTTTGCGCGCGCGATGATGGCCGAGTTGTCCCGGTCGATGGACACGCCGTCGCCGGTGGGGATCGGGTAGTGCTTCTCGGACTTCGCGCCGTCGCCGCTCGTGGCGAGCGCGCTGATGGATCGAATGGGCATCGCGCCGGCGGCACGGCTGCCGAGTCCGACGAGGCCGAGGGACGCCATCGCCATGCCCGCCGCGCGAAGGAAGGCGCGCCGCTCGAGTGCGGCAGGTGCCTGTACGGCGTCGTGCAGCGGGCATCCGGTGCAGTCGTCCGTGGTCGCGGACGGATCGGGCGTCCTGTTGGTCATGCTGACATCATGTCGGGGGTGACACCACGCCCGGATGCTGCTGCTACGCGGCGTTGGTCAACATGACGCCGGCGAGCGTGATGGCGAGCCAGAGCACGAGGCTCGTGATTGCAGTACCCCGGAGACGATGCCATTGATCCTCACGCTCGGCGCCTGGCCGACTGAGCCGTCGCTCCAGGCCGCGCATCATCGCCCCGTTGGCGAGCAGTGCGGCGACGAGGGCCATCTTCACCCAGAACACCCACGACGGAAGAAAGGTGTCGAGATCCGCCGCCAGCATCAGCAGCCCGCTGAGGAACGAAAGCGCGAGGGCGCCGATGACCACGGTGTGCACCGATCCCAGCTCGGCGAGGTGGCGCGCCCGTTCTCCCGGCTGGTCGTGCGGCACGCGCAGCGACGCGCGGTCGAGCGCGATCGCCAGCCCACCTCCCACGACCAGCGGCGCGATGTGAAGGAACGTGACGATCGTCTCCGCGGTGCGTGAGTCGCTGTAGTACTTCGCCCACGGCGCGACGAAGCTCGCGAGGGCGGCTGGTGTCTCGAAGATCATCGGTCGCGGGCCCGGCTAGTGATCGCCGACGAGCATCACCGCATATCCGGCCAGCGCGCTCGCCATGGCGGCATACGACACGTTCCGATGCCGGTCGCGCGTGGCCTGCGATTCCTCCGCGTCCCCGGCCGAGATGCCGGAGTACGTGAAACCTGCGTCCGACGCGAGCAGCAGGATCGAGTGGATCCACCGCTTCGTGCGCCCCGTCTCGTTGTCGCGCGATTCCCAGAGATTCCACACGCCGGTCACCGTGTTGACGGTGAACAGCGCCGCGAGGCCCGCCGCGCCCACGGCGTGCGTCCCCTTCGCCCATCCCGGCTTCTCGGCGCCGGTCCTGTCCGCCTGGTAGAGCTGGTTCCCCGCGACCGACTGCAGGGCGAACAGGGGAATCATGGTGTACGAGGCGTAGCGGTGGATTCGGAGCCGGGTCTCGTATGCATCGCTGACCTCCACCGCGCGCGCGCGACGCCTGACGGTGTCCGCTGCCGACGGCGCCGGCAGCAGTCGTGCATCGATCGGCGGCACGAGGATCGTCAGCGCCGAATCGCCGGTGGTACGCCTGGCGATGCTGTCGAGGCTCGTGACGGCGACGGAGGTATCGCCATCGAGGGGCGCTGGCGATCGCCGCGGTGCATCGGGAGCCGCAATCACGACCGCCGTCAGGAGAATTGGGAGTAGCGGCATCGCTGGCGATGAGCTGAAGGTGATTCCGTGTCACAGCGGGGGCGCCGTTCGCCCCCGACTCGCGGTACGCGCCAGTTCCGTGCCTTGTCGAGCTATCTGACTGGCCTCGCGTGACGCATCGCACATCACCATAGCGGTACGGTGCCGATACTCGTTGATGGACCAAGCAGGCTGATCACTGACGACCAGCGTGCCACCCCCCGACGCCGGGAGATGGACGTGACCGATGACAAGTACCCTCTCGCCCAGCCAAGAGCCGAGCAGTTCGACGCACTGGTTCGCGAGCTCTATCCGAAGATTCGCCAGCTCTCGCCGCACCTCACGGACATCGAGGCCCTTCGCGCTGCCACGCGCATGGCCGAGTACCGGATGGATGACGAGGCCACGCTGATGTGGGGGATCGAGCGACAACGCCGCTGAGCGGCGGCTCCTGCGAGCATCCGCGCCAAACGCTCCGGCGCGGTCGATGGTATTACTCGTCATCCCACCCTCGCGACCGAGGTACGTCGATGACGCGCGTCATGCTCTGCTCCCTGCTCGCCGCCGCTGCTTCCGCGGCTGTCCCCTGCGTCGTTCACGCGCAGTCGTTCCACTCGCAGCGGTACGACATTGGCGGGGAGGGATTCTTCGACTACCTGACGGTCGACACGGCGGCTGACCGCGTATTCGTGTCGCGCGGCACGCACATCCAGGTCGTGGATGCCGCCACCGGGAAGGTCGTGGGGGACATTACCGGCCTTCCACGCACCCACGGCGCCCTGGTCGTGAATGCCACGAACCGTGGGTTCACCACGAACGCCGGCGACTCGACGTCCACGATGTTCGACCTTGCCTCGCTCGCCGTGCTCCGGCAGGTGCACACCGGCGCCGCTGGACTCGACGGCTTCATGTACGACGACGCGAGCGGCAGGGCACTCACGATCAATCACAGCCGCCCGAACGGAACCGTGGTCGTCATGGACGCTCGCAACGGCGACGTCGTCGCGCGACTCAACACGAGCGGTGACGCCCCGGAAGCCGGGGTGAGCGACGGACGCGGCCGAGTGTTCATCAACCTCGAGGACCGGAACGCCATCGACGTGATCGACGATCGCGCATGGAAGGTGGCGGACACGTGGAACATTGCCCCGTGCAATCACCCGACCGGCATCGCCATGGACCGCGCCACCAACCGGATCTTCTCGGCGTGTGGTGACACTTCGGTGGTGGTGAATGCGGCGACCGGACGTGTAGTGGCGCGGATCCCCAACGGCGGTGGGGTGGACGGCATCGCCTTCGACCCGGCCGAAAGGCTCCTCTACATCCCGAGTGGCGCTGACGGCAACGTGACGGTGGTACACGAGGACGGGCCGGATTCGTACCGCGTGGTTGCCACCGTTCCGACTATGAGGGGCGCGCGCACCATCGCCCTGAATCCCAAGACGCATACGGCATACGTCTTCACGCCGGAGTTCGGGCCCGCACCTGCAGGTGCGCCCGCAGCCGCGCCGGGACGCGGCCGGGCGCCCCGTGGTCCCCAGGTGGCGGCGTGGCTGATCGCCATCCATCACTGATCTCGAGCCGCCGGATCGCGGACTCGCAATCCCGGCGATCCGGGGCCGCGACTGGCGAAGGGCTCCGTCAGGCTGATCCGTCCCGCGAGCGCCGTCCACCAAACCCCGACAGCGCACTCGCCGGACTGCGCTCATGATGAGCCGGCAGGTTGCATCGCCAACGCCCGGAGGCTCACATGGGATCGCATGCCATCCCACTCAAGACCACCGCGCCGTACCCGGTTCACCTCCGTGTCGATCCCCGGCTCGACGACCGGAACCGCCTCACCGTGGGGTTCCGATGGATCCTCGCGATTCCGCACCTGTTGATCGTGGGTGCGCCGATCGCATTTGCCCTCACATGGAGCCGCACCCCGGAAGGCGCCACGGATTACGCGTGGGGTGCGGGAGCCGGAGCGCTCGGCGCGGTCGCCGCCGTGTGTGCGCTCATCTCCTGGTTCGCCATCGTATTCGCCGGTCGGGCGCCGGAGGGGCTGGCGACGCTGTCGGCGTTCTACCTCAGGTGGCACGTGCGCGCATCGGCGTACGTGACACTGCTCCGCGACGAGTATCCGCCCTTCGGCGACGCAGACTATCCTGTGGCCGTCGAGTTGCCTGCGCTCGTCAACCCGCGCGACCGCCTGTCAGTGGGCCTCCGCCCCATCACGGCCATCCCGCACGTCATCATCGTGTGGCTGCTCGGCGCCGCCTGGGGCGTCACGACGCTGGTCGCCTGGTTCGCCATCCTCGTCACCGGCCGGTACCCGAAGGCGCTGTACGAGTTCGGCATCGGCGTCCTCAGGTGGACCACACGGGTGGAAGCATACCTCTTGCTGCTCGCCGACGAGTACCCGCCGTTCACGCTGGACTAGGTCGTGTGGGCAAAAGCTCCGCCCCGGCGGCCGTTGACGGCGCTCCGTCACGCGACCCACTGCGTGCCGCGCGACAGCGGGTTGAACAGCGGCGTTCGGGACCGCGTTTCAACTGAGGCTCGGCACATCCCGCCCGGCAGCCAGCATGCGCGTGGTCGGGGCCGTCCGTCAGTCGCCGGTCGGCACGATGGCCGCGGTCTCGATCATGAGGATCACCGAGCGCTTCGGTGCCCGGGTGCGGTGCACGACGCCCTTCGGCACGACGAAGCCCTCGCGCGGTCCGAGCGTGACCACGCGCCCCGGCGTCTCCCCATCGGCCGCGGGCTCCAGATCGATGAGGAAGCGGCCCTCGAGCACGAAGAAGAACTCGTCGTCATTGTCGTGCTTGTGCCAGTGGTAGCTGCCCTGCATGACCCCGAGCCGCACCACGCTGTCGTTCACGCGGCACAGCGTCTGGTTGTACCACTGGTCGGTCACGGCGGCGACCAGCGGGTCGAGGGCGACCTTCTCGAGGGCTGGAACGAGCACGTTCAGGTGCGTCGCATACGGGTACGCAGTGGGCGGCGCACCGGGAGTGGCGGGACTGGGCGTCACGCTGTCGGACACGGGGAATCCGGATGGGAGTTCTGGCCGATTCGGGCCGGCAGCCACGCAACCGGAACCCGTTCGTGGAGCATAGAACAGGTCCTCCGCCCGGGGTAGTGGGAGGGGTGAGTCGTGAGAACCTGACTGACGGGAAGTGGGAACGGCTGCGTCGCCTGTTGCCTCCGCAGCTGCCATGGACCGACGGCCAGCACGGGACCATCACACGCACTTCGCCGACGGCACCGTCGCGGCCGTACTCCTTTGGCTACCCTGCCCTGAACGCGCGCCCTAGCCCTGCAGCCCGGCGTGACGACGGGTGGACATCCCGAGTGCGCTGTACAGTGGGCACCACCCGACGAGGCTCGTAGCGAGAGGGATGAGTCCCAGCCAGCCCCACGGAGTGCGCGGTCCAAAGAAGACGAGCAGGACGAGCGCGATGCCGACGGCGGCGCGCAGCCAGCGATCGGCTGTACCGATGTTGCGTGTCATGATTTCATCCTCCGCACTGTTGAGTGTGCAGCGACACCGGTGTTCGACGCGGTGACATCCCGCGTCCGCTGCGGGAAGGATGAAGTGTTCCCCCGATCGGCGCTGTCGGGGAAGAAGTGACACGCGATGACCGGCCCACGCCGGTCCTCCCGTGAAGCCGTATTGCGCGGCAGTATGGCTTGGGCGAGCATGGTATATCAGATCGTCGACATGCTCGGGAAACTACAGGAGTGGCCGTGCAGGAACGCCGCTGCGTACTGGGGACGCGTGCGATGCACGCTACGCTTCAATACGTCCTCGACGATCACGCCGCCGGCGTTCGTTGCCAGCCAGGCGACCGACTGGAACCGATAGCCGCTCCACCAGAGCCAGCCGGCGGCGATGAGGACGACGGCTACGACGCCCAGCGTTTCTCCGTACGTGATCACCTTGGACACCGCGAGTCCTGCTGGCGTGGCGTGGAGGTGGAACCAGGCGTTGATGGCGAGGGCCGGACGATGTCATGCTACGCCTCGAGCGGGAGCGTGTAATCCCGCCCGCGAATGGCCACGAGCAACGTTGGCACCAGGTACAGCGTGATCGGCGTGGATAGCGCGAGGCCGCCGATCACCGCGAGCGCGAGCGGTTTCTGCATCTCACTGCCCGCTCCGAGTCCGAGCGCGAGCGGCAACAGCCCGAACAGGGTACACAGGGTGGTCATGAGAATCGGACGCAAGCGGATATGGGCAGCCTCGCGGATCGCCGGCTCGAGGGCGAGTCCCCCGGTGCGCATGCGGTGATGCGTGAAGTCGAGCAGGATGATGCCATTCTTCACGATGAGCCCGACCAGCAGGATCAACCCCATGAAGCTCGAGACGTTGAGCGGCGTGCCGGTGATGAGCAGCAGCACCATCGCCCCGACGAAGGACAGCGGCGCGGCGAGCAGCACCACCAGTGGCTCGACGAACGATTCGAACTGCACCACCATCACGGCGACGACACTCAATGCGGCGAGCGCGAGAACGATCAGCAAGGCGTGGAATGCCTGCTGCTGGCTCGCGTACTGGCCGGCCAGCTCGAGCCGAACGCCGGACGGCGGCGGGTTCTTCGCGATCACCGCCTTGACGTCGTTCATGACGGCGCCCAGCGAGCGGCCGCTGATGTCGGCGGTCATGTCGATCATCTGCTGCTGATTCTCGCGCAGGAGCGCCGAGCGCGCATCTCCGGACTGGAAGCTCGCCAGGTCGGCGAGGGGGACAGATGCGCGCGTCAGCGGCGACAGCACCGGTAGCGCGTCAAGCTGGAGCGGGTCGTACCGCACTGAGTCCGGCGCGCGGACTCGCACGCCAACCTGCCGATCCGACAGCCGCACGACCCCGGCGTCCACGCCGAGCAGTGCGCCGCTCACCTGCGCGCTGACCTCATCCGGTGTGAGCCCAACGCGATTGGCCTCTGTGGTGTTTACCGTCATCGCCATCTCGGCGCTTGGCTCGACGACCCCGTTGAACGGGTCTTCGATGCCGTCCACCCTGGCAATCTGGTCGCCGAGCTTCGTTCCGTACGCCTCGATCTGGTCGAGGTCGGCGCCGAACAGCTTGATCTCCACTGGCCGGGCGGCGCCCGCGAGGTCGTTGATCACGTCGGAAAGGATTTCCACGAACTCGATGCGCAGCCGTGGCACGGCCCGCTGGATCTTCACGCGCACCTCGTCGATCACCTCGAAGATCGAGCGGTCGCGCTGGCTGTTCGGCTTGAGGCGCGCCACGATGTCCCCGGTGTTCTGCTCCGTCGCAAAGAGCCCGAGCTCGGCGCCGGTGCGCCTGGAGATCCCCGTGATCTCCGGCGTCTGCATCAGGATCTGCTCGGCCTGGTGCACCATGCGGTCCGTCTCGGGGAGCGCGGTGCCGCCGGGGCTCGTGTAATCGAGTACGAACGCACCCTCGTCCATCTCGGGCAGGAAACCCGAGCCGACGAACTGGTGCACGACCACGCCGGCGACGACAAGCAACACAGCGCCGACGATCATGAGGCGCGTGTGGTGCAGCGCAGAGGCCAGGGAGCGCTCGTACCGCTCGGATACGGCGTCGATCCGCCGGCCCACGTGCGCGAGCAATCCTGTCTCCTGCTCGGCGCTTCGCGTCTCAGTCGTCAGGAACTGCTCGCTGAGCACCGGGATGATCGTCAGCGCGAGCAGTAGCGAAACGAGCACCGAGATGGTGAGCGTGACGGACAGCGCCTTGAAGAACTGCCCCTCGACTCCCGTGAGCAGGCCGAGGGGAAGGAACACGACCACCGTCGTGATGGTGGAGGTCGTCACGGGCCAGATCAGCTCCTGCACCGCCTCACGGATGGCCACGTGCCGTTCCGCGCCGAGGGAGAGGTGGCGCACGATGTTCTCCGTCACCACCACGGCGTCGTCGATCACGAGGCCGATGGCGATCGCCATCGCGCCGAGCGTCATCAGGTTGAACGTCTGACCGATGCGGGACATGATGAACACGGTGATCGCCATCGTCAGCGGGATGGACGACGCGCTGATCGCCGTGATGCGGGCGTGGCGGAGGAAGAGCAGGAGGATGATCACCGCGAGTACCGCGCCGATGAGCATCGCGTCTCGCACCGACTTCACGGCGTCACGGACGAGCGCCGCCTGATCATAGACCGCCTTGAGGTGCACCCCTGCCGGAAGGGTCTTCTGGATGGAGGTGGCGAGCGTCGCGATGCTGTCGGCGATCGCCACCGTGTTGCCGCCGATCTGGCGCGTGATGTTCAGAAGCGCCGCCGGCCGGCCGTCGCCGGCGACGATGCGGACCTTGTCCTCCGTTCCCGGAATCACGCTCGCCAGGTCACGAACCCGGAGGCCGTGCCCGACGACGATGTTCGCGATGTCGTCCGGGGTCCGCGCCTCGGTGGTCGTCACGATCAGATACTGCCGGTAGTTCGCCGGCATGCGGCCCACGGCGCTCACCGTGGACGCCTTCTGGATCGCCGCCGCGAGGTCCTCGTACGTCATCTGCTGCGCGGCGAGCCGAGCGGGATCGGCGATCACCTGGATCTCGCGCACGGCGCTCGCCTGGACGTCCACGCGGCCAACGCCGGGTACGCGGGCGAACAGGGGGCGCACCTGGTATGTGGCGATGTCGTTCAGCGTCGCCGCCTCGCCGCCCTCCAGGTTGTACGAGAGAATCGGAAACAGCGACGGGGTCAGGCGCTCCGTCTCGATGTCCAGACCCTGTGGAAGCTGCCCTTCCACCTGGCTCACGCGCTGCTGCACCTGTTGCAGCGCGTACTGCATGTCCGTCTTCTCGCTGAAGGTGATGTTGATCTCGGCTCCGCCGCGGATGGAGCGCGACTGCACACGTGTCACGCCGGGCACCGCGCTCACCGCTTCCTCGATCGGCCGCGTCACGGCGAAAAGAATCTGGCGCGCACCGAGCGCGGACCCCTGCGCCACGACGGTGATGCGCGAGAAGGTGAGCTCCGGGTAGATCGCCGACGGCAGGTTCAGCGCCGCCCAGATGCCACCGAAGCTGAGCAGGGTGACGAGCAGGTAGACCACCCGCCGCTGCCGCGCCAGAAGCGCGAACAGCGATTTGCCGCTCCGCTCGACGCCGGGCTCCGGGACTGCAGCCATGCTAGGGCTGCTCCGTGCCCGAGCCTGCCGACGGTGCCCCACGCAGCGGCACCACCTTCGCGCTGTCCTGTACGCCGTACGCGCCGTTCGTGACGATGCGTTCGCCAGCGGCGAGCCCCTTGGTGATCTCCGAGAGCTTGTCCGTGCGTCCGCCCACGCTCACGGGCCGTGCGTGCGCAGTTCCGCTCGCGTCCACGACGAACACCTGGTAACCGTCCCCCGCCGGCACGAGGGCCTCGTTCGGCACCACGACCGCAGCCGGATGCGTCGAGACGGCCACCTGCCCGAAGACCGTCTCGCCAATGCGAAGCGGCCGGCGCGTGGTTGGAGCCTGCACGCGCACGGTGACGCTGCGCGTCGCAGAGTCGACGGTGCCGCCGACGTCGACGACCGAGCCGACGCCGAGTGCCTCGCCGCTTGCACTCTGGCCGGCGGCGATCGTCACCTTGGTGCCCGGCCGCATCCGCGCGGCGTTGGCTGGCGTCGTGCCCAGAAGGATGTCCACCGCCGATTGGTCGGCCACTTCCACGAGCGGCTGCGCCGGGTCCGCGGTAGCGCCGAGCGACGCGGTCATGCGGGTCACGACGCCAGCGATGGGCGAGCGGAGCGTGGCAAGCGCAGCGTTGCGTTGCGCCGCGACGAGGTCGGCTCTGGCGCGAGCGAGATCGGCCGAAGCGCTTTCCACGTCCTTGCGCGGCGCAATGCCTTCGTTGGCGAGGCGCGAGGTGCGGTCGTACGCCTGCTGCGCCGCCGTCACCGCGGCCTGCGCGCTGTGCAGCGCCGCCTGCAGCGGGGCCTGGTCGAGCACGACCAGCGGCTGCCCGGCCTGCACGTGCTGCCCCGTGGCAACGAGCACGCTGGCGATGCGCGCCGGCACGGGGGCGCTCAGCGACGCCACATGGCCGGCGCGGGGCGCGACGATACCGATGGCGCCGATCGTCTCGGTGAAGGGCTGCGTCCCTACCGTCACCGTCTGCGCGGGTACCACGGCGGCGACGTCGCCGCCGGCCTCGTCGCCCGCGTCCTTCGTGCAGGCCGACAGCGTGACGAGGCAGGGAACGAGGACACTGAGAAGGACGAGCGTTCGCATCGCGTGTCCGGTCACGGCGTGAGGGTGAGGACGCGGAGGGTGGCCGAGGCGTTCCACGCGTCGGCGAGGTCGTCAACGTACTGCGCGAACACGTCCCGCGCGTTGCGCTGCGCCTCGAGCACGTTGGGCAGGGTAGAGGCGCCCTCGCGGTAGGCGGTGAGCGACATCGCGGCCACCCGGTCGGCCGCCGTCACGAGCACACGGTCGCGCCGTACCTTGCTCAGCGCGATGGCGAGCTGCCGCCGCCCGCGCGCGATGGCCGTCTGCGATTCGGCGCGGGCGAGCTGCAACTCGGCCACGGCGCGGGCCTGCTCGGCCCGCGCCGTGGCGAGTGCGCCGGCATTACGGTTGAACAGCGGAAGCGGGAGCCCGATCCCTAGCGTCGGCAGGATCCCTGGCTCACCCCCCGACGGATCACCCGTCTCGAACCCGAAGGTGAGCGTCGGCGCGAGCCACACGCTCCGCCGCTCGGCACTGGTGGCCATTGCAGCCCCGCGCACCGCCGCTTCCGCCGCCGCCACCTGCAGCGGGGCCGCACCCGCGACGGGCGTGCTGGCGGAAGAAACGCCAACGGCAGCCCTGTACGCGGTGTCGCCGGGTGAGATCGCGCGTGGCAGCACACCCACGGGCGCCAGCGAGTCGCTCATCAGCACCGAATCCGGCGGCAGCGTCAGCGAGTCGGTGAGCGTGATCGCCACGTCGCGGTACTGCATCCCCATCACTGCCTGGAGGTCCAGCACCGTGGAGAGGTAGTCGAGCGAGTCGGTGGCGGCGATGCTCGCCTGCTGCCCCGCGTTCACGAACGCCAGCTCCACGTCCAGCTGCGCGGCGTCGCCGGCGGAGAGCCGCTGGCGTGCCATGCGCAGCAGACTGTCCGCATCCTGCGCCGTGCGCCGCGACAGGCGCCGGTGCTCGCGCGCGGCGAGCGCTCGCGTGTACGTGGTATCCGCGTCCAGCGCGGCGGCCGCGCGCTCGAAGGCGAACCGGTAGCCGGCCGCCTGGCGTCCCGCCTGCGCCGCGCCGATCCGTGCGCCCCTGATCCACGGATAGGCGAGTGGCAGGTCCATGAGCACGTGCCACTGTGGCGTGGCCTTGCTGTACGTGCCGGTGACGGTGGGGTTCTCCAGCGCGCGCGCGCCGATCAGCGCGGCGCGCGCGGCTGCCGTGTCGGCTCGAGCCAAGGCAAGGCGCGCGCCCCGCGTGAGCGCCTGCTCCACGGCCGCCGCGCGGCTGATGGGGATCGCGGCATCCTGCGCTGCCACGACGCGGGCGCTGCCGAGGCTGTACGCCACGCCAATCAGACAGGCACGTAAACGTATGGAGTTGGGATCTATCATGCAGTGCGGAAGGTAGTGGAGTCACCTTGCCACGACCTGACATCGGGCGGGCGCGTCAGCTCCTCGCAAGGGAGCGGCCGTAGATTTCGGGAATCGAGCCCGGAGGTCAACTCTCATGCGCATCCTCGTCGCCGAAGACGATCCCCTTCTCGCCCGCTCCCTCGCCAAGGGGCTGCGCGAGCGTGCCCACGTCGTGGATGTCGCGGCGGACGGGGAGAGCGCGTTCGTGCAGGGTGTGCTGAATCCCTACGATGCGATCGTGCTCGACGTCATGCTTCCGCGGCGCGATGGGCTGCGGGTGGCACAGGCGCTGCGCGCACGCGACATCCAGGCGCCGATCCTGATGCTCACGGCGCGCGACCGCGTCGGCGACAAGGTGGCGGGACTCGACGCCGGTGCCGACGACTACCTCACGAAGCCGTTCGAGTTCGAGGAGCTCGTGGCGCGGCTCCGCGCCCTCCATCGCCGCGCGCCCGCGCTCGCCCCCGAGGTTCTCACCGTCGGCGATCTCGCCGTGGACACACGGCAGCAGTCGGCAATGCGAGGCGGTCGAGCGCTGGCCCTCACGGCCAAGGAGTACGTAATGCTCGAGTACCTGGCGCGGCGGGCCGGCCAGGTGGTGAGCCGCGCCGACATCTCCGCGCACCTCTGGGACGACAACCACGACCCTTCCTCGAATGCGCTCGAAGTCTACGTGGCCCGCCTGCGTCGCAAGCTCGACGACGGCGCCACGCACCCCTTGCTGCACACGAGGCGCGGGGCGGGGTACATGCTCGCCGACCTCCCCGACGCCGTGCGCTGATGCTCGCGTCCGTACGGTGGCGGCTCACGCTCTGGCACTCCGCCGTGCTTGCCGCCCTGCTCGCGCTGTTCGCCGTCGGCGCGTACGCCTTCATCGTCCGCGCCAGCCGCGAGCGCACGGCGGCCAGCGTCCTCGACGCCGCCGGCGACCTTCGGGCGGAGCTGCTTGACGAACGACACAATCAGGCGACGACGCTGGACGCGGCGCGCGAGGTGCTCGGGGAGCTCCGTTTTCGCTCGTTCGCCTTCGTCGTCTACGACGGAGGCGGGCGTCCGGTTGCCGTGACGGTGCCTCGTTCCCGGCGGGCTTCGGGCGAGAGTGCCGATCCGGAATTCGATGTGGTGAGCCTCGGACGCATCATCCGCTCGACACCCCCACGCGGTCCGCGCGTCGTGACGCTCGCGGACCCGGAGGGTGGTTACCGGGCTGCCGTCGCACCCGTGAACATGCCGGAGGGACGGTTCTTCGTCGCGGCCGCGGCGTCGCTCCACGAGGAGGAAGAGACGCTGTCCGAGGCCCGGTGGGCGGCCCTGGTGGCGATCCCGCTGGCGCTCTGCCTCGGCGGCATCGGTGGCTCACTACTCGCTCGGCGAAGCCTCGAGCCGATGGTGACCATGACCCACCGTGCCGCACGCATCGGCGCCACCAACCTCGCGGAGCGACTTCCGATCACCAACCCCGGCGACGAGGTCGGCCAGCTCGCCACGGTGATCAACGCGCTCCTCGCGCGGCTCGAGCGCGCGTTTGCCGAGCAGCGGCAGTTCATGGCCGACGCGTCGCACGAGCTGCGCACGCCGGTGGCGGTGGTCCAACACGAGGCGAGTCTCGCCTTGGCGCAGGCGAATCGTGATGCGTCGGAGTACGAGGATTCGCTGCGCGTCGTACGCGACGCCGGCCGCCGGATGCGCCGCCTCGTCGACGATCTCTTTCTCCTTGCTCGCGCCGATGCAGGCGAGCTCCCCGTGCGTCACGAGGCGCTGTACCTCAACGACTTGGTGAGCGATTGTGCGCGCCAGATCCGGTCGCTCGCCGAGGCACGCGGCGTCTGCATCGAGGTCACGCCGATGCCCGAGGCACCGCAGATGGGCGACGAGGGCCTGCTCAGTCGCGTCGTCCTCAACCTCCTCGACAACGCCATCAAGTACTCACCGGCCGGCGCGTGCGCGGCGGTCGGGCTCGAGGCGGGCGAGCTCGAGTACCGCATCTGGGTGGAAGATACGGGTCCTGGCATCCCACCAGAGGTGCAGCCGCACGTGTTCGAGCGATTCGTGCGCGCCGACCGGGCCCGCGCCCGCGATGCGGAAACGCTCACCAGCGGCGCCGGACTCGGTCTCGCCATCGCGCGGTGGATCGCGCAAGCGCACGGCGGGCGCCTGGAGCTCGTACGGTCGGGACCGGCAGGGACGCGGTTCGTCCTGCGCCTCCCATTGGACCAGCGTCCATTCCGCGACGCCGCACCTGCGGGCACTTCATGAGTTCCTCATGATCGCGTCACGCTGCGTTCAGGTAGGGGCGGCGAGATTGCGCTCATCACCTTCAGGAGATGTACTCATGAACCGCACGTCGAATGTTCTTGCCGCCGCCACGCTCACCGTCGGCTTCGCGCTTGCCCCCCGAGCCGCGCAGGCGCAGCAGCCCACCTACAAGCGCGACCTGCCCGCCGCACTGGTGAAGCAGGCCACCGTTCCGGAAGCCGACGCCGCGAAGGCCGCCACGGCGCGCGTGAAGCACGCCCGCATCGAGGCCGTGGAGCTGGAGAACGAGGGCGGAAAGCTCATCTACTCGTACGAGCTCAAGGTCGCTGGCAAGTCGGGGGTCGAGGAAGTGAACGTGGATGCGAAGACCGGCAAGGTGGTGAGCACAGAGCACGAAAACGCCACGAGCGAGGCCAGGGAAGCGGCCCAGGAAAGGAAGGAGACGAAGAAGCCCGCGAAGCCGACGCGCTGACCGCGCATTGCCTTCGCAGGCTCCTCCGTGAGCGTGCTGCGTCACCGCTGCAGCACGAGCAGAGTGAACGAGCCGGGAACCATCGGTGGCCGGCGACTCGGATTGTCCGCCGTCGCCGCCGCCGGTGCGGACCCGAACCTGGCCGACGCCGTGTACACGCGGTGTGTCGCCGGAGCCAGCGTCATCGTACGCGCGCCTGTCATCGTCGGCACGGTCTCCACCACGTGGTAGCGGTCCGGCGCGTCCTCG
>CAMLHT010000090.1 GCA_946479895.1 uncultured Gemmatimonadota bacterium | reverse complement strand
GCCGGCGAGTAGCGCACCCGCAGCGTCTCCCTGCCCTCCGCCGGCATCAGCGCCTTCGCGGACGCGAGCACGCGATCCACGGAATAGTCGGCCGGCATGTCGTACGACGCCTCATCGCGCATCACCTCGCTGATGCGGTCGAGGCGGAACACCCGAAGCGCCGCGGCCTTCTCGCAATGCGCGACGACGTACCACATCCCGCTCACGAAGGCGAGTCCTCTACCTGCTGCTCGTCCCACGCCGGATGCCGCCGCCGGATCCCGGCGGCTGTGATTTCCCACGCAGCCTCACCCGTCGAGCACACGGGCGAAGTACCCCTCCAGGTCGATGATCAGCGGCGCCAGGGCACCGGCGGGATGCCATTCGAGAAAGCTCGGCGTCACCTCGACGCGCGAGTCGCGAGGCGTCGACCGCTCGAACGTCCGCGCATCGAGATCGACGACCCAGTACTCGGCCACCCCCTCGGCGCGGTACAACGCGCGCTTGTTGACGCGGTCGGCCCTGGCGGTGGAGGGAGACAGGACCTCGACCGCCAGCAGCAGCTCGCGGATATCGGACAGCTCCTTCGGCCGCCTTCCGTCCCTCAGCGGCACGACGAAGAGATCCGGCTGCACGCCACGATACGGAGAGAACGTCACGTCGGACGGGGCGACGATCACGTGGCCGATCGCCTGGCTCGCAACGTAGGGTGCAAGCAGGAGGAACAGCTCGCCGATCGCGTCCTGATGTCGCAGGGCTGGCGACGGCGTCACGAACAACTCGCCGTCGATGACCTCATACCGCTGGCCGTCGTCGGGCATGTCGGCCAGGTCGGCGACGGTCCACACCTTGACGTCCGATGCCATGCGCATCCCTCGACCCCCCTCGATGTCGTGTATCCGGCGCCCATGCGCCGAGGATCGCATGGCTCAGCTGGCGTCACATCACCGTAATCACGCCGCCCGGGCCGAGGTTACGCTCGGCTGCGGCACGAGGGAAGAGGCGGAGCGCTGCGAGCCCGCTCAAACGGTTCGTCAGCGCTTGAATCCCGGTAGCGCCAGCCGCGAGTGTCCTGTAGATCATCCCGATGACACTTCGCGCGCTCCTCCTGGCGTGTCTCGTCCTTGCCGGCCCGGTCGCCCGGGCTCAGGACGCGACCGACAAGCCCCTCGCCGCCGCGCTGCGCCGGCGCTTCACGGTCGGCGGAGCAGCCGACGCCTCGTTCGCCCCGGCGATGCTCTTTCCCCAATTCGTGGCCACCGACAACGCCGGCCACCTCTTCGTCGTGGACCGCGCCGAGTCGCGGGTGATCGAGTACGACGCGCAGGGGACGCAGATTCGAATTTTCGGGCGGAAGGGGCGCGGGCCGGGCGAGCTGGCGGCTCCGTTTGCGATCGGCGTCGAGCCCGACGGCTCCATCGCCGTCTCGGATGGCGGCAAGCGCGCACTGGTCCGGTTCGCCGCTGACGGAAGGATCCTTCCGGAGATCCCGGCGCGCGAGCTGGGGTTCATCCAGGAGATCGTCAGCGTCACCGACGATGCGTACACGGTGTACGCGTCCGTGCGCGACTCGAGCCTGCTGCTTCGACTGCGCGGCGAGAAAGTCGAGCGCATCGCCGGACGGCCTCCGGTTCCGCGCCGCCCGACACCGGTGTACGAGAAGCCGTGCGGCCTGATCGGAAGCGAGGCGTCGCCCCTGCTCCACGAGATGCTTCGCGCGGCCGGCCGCGGCAACGTCACGGTGTACAGCACCGCGAGCACGTGGTCGTTCACGGTCGTCGAGCCGGGCAAGGCACCGCGCGTGATCTCGCGCAACCGCGCCCCGGAGCGACTCACGGCCGAAATGGCGCGCCGGATTCTCGGCGACTCATCGCCGATGTTCGTCGGCAACCGCCGCTGCGCGGTGCCGATGTCCGCCGTCATCGAGCAGGCGGGGATGGCGGAGTTCAAGCCGCCGTACGAGCGCTTCGTGCTGGATGGAAAGGGGTTCGTCTGGGCCACGCGCATGACGGCCGAGGGCGATTCCAACCTGTGCGACGTATACTCGCTGGCGAAGGGCTACATCGGGACGGTCAACCTCGGCAAGGCGAAGCCGGTCGCGTTCCTCTCCGATGGCGCGCTCGTGTCGCTGGAAACGGATTCCGACGATGCACCTATTCTGGTGATCTACGAGGTTACCCGGTGGGCTCCGTGACAGCCCATCGGTCCCGCTGGCGGCGATTTGATGCCGGTCGGCCGAGCCGTTACGGTTAGAATGTCGGCCTTTGCGAGGGGACCCGCCCATGGCCGTTTCACCGAATCTTCAGAGAAAGCTCCAGCAGGCCCTCGGCGCCGAGGCTGCTGGCGACCTCCTGGCCTGGATGCAGAGCATGGATCCTCATCGCGGTGACCTCGCCGAACTGCGGCGCGAGATGCAGCTCGGGTTCGCGCGCATCGATGAGCGGTTCGCGCGCATCGACGAGCGGTTCGCGCGCTCGGACGGACGCATGGACACCATGCAGGCGAGCATGGAACGGATGATGGAAAAGGGACTGCGCGAGCAAACGCGGTTCTTCTTCCTCGCCTGGTCGGTGCTGCTGGCGGCGATCATCGGACTCTACGCACGGACCTGACGAGCCGGCGAGGCTCGGTTTACCCGCGGAGCACATCATGCGCGCGACCACCTTCATCCTCGCCGTCACGATGGCCTGCGGCGTGAGCACGACTTCGACCCCCGCGACCATCGCCGTCGTCAACGCCCGCGTCTGGACGGGTGACGCGGCCCAGCCATGGGCCGAGGCAATCGCGGTCTCCGGCGACCGTATCGTGGCCGTCGGGACGACGGCGGCGGTTCGCGCCGGCCTGCCGGCAACGGCGCGCGTGATCGATGCCCGCGGCGCGATGGTCACCCCGGGCTTCATCGACAGCCACGTCCACTTCATCGACGGCGGGTACGCCCTCGCTTCGGTGCAGCTCCGCGACGCGAAGACGAAGGACGAGTTCATCCAGCGCATCGCCGCCTTCGCGAAGACGCTGCCGAAGGGCACGTGGATCCGGAACGGCGACTGGGACCACACCAACTGGGGCGGCGAGCTGCCCACGCGCGCGTGGATCGACTCGGTCACTCCGGACAATCCGGTCTGGATCAACCGCCTCGACGGCCACATGAACCTCGCCAACTCCGCCGCGCTGCGGGCGGCGGGCGTGGATCGCAAAACGCGCGACATCTCCGGCGGCGAGATCGTCCGCGACGCCTCGGGTGACCCGACGGGCGTGCTCAAGGACAACGCGATGTCGCTCGTCAACCGCGTCGAGCCCCCGCGCTCGGCGGCCGAGGACGACCGCGCGCTCGACGCGGCGATCGCCTACGTGGCGGAGCGGGGCGTGACGAGCGTGCACGACATGGGAGGCTGGAGCTCACTCGCCGCGATGCGCCGCGCGCGCGGCGACGGGCGGCTGCGGATCCGCGTCGTCGAGCAGGTGCCGCTCGCGACCTGGGCGCGGCTGCGCGACGAGGTCGCGAAGAACGGCCGCGGCGACGACTGGCTCCGCATCGGCGGTCTCAAGGGATTCGTCGACGGCTCGCTCGGCTCCCACACGGCGGCGATGCTCGCGCCGTTCAGCGACGCGCCGAAGGACAGCGGCTTCTTCGTCACGCCGCCGGAGACTCTATATGAATGGACGAAGGCGGCCGACGCGGCGGGGCTCCAGGTGGACGTCCACGCGATCGGCGACCGCGCGATCCGCACGCAGCTCGACATCTTCGAGCGCGTCGCGCGCGAGAACGGGCCGCGCGACCGCCGGTTCAGGATCGAGCACGCGCAGCACATCGCCCCCACCGACATCCCGCGCTTCGCCAGGCTCGGCGTCATCGCCAGCATGCAGCCGTACCACGCGATCGACGATGGCCGCTGGGCCGACCGGGTGATCGGCACCGAGCGGGCGAAGGGGACGTACGCGTTCCGCTCGCTTCTCGATGCCGGGGCGACGGTGGCCTTTGGGAGCGACTGGTTCGTGGCGCCGCCGACGCCGCTGGAGGGGATCTACGCGGCCGCGACGCGGCGAACGATCGACGGCAAGACGCCGAACGGCTGGGTGCCGGAGCAGAAGATCACGGTGGAGGAGGCGCTGCGCGGGTACACGCGGTCAGCGGCTTACGCGGGCTTCCAGGAGTCCAGCGTCGGCGTGCTCAGGCCGGGGATGCTCGCGGACTTCGTGATGATCGACCGCGACCTGACGCGGATCGCGCCGGAGATGGTGCGCGACGCGAAGGTGTTGCTGACGGTCGCGGGTGGGCGGGCGGTGTACGAGCGTCCTGCGCGCTGAGCAATCAGGCACTCGCGCGGCGGAGAGGCGGGATTGGTCCGGCTGCGCGGTATCACAGTGCTGGATAATCGTCGTGCCGGTGCTGGCGACATCTCACGATCGGCGACGATTATCCACCACTGGATACCCGCGCACCGGACCATCCCCGCCTCTCCGCCAGGTCTCAGCGTTCAAGCCCGGCCGTTTCCGGAACGGCCCCTCACGACGCGGGCTCTCGAGGACGTCCCGCGCTCAACTCACCGGGACAACGGGATCGAGCGGGATGCGCAGTGGAGAGGCGGGAGTGGCCGCGACGCGCGGGTATCCAGTGGTGGATAATCGTCACCGTGCGGTGCGACACCGACTGCACGCGCCGGACGATTATCCAGCACTGTGATACCGCGCGTCCCGGCCACCTCCCGCCTCGATCACCGGCCGCCAGCCCGCGCGCAACACACGAACCTTAATTCGTGCCGAGCTGGCGCGTGTACTTCACGATCAGCGACCGCGTCTGCGGCCCGATCCAGTGGAAGTACCCCTCGGTCTCTTCCCCATCATTGTAGACCACGAACAGCCCCGTGCCCGCGGTGCCGAGCCAGCCAAGGCGCGCGTTGGCCGACCAGATGCGCGACTGGTTGTTGTACTGCATCAGCGACTGCACGAACAGCCGCGGCGTGAAGAAGTACGCGACGCGATTGCCGATCAGCTGCCGAACGAACGAGCCCTGGTCGAGATGCACGTCGTTGTAGTCGAACAGCATCGACGTCGAGAGGGCCGCGCCGTGGCGATACGTGACGTTGACGTTGCCGCCGTTGCGGGTGCCATTGTAGAACGGCCCGAAGTCGCCGCGCAGGACGAACGAGAGCGGCGCGCTGGGATTCAGCGTCCAGTCGAGACCGTACACGGTGTAGTCGTACTTGCCCGCCGGCAGCGTCACGCCCGGCGCGATCGCGAACGGCGCGCTGAGCCCTTCGTGAAAGACGTTGACCTCCGGCCCGAACTTGCCGCCGTTCGCGAGCTCGACCTCGGTCATGTCGAGGTGCAGCTGGCTGTTGATCACGCCGCCGCCGAGCCCGTAGTAGCCGCGATATGTGCTGTGCGGGTTCCAGTCCTTGAGCCAGCGCCACTCGGGCTTGCGCACGTAGCGCATCATCGACGCCTCGACGTAACGGTAGCCGCCGGTCCGGTTGAGGAAGCCGACCTCGGGATTGAAGTCGCTGCCGACCTGCACGATCCGCGCGTTGTTGTTCCAGTCGGCGGTCTGGAATGCGCCGCGCACGCTGTAGCCAAGATCGTCGTGACCGGTGAGGCGCGGCGTCTCGGTCTTCGCTCCCCACCAGTCGATCGTCCACGCGTCCGACAGGCCGATGCGGCCGTCGAGGCCATAGGTGCCGTTCCGGTCATGCGAGTCGCCGGTGGCGACGCGCGCCACGGCAATCGCGCCGATGCGCGACCGCGACGGCAGCTCGCGCACCGCCCGGGCAACGGAATACGAATTCGCGACCTGCCGTCCCGCCGCTCCCTCGGTCACGATCTCCAGCGCGCCGATGTTGAACCCGCCCGCGCGGCCGGTGAGCCGTCCCCCACCCCGGATCGGCACGGCGCCGCCAAGGGTGTCGATGCCGATGCGCCGCGTGAAGAAGAGGTCCACGGCCTGCGGCGTGCCGGCGGTGAACACGCCGGCGTTCTCGAGGAAGAACGGCCGCTTCTCGGGGAAGAAGAGCGAGAAGCGCGTCAGGTTCGTGCGCTGCTCGTCCACCTCCACCTGGGCGAAGTCCGTGTTGTAGGTGAGGTCGAGCGTCAGGCTCGGCGTGATCCCCAGCTTCGCGTCGGCGCCGAGCTCGGTGGAGGCGTGCGCGCGCTGGTCGACGGCGAAATCCCGGCGCGTTCCGCTCAGCGCGTATGGCGTGACGGTCGCGAGGCGCCGCGACGGCACCTCGATGCCCGCGAGCGTTCCCGCGCGCGACAGCCGGTAGATGTTGAACTGCCGCGGCACCCGCGACCAGTAGGCGTCCTCACCCTTGCGGCGGATGCCGCGGGCGAGGTTGATGCCCCACGATTGCGCGGCGCCGGATCCGTAACGGAGCGTCGAGAACGGAATCCGGAGCTCGGCGTACCAGCCGGCGGAGTCGCGCGAGGTGCGGACGGTCCAGCTGCCATCCCAGTTCAGGTTGAACCCGCCCATCGACCCCGATTGCGCCCGACTCTGCCCGGTCACGTTGATGCCACCGCCCTCCCCTTCCTTGACGACCTGGCCGTCGTACTCCACGCCCGCCGGCGTCGTCGCGAACATGAAGCCGTTCTGCCGGTCGAGGTACGTGTCGAGGATGATCGCGAAGTAGTCGCTGTTCTCGAGCGAGACGTCGCGGATCTTCTCGCCGGAGACGATGCCCGACGTGTCGCGGTCCCGCAGCCAGGCGCCCACGTAGAGGGCGACCCCGTCGGTGAGGAGGCGAACCTCGGTGTCCTCGGTGACCGGGTCGCCCTCGTGCAGCTCGCGCTGCACGAATCCGGTGAGCGGAGCGGCGGCCTTCCACGCCTCGTCGTCGAGGCGGCCGTCGATCGTCGGCGGCGTGCGAGTGGCGGTCGCGGCGGCGACGCGACGCTCGCTGGCGGAAGGGGAAGAGGCAAGCTGGGGCGACTGCGCGGCGGCCGAAACCGTGACCGCGGCCAGCGCGGCGGCGGCGCTGGCGAGGAGGGGGGATTTCATCGCTGACAACGGTAGCGGCTCCGGCCGTCGCCTGCGAGCACCCGCTGCCGCCGGGGCGCCTCAACCGGGGCGGGGCGTGCTCCAGTCGCCGCGGGTGAAGTCGGGGAACTTCATCGGGGCGCTTCCCTTCGCCACCGACATCTCGGTCAGCGGGAAAGGGGTGCTCCAGGCCGCGGCATCGTAGACGTCGTTGTCCGGCACGAGTCCCTCGGCCATGCACTCGACGAGACGGTAGGCCATGATGAAGTCCATGCCGCCATGGCCGGCGCCCCGTGCCCGGTCGCCAAGCTTCGTCCAGAGCGGATGCTCGAACTGCTTCTTCCACGCGTCGATCGGGCCGAAACGCTCGCCGCCCGGCGTGCCTTCGACGTAGATCCGCGGCGGATAATCCTCGAACGTGCCCTTGGTGCCCATGACGCGATTGTGCCGGGAATAGGGGCGCGCATTCGACACGTCGTGCTGGAGCATGACCGTCCGGCCCTTCACGGTGCGGATGATCGCCGTATTGAGATCGCCGGTGACGTACCGCTCGCGCCATTTCGGGTTGGATCGATCGGGGACGGTCTCCTCGCGGTAGCGCGACAGGCCCTCCTCGTTGGTGCTCATGCTCACCAGGTAGTCGAAGCGATCGCCGGCGTGGATGTCGAGGTATCCGGCCACCGGTCCGAGCCCGTGGGTCGGATACAGGTTGGCGTTGGCGCGGGTGTGCCAGGCGCGGCGCCAGAGACCCTCGTCCCGATCCTCGAACAGGATCGACCGCAGGTCGTGCAGGTACGCGGCCTCGGCGTGCAGCACCTCGCCGAAGACGCCGGCGTGCACCATCCGGTTCACCAGCATCTCGTTGTAGCCGTAGTTGCAGTTCTCGAGATGGAGGCAGTGCCGGCGCGCCGCCTCGCTGGCGTCGACGAGGGACCAGAGGTCCTTGAGGGTGGTGCCGATCGGACACTCGCTGGCGCCGTGCTTTCCATGCGCCAGAGCGGCGAGCATGACGGGGACGTGGAATTCCCAGGGCGTCGCCGTGTAGACGATGTCGATGTCGTCACGGGCGACGAGCTGCTCGAAGCCGTGATCACTCGCGACGTGGAGCGCGGGCGCCGGACGCCCGGCATCGGTGACCATCTTCGCCGCGCGCGCCGCCTTGTCGGGCACGACGTCGCAGAGCGCCACGATCGAGACGCGATCGAGGCCGAGCAGCTCGTTGAGCACCGACCGCCCGCGGAGGCCGGTGCCCACGATGCCGATGCGGACGGTCTCGTGGCGGGAGAACGGCACGCCGCGCATGGATTTGCGGGAGGCCGGCGCCGGCGGTGCGAGGTCCGGATGAGTCGCCGCCGTGGCGTACTCGGCGATCGCCTCGGAAAAGGGGCTGGCGACGGCGAGGGCGGAGGCGGCGAGCGCGGCGTCCCTGAGCAGGGCGCGACGAGAGAGGCCCGACATGGCGGTTCCCGGAAGAGAGATGGACGAAGTTGCCCGCCGAGCTCCGGGGGTGGCAAGTAGCGCTGCGGATTTCCCTCGCCTGCCGGCGGGGATTCCTCCGACAGACGCACGTGGCCGGCCGCGGAGTTTGTGGGCGGAGGACACGCCAATGACATCCACCGCTGCACACGCGCGCCCGGCGACCGCGGCCACTCCCCGCGAAGCGATCCGTCGAGGATTGCTCACCTGCGGAGTGATCGGCGCGACGCTCTATCCGCTGGCCGACATCTTCGCGTCGACGCGATACCCGGGGTTCAGCTACCGCGACCAGGCGGTCAGCGAGCTGTTCGCGATCGGCGCCCCGACGAGTGAGCTCGTCGTCCCGCTCTTCACCTCCTCGAGCAGCCTGCTCCTCCTCTTCGCGTTCGGGATCTGGATGTCGTCGAACGGCCGGCGCTCGCTGCGCTTCCTCGCGATCATGATGGCGCTCAACACCATCGACGCGCTGGTCCTGTGGAACGTGTTCCCGATGCACATGCGGGGAGCCGAGCCGGGATTCACGGACCTGATGCACGGCATCCTGGCGATCGATCCGTTCGTGCTCGCCGCGGTCATCGCCGGCGCGGTGGCGTTCCCGGGCCGGTTCCGGACCTGGACGATCGTCATGATCGTCGTCACGTCCCTGCTCGCGGTGTTCAGCATGTCGTACGTCCCGGCGATCCTGGCGCACGAGCCGACGCCATGGATGGGCGCGACCGAGCGGGCCTCGCAGTACCTGACCAACCTCTGGTACGCGGTCCTCGCCTCGCGACTGCTGAAGAGCGGCTAGGGCTGATCGGGCCGCGTCACGAGGCGCGGGTCGACCACGGTCGCCGCATTGGAGGGCGCGAGCTCGGGCGGCTGCTGCACGGGCACCGTCTTCCGCGGCGGGTCGACCGGGGAATTGGCGATGAGGATGCCGAGGTCGAGCCCGAATTCCTGGGCGGTCGGGTAGCGCCGGGCGGGATCGCCCGCGAGCGCCCAGTCGAGCATCGTCTGCACGTTGGGCGGCCAGGTCTTGCCCGGGCGAACCTCCACCAGGGTCCGCGGCGGGTCCGTCAGGCGGCTCACGAGCGTCTCACGCGAGGTGACGCGCGGATGCGGCAGGTCGGCGGTCAGCATCTCGAAGAAGACGAGGCCGAGCGAGAAGATGTCGGAGCGCGTGTCGAGCCGCTCGCCGGCGAGCTGCTCGGGGCTCATGTACTCCGGCGTGCCGACGGCGACGCCGGCGGTCGTGAGCGTCTGGCCGCTGCCGGGATCGGTGCCGTCGGGCTGCACGGTCTTGGCGATGCCGAAGTCCACGACCTTCACGCACTCGGTGCCGTCGAACTGGGTGGTGACGAGGATGTTGTCGGGCTTGAGGTCGCGGTGGACGATGCCGCGATGGTGCGCGGCGGAGAGCGCGTCGGCGACCTGCTTGGTGAGGGTCGCGGCGCGGCGGACGGTGAACGGCCCCTCGCGATGGATGAGCGTGGTGAGCGGCTCGCCCTCGACAAATTCCATGGCGAGATACAGCGTCCCGTTCGGCCCTTCGCCGAAGTCGTAGATCTGGGCGACGTGCTGGTGGCTGATCTGGCTGGCGTTCGCGGCCTCGCGATTGAAGCGCGCGATGGCGGCTTCGCTGCGCGCCATCTCCGGGCTGATCACCTTGATGGCGCACTTGCGGCCCATGCGCACGTGATCGGCGAGATAGACGCGGCCCATCCCGCCCTGGCCGAGCATCGAGAGGATGCGATAGCGATCGGCGATCACCTGGCCGACGAGCGGGTCGCCGGACTCGGCGGCGCGCAGCGGCGTGCCGTCGTTCGGGCAGAACTTCTGGTCGGCGTCGTATTCAGTCCCGCAGGTGCTGCAGGATCTCTTCGGGTTCATCTCGGGAGGGCTGCTGGAGGGCTCCTTCATTATAAGGGTCGGGAAGGAGCTTTCCGGGATCCCTCACTTCGTTCGGGATCATTTCCCCGTCGATCCTCGAGCCCCGAAGCTCTACTCACGATATAGGCACCGCTGCCCAAGCCACAGGCTGCGCGGGCACATAGACTGGCCGCTTCGGCTGCCCAAGGTCTTCGTGGGTGCCCCCAAACAAAACCTTTGCCGCCAAGATGAAGCAGCTTCCTGCCGTTCGGCCATTCGCCGCCCTCGCTCCCGCTCTCTTCGCCCTCCTCGCCGCGTGCGGGGAAGGAAACAATCCAACGGGGGCCGTGGACCCGATCATCGTCCAGATGCGGGCCGAGAGCACGACGGTCGCCGTCGGTCACGCGGCGCGCTACTTCGTGTCCGGAGGCGGAGTCACGGCTGGCGCCTACAGCGGAACCGTTGGCGCGGCCACGGCGAGCTTCGGCCGGGTGAACGACACGACGCTCGTGCTCGTCGTGCCGGAAGTCGCGGCGGGGGCGACGACGGTCACGGTCGACATCGGCGACCGGCGCGGAACGGCGACCCAGACGATCACCGCGGGCCAGAGCATCGCAAATCCGGCAACGAGCATCGCTACCGCGCTCGACGCGGCAGCCGCCGCGACCGTCGGCGTGCCGAAGCCGGCGGGGTACGGCAGCGCCTGGACGAGCGATTCGACGTACGTCGCGCAGCAGGTGGCGGCGGCGAAGGCGAAGATCTCGCAACTGAGCGCGGCCGAGCAGCTCGAGATCGCGCGGGTGCTCGGTGAATCCGGACTCGCGGGCCTCAGCGCGTCGCGTCCGAACGTGGCCGCCCGGAACCTCGGCGGCTCGCCGGAGGACATCGCCTGCATCGAGAAGCTGGTCGGCTGGGACAACGACAACAAGGCGGCGGAGACGACGGCGGGCATTGCGGTCGCGGCCGGCAACAATGCGGTGCGGGCGTTCATCCTCTCGGCGGCCGCGCTCACGACGTACCTCAAGGGCGTGATGGCCTACGCGGGCGTGAAGAGCATCTGCACGATGGAGCAGGCGTTCGACGTGACGAGCACGCCCGACGCCGAAGGGACGAAGCTGGACATCACCGCCGATCGCTTCACGGTCACCGACACCGACGCCCAGCAGAATCCGCTGGTCCGGCGCCTGTCGAACGCGAAGGCGAAGCTCATCGCGATCTACGACCTCATCCGGCAGGCATTCGCCTGGATCACGGGCTCGGAGAAGGTGTCGGCGCCGTCGGAGCTCGGCCAGGCGACGCAGGTCGCCACCGACGTTCCGGTGGACGCCGAGCGGGTGGACCTCGAATCGGGCACGGTCAACGCGGCGGACGGGTCGCCGGTCAGCGTCAGCCTCCTCAAGCGCGCGGGCACCCAGCTCGTGCTGAAGGCGCTGACCACGGTGAAGTCGAAGTTCACCACCAACGTCAGCTTCCGGATCAAACGCACCGAGTTCGCCGACCAGGTCGTCGCGCGACCGGTGACCGTCGAGCAGGTCTGCTACGAGGGACCATTGCCGAGCGACGTGTACTTCGGGTCGAGCTGCGTGGGGTCGGTGGCGGTGACGCCGGCGACGACGGCGGCCCTCCCTGTCGACGGGACGGTGACGCTCGCGGCGAAGGTGACGGGCGTCGACGGATCGACGCTGACGAACCGGACGATCCGGTGGAAGTCGAGCGACGAAACGGTGGCCACGGTGAACGCCAGCGGAGTCGTCAAGGGCATCAAGGCTGGCGGCCCGGTGACGATCACCGCTTCGGCGGGCCCGGTCGCGAGCCCCGTGAGCGGAACGGCGACGGTGACCGTGACACAGGCGTGCAACATCGACTGGATCTACGGAACGCACACCGCGGTGGGCGCGTTCGCGTTCATGAACAATCAGGTGGTCGTCGCGCCGCTGCCCTACGGGAACCCCAGCACCGAGTATCCGGTGGTCGAGAACGCGACCTTCACGATCAACCGGGACGGAACCTTCACCGGATCCGTGAAGTGGTACCTCGCCGCGAAGGACTATCCGGGCAACAAGTACGAGTGGGGTGGCAGCCTCAATCCCAACGGCGACCTGACGACCTATGCCGGCACGTACACGGCAAGCTGCTCGATCGAGAACGGCGCTTCGAGGGTGACGTTCACGACGGTCTCGTCGACGGGGACGGTGCGGAGCAACGGCTACTCGACGGCGGCGCCGGTCAACTTCAGCCAGACGGGGGCGAGCTCGATCGTCCTGCGCACGTACCTGAACCCGCGCGTCGGCATCAACTTCGGGTCGGTGGACCTGGTCTACGATCGCTGACGGAGGACTTCGTACACCGCGATCCCGACGGACGTCGACAGGTTGAGCGACCGCACGTATGGCGAGGCGATCGGCATCGCCAGCATGCGGTCGCCGTACCGTTCGTGGATCGGCGCGGCGAGGCCGCCCGTCTCGCGGCCGAAGACCAGGACCACGTCCTTCGCCGCGCCGAGCGGGGCGTCCCAGAGGAGGCGCGTCGCCTTCGTCGAGAAGAACCACGGCTCGCCGAGCGAGGGAAGCTCGCGCTCGATTTCCTCCCAGCTCTCCCAGACGCGGACGTCGACGTGCTCCCAGTAGTCGAGCCCCGCGCGACGCACCTCCTTCTCGTCGAGGGAGAACCCGAGGGGCTTCACGAGGTGGAGCGTCGCGCCGGCGGCGAGGCAGGTGCGGCCGGCGTTGCCGGTGTTCCAGTGGATCTCGGGCTGGACGAGGACGACGTGAATGGCCATGACTCGGCTGCGTCAGACTTCGACCATCGACTGATCGGCTGGCGACGGCCCCTTCTCGCGCACGCGCTGCTCGTGGATCGCCACGCCGACGCCGGCGGCGATGAGGATCGCGGAGGGGATCAGCCGGATGGACGGGCGCTCGCCGAGGAGCGACGCGGCCATGATCGCGGTGAGGACGGGCTGGAGGTAGGCGAACGTCGACACGGTGCTCGACTCGACGTGCAGCAGCGCCCACACGTTCAGGTAGTACGCGGCGACGGTGGGGAGGCTGACGAGCCAGAGGACGGCGAGCCACCCGTTCAGCGAGAGGCCCGGCAGCTCGCGCGCGAGCGGCATCAGGCCGACGGGGACGAGCGCGATCGCCCCGAAGGTGAAGATCCAGGTGATCACGGTCCGAGGGTGGTAGCGCCGGACGATGCCGCGGGTGAGCACGAGGTAGGTGGAGTAGACGACGACGTTCGCGAGGATGAGGATGTTGCCGATGCGGTTGCCGGCGGGCACGGTGGCGATGAGGGTGAGCGCCCCCGCCCCGGCGAGGGCGATGCCGAGCCACTTGAGCGGCGTGCCGCGCTCGGTGCCGCGGATCATGCCGAGGGCGAGGGTGATCGCCGGCCCGATGACGATGAACATCTGCGCGGTGGTCGCCGTGGTGCGCGAGAGCCCGGCGAGGTAGAGGAGCTGGTTGAGGCTGACGCCGAGGACTGAGAAGAGCGCGAGGAGCATGTAATCGCGCCGGCCGCGGATCGGCTCGTTCATCGTGAGCCTGTGCAGCACGAGGAAGACGATCGCCGCCCCGCCGACCCGGGCGAGGACGAGGGAGCTGCTGGACAACTCGCGGAGGGCGAGCTTGCCGGCGATCGCGAGTGTGGCAAAGAAAACCTGCACGAGCACGAGCACCGCGAGCACGGTTCGCCGTCTGGTCATCGTGCGTTTGTCGGGTTGGGCATTCGCATCAAGCTAAGTCGGTGCGCGAAACGGTCTGGGGTCTGGGCGCGAGCCGGTCGGACGCGGGGAGGCCGGGGGGGGGCGGGCGGGGGGTTCACGCGTCGGGCCACGGGGCGGGGCGGGGACGCAG
>CAMLHT010000089.1 GCA_946479895.1 uncultured Gemmatimonadota bacterium | reverse complement strand
CGCGTCGTTAATCGGTGCGTTGAGACGCAGAGCAAAAACGCGGACGCGATCCTGATCCACCGATCCACTGATCCACTGATCCACTGATCCACCGATCCACCGATCCACCGATCCACCGATCCACCGATCCACTGATCCACCGACCCACCGATCCACCGATCCACCCTCTAAATCCTTTCCCCGCAGCGTACTAAGCCCTAGAATTACCCCATCCACGCCCTCGAACGAGCCACCCTCGCGTGACCGACCCCGCCGTACAGACCTCGGACTCCGAGTTGCGCTCCCTCGTCGAGCGCGCGCTTGGCGCGCACTACGAGCTGGACTGCGAGATCGGCCGGGGCGGGATGGGCATCGTCTACCGGGCGCGCGACCGGCGCCTGAAACGGGTCGTGGCGATCAAGGTGCTGCCGCCGGAGCTCGCGTTTCGCGGTGAGATCAAGACGCGGTTCCTTCGCGAGGCCGAGACCGCGGCCCAGCTGAACCACCCGAACATCGTCGACATCTACAGCGTCGACGAGTCGCAGGGGCTCGTGTACTTCGTCATGGCGTACATCCCCGGCGACAACCTCGCCAAGCGCCTGCACGATCATGGGGCGATGGGGATCGAGGACACGCGCCGCATCCTCCGCGACGTGGCCGACGCCCTCGCCTACGCGCACGAGCGCGGCGTGGTCCACCGCGACATCAAGCCCGACAACATCCTCATCGACGAGGGGTCGGGCCGGCCGATGGTCACCGACTTCGGCATCGCGCGCGCCGTGAGTGACGGCGACAACCGCCTCACGGCGACGGGCATCGCGATCGGCACGCCGACGTACATGTCGCCCGAGCAGGCCGCCGGTGATCGCGAGATCGACGGCCGCAGCGACCTGTACGCCCTGGGCGTCGTCGCGTACCAGATGCTCACCGGACAGCCGCCCTTCGTCGCCTCCAGCACGCCGGCGATGTTGGTGAAGCACCTGTCGGAGCGGCCGGCGGCGGTCG
This sequence comes from uncultured Gemmatimonadota bacterium, assembly GCA_946479895.1. The sequence continues at coordinate 13,240 of CAMLHT010000089.1, read as the reverse complement.
AGCAGCGGCGGTCGGACGTGCCGCGCGATCTCGCCCGCGTCGTCATGACGCTCCTCGAGAAGGATCCCTCCGCGCGCTTCTCGTCGGCGGCGACGATGGTGAAGGTGCTCGACGGCGTCTCGCTCAACGGGCCGCGGGATTCGAGCGGCGGCCCGGTCGAGTCGCGCTCGTCGTACACCTTCGCGCACCCCGGCGGTGCCGTGGACGTCGCGGTTTCCCCGCAGCTCCAGTCGTTCGGCGCGGGAGCGCTCGAGTTCGGCGATCGCGGATCGTTCACGTCGCAGTCCGCGGCTGTGAGCCTTGAGGAGCAGCGGCGGTGGGACGCGCCGGCGGTCCGCGACTTCCGCCGGAAGCTCGCCCCGTACCTCTACGTGAACGCGGTGATCATCATCGCCGACATCTTCACGCGGAAGGACTTCACGGCGTTCACCGTCATGTGGACCATCTACATGGCGTGGCGCTACGCGAAGCTGTGGTCGAACGGCTACGACTGGCGCGACGTCTTCCGCCAGCCGCGCGAGCGCGAGATCGTGGACGTGGTCGAGGACAGCGTCGGGTACATGAAGGCGATGTTCAACCGGGACGAGCGGGCCCGCCTGCGCAGCGAGCGGCAGTCGCGCGCCCTGGCGGCGCGCCACAGCGGCGCGATGCCCATGCCGGTCCCCCTCGGCGGCGTGTCGTCACCGGCGCCGGGGATGTCGGCGCGCCCGTCCGAATCCTCGAACCCCGTGATCCGCCAGGCGCACGCCGATCGCGACGAGATCCTGCGCCTCATCTCCCGGATGACGCCGGACGAGCGTTCCCAGGTGCCCGACGTCGGCCGTTCCGCGACGGCCCTCGCCGACCGCGTCGAGGCGCTCGCCTTCTCGCTGGCCGACATGGACCGCAGCGCGGGCTCGCAGACGGCCACCTCGCTGGAGGCCGAGATCGTGAAGCTCGAGGGCGACGCGAATCCGCTGGATATCGAGGCCAGCGAAACACGGGTCAAGCGTCTCGCGTTTCTCAAGAGGCAGCGCCGGGGTCTGGCCGACGTCGTGGAGCGTCGCAGGCAGATCGCCGGCAAGCTCGAAACGTGCGCCTCCGCCCTCGCCAGCATGAAGCTCGACCTCAACCGCCTGTCCGTCGGCAGCCGGAATTACCAGAACATCACGTCGCTCGCCAACGAGGCGATGTCGCTCGCGAAGAGCGTGGACCACGTGCTGTCCGCCGCCGATGAAGTCAGCCGGCTCACGTCCGACCGGCCGTCGCCGCGCCCGATCTAGTTAGTGACCGACAATCTGCTGGACCGGGTAGTCGTCGCCATCGGGACCCAGTATCTCGTCGACGGCGAGATCGGGCGTGGGGGATCGGCCGTGGTCTATCGCGGCACCGACCTCAAGCTCGGCCGGCAGGTCGCGATCAAGGTCCTGCCTCCGGAGCTCGCGTACAACGACTCCGTGCGCACGCGGTTCATCCGCGAGGCGCAGATGGCGGCGGGCCTCTCGCATCCGAACATCGTCCCGATCTACTCGGTCGACGAGAAGGACGGCCTCGTCTACTTCGTCATGTCGCTGGTCGTCGGCCAGAGCGTCGCCGCCCACCTCGCGAAGGAGCATCACTGGCCGGTGGACCGCACCGAGCGGGTGCTGCGCGAGGTCGCGGACGCGCTCGCCTACGCGCACTCGCGCGGCGTGGTGCATCGCGACATCAAGCCGGACAACATCCTCATCGAGCGCGACACCGGCCGGGCGCTCGTCAGCGACTTCGGCATCGCGCGGGCCTCGGAAGGCGAAACGCGGCTGACCCTCACGGGGGTCGCGGTCGGCACGCCTGCCTACATGTCCCCCGAGCAGGCGCTCGGCGAGCGGGAGCTCGACGGACGCAGCGACGTCTACTCGCTCGGCATCGTCGGCTACCACATGCTGACCGGCGAGCAGCCGTTCAAGGCGTCGAGCGCGGCGGCGATGCTCGTGAAGCACGTGTCGGAGATTCCGCCCCGCGTGGCGTCGAAGCGTCCGGACGTCCCCGGATATCTCGCCATGGCCCTCGATCGCGCCATGGCGAAGCGGCCCGAGGATCGCTGGTCGAACGCCAGCGAGTTCCGCGACGCGCTCGCCGGAGCGATCGCGCTGCCTCCGCAGGGTTATCCCATCGCCGCGTCGGCGGGCACGATCGAGCGCCAGGCGCGCGCCAGCTATCAGCAGCCGCCGCAGGCACCACCGCGCCAGCCGGCTGCCCCGGCGCCCGAGGTGCCGTTGACCTTCGCGGCGTTCTATCAGCCGCCACCCATGCCGACCGGCATGTCGCGCGGCGAGACGCGCCGGTGGACGAAGCAGCAGGAGCGTTATCGCCGGCAGGCTGAAAAGGAGTACCACGTCTACCAGATGCGCCGTCACGCGGCGACCATCGACGCGCGCATCCGCGATCGCTACGGGGATTCGTACGACGACAAGCCGCTCGTCGACCGCGTCATCGCTTTTCGCGGATCGGTCTTCCGCTTCCTGTTCGGATCGTTCTTCCTGGGCATGCTCAACGCGGGGACGGGCGGCGACTTTCCCTGGTTCCTGTTTCCATCCGCCGCGCTGCTCTTCGACTCGCTGCGCCGTGCCGGGTCGATCTGGTCCGATGGCGTAGGTCCGTTCGAAGCCTTCAGGAAGGGCATCCGGCTACGCCTCACCCCGACGAACGAGATGATCCCCGCCGCGTCGCGGAGCGAGCAGCAGGTTCGCCAGGAGATCGCGGCGGTCGGGAGTGGTGCGGCGCAGAAGCCCGGTCCCGGTCGCGCCGACCGGTTCGTGCCGCCGGCACCCGACCGGGCGCTCTCGGCGGTCTCTCGTGACGTCATGAACGGCGCGCATGGCGCCGCCGTCCGCAGGGCGCTCGACGATACCGCGGTGATCCGCGAGGTCATCGCGCGCCTCGGGCCGCTCGAGCGGGAGATGCTGCCCGACGTCTCCCCCACGGTCGACGCGCTGGCCGAGCGGGTGGCGAATCTCGCGACGACGCTGCACCGGCTCGACCTCGACGTGTCCGGCGGGACGCTCGGCACGCTCGACCAGCGCATCGCGACCATGAAGTCCGAGAGCGGATCGTCGGAGCACGAGCGCACCCTCGCGCTCCTGGAGCGTCAGCGCACCTCGCTGCACGACCTGCTTCTCCGGCGGCAGACGCTCCTCGCGCAGCTCGACAGCGCCGGCCTCGCGCTCCAGAACCTCAAGCTCGACCTGCTCAAGCTGCGGTCGGCCGGCGTCTCGGCGGCGATCGGCGGAGAGCTGTCCGCCACTCAGGAGGCGCGCAGCGTCTCGAAGGACATCGGCCGCATCATGGAAGTGGCCGACGACCTCCGGGACATCGGCCGCTCAGGCTGACAGGGAGCGGGCGATGAGCGCGGCGACTTCACTCGGATTCTCTTCCGGCATGAAGCGCCACGGCGTCCGTTCCGTCGAGACGACCGGTACGCGGATTCCGGCCGATCGCGCGGCGATCGCGGCGATGTCGCCGTTGGTGAGGTCGGAGAGATGTCGCCGAAGGACCCTGGCGCCGTTGCCCTCGACGAACGGCGCCAGGTACATGTCGGCCGACCGCTTGCCGCGCTCGGGATCCGAATAGCTCCGCGCGATCGTCCCGCGGATCACGGGCAGCCAGAACGCGGCCGGCAGGCGCAGCGCCAGGTCGTACAGCGCACGCGCCCCGCGCCGGTCGATCGAGAACCAGCCCTCGGCCGTCGAGCTGCCGACGAGCGCGATGCGCGTCACGCGGTCCGGTGCCTCCAGCGCGACCCACTGCACGATCGCGCCACCGGTGCCATGACCCACGAGACACGCGCGGTCGATCTTCAGCGCGTCGAGCAGGGCGAGCAGCCGCTTTCCGTGCGCGGCCACCGTATACGGCCCATTCACCGGCGCATCACTGCGGCCGAAACCGAGCAGGTCGACGACGATGACGCGATGCCCGGGCGGCAGCTTCGCGACGACATCGAGCCAGAGGTGGCCGGACGTCGGAAATCCGTGTATGAGGACGATCGGCTCTCCCGCGCCGCGGCTTCCCGCCGCGTAGTAGTAGAGCCGGACCCCGGCCAGATCGATGAATTCGCCGCGCACGCCGGGAAGATGTCAGCGCAAGTGGTTCACTTGCAAGGACTTACTGCTTTCCCTCTAGCGAATAACCTGAAATTGGGTATCGTTACGCGCCTTTTGGACCGCTATTTCCTCGACGCTTTCTCGAAGCGTCATGTCTTCTTGCGAGCGCTACTGTGACGTTGCCGTCTCCTGCTGGTGCGCCCCTCCCGGCCGTCGTGCCGCCGGCCGCCCCGGCACCACCGCCGGAACCCGTTCGATTCCCACTTGGCTGGCTTCTCGACCATGCCGGCGGTCCGATCAAGTACCGGTCGCTCGTGGAAGTCGCCAGGGTGCCGGGGCTCGACCTCAAGTCGCTGTCCACACTGGTGCTGACGCACCCTCCCGCCCTCGCCCTGGCTTCCCAGCAGGCGGCCGACGGGACCTGGAACGAGTCCATGCTCACGACGCCCTCCGGGCGGGCCGAGCATTTCGAGGGAATCGGGACGATCACTGCGGTCCGGCGGCTCCTGGAGTACGGCTGGGACAAGGACTCACCGCCGCTCGCGCGCGCGCGTCGGGTGCTCTTCCGGCTGCTCGCGGAGGACACCGACCCGGATTACCTCTTCGAGCTCGGCGGCAAGAACGCCAGGGACGAGGACATGATCCGACGCGGCCGCGGCATCCTGCGCGAAGCCGCCGCGGCGACGCTGGCGCAGGCGGGCTATGAAGGCGACCCCCGCCTCCGCGGAGCGGCCAACCGCATCATCGATCGCGTCGCGAACTACCTGCGCTCCCCGCTGGCGGAAAAGCCGTTCGTGCGCATCGGCAATCAGCACGTGCTGCCCGCCGAGGCGGCGCCGCCGTCGATCTACGCGCTGACGATGCTGGCGTACATGCCGCTGTTCCGCACCGAGCGGCATGAGGCCGTGGAGCTGCTCTACACCCACCTGACGCAGGCACTGCCGCGGCAGGAGACCGTGCAGCAGTGCGGCGAGAAGATCGTCGCCCAGCCGCACCTCGTGATGGGCGACATGCTGCCGCATCGCAACGCGGCCGACGACGACGTCGTCTTCGCGATGGAGTGGCTGGAGCTGATGGCGCGCCTTGGCTTCCTCAAGCGGAACGAGAACTGGGCGAAGCTGTTCGACCGCTTCCTCGACGAGCGCGACCGCGAAGGGGTGTGGCACCCCCGCAAGGGCGGCGCGGCCGTGCGCAGCACCAACCCGTACGTCTGGCACATGTACCCGCTCGAGGATTCGATGGCGGGTGACGAGCGCTGGACCGACCTGACCTTCAGGCTCGGCCTGATCGCCCGCGCCGCGGGACGCCCGATCGAGGTGGTTTGACGGGCAGGGGCGCGGCGTGAGCCGCGCCCGCTTAGATACCAAGTTGATGAAAACAGAAGAAGAGAAGGATTTTACGGCCCTCGGGCTGTCGCAGCCCGTGCTGGCCGCGATCGCCGACGCCGGATACACGAAGCCGACGCCCATCCAGGAGCAGGCGATCCCGCTCATCGTCCAGGGACGGGACGTGATGGGGCTGGCGCAGACGGGAACGGGCAAGACCGCGGCGTTCACGCTGCCGATCGTCGACCGCCTGATCGACGGGCCGCGCCGGACGCGCGTGCTCGTGCTGACGCCGACGCGCGAGCTCTGCATCCAGGTCGAGGTGAGCGTCCGGAAGTACGCGAAGCACGCTCCCCTGGGCGTCGCGCCCGTGTATGGCGGCGTTCCCCTCGAGCCGCAGCAGAAGATGCTCCGCGCCGGGGTCGACATCGTCGTCGCCACCCCGGGCCGCCTGATCGACCACCTCGACCGGCAGAACGTCGTCTTCGACGATCTCGAGGTGCTGGTGCTCGACGAGGCGGACCGGATGCTCGACATGGGCTTCGCGCCGCAGATCAACCGGATCGTGGACCAGATCCCCTCGTACCGCCAGACGCTGCTCTTCAGCGCGACGATGCCGCCGGAAGTGGAAGCCCTCGCGCGGAAGTACCTGCGCAAGCCCGTGGTCGTGCAGGTGGGCCGCAGGTCGGGCGTCGCGAACACGGTGACGCACGCGGTCTACCCGGTGCCCAAGGAGAAGAAGAACGCGCTGCTCGCGCAGCTGCTGATGAAGGAAGACATGGACTCGGTGCTCGTCTTCACGCGCACCAAGCACGGCGCCGACAAGGTGGTGCGCCACCTCGAGGACGCCGGGATCGCGTCCACGGCGATGCACGCCGACAAGACCCAGCCGCAGCGCGTGAAGGCGCTCGAGGACTTCAAGGCCGGCAAGGTGCGCGTGCTGGTCGCGACGGACATCGCCCAGCGCGGCCTGGACATCAGCGGGATCTCGCACGTCATCAACTACGACGTGCCGCAGCAGGCCGAGGACTACGTGCACCGCATCGGGCGCACGGGCCGCGCGGCGAAGGAGGGCGACGCCTTCACGTTCATGGCCCCCGACGAGATCGCGATGGTCCGGACGATCGAGCGCGTCATCGGCCAGCCGATTCCCAGGATCTCGGTACCGGGCTTCGATTTCGGCAGCGCGGGGACGGAGTAGGTCGTTCCAGCTCAGCGCCGTCGTTTCGGGGGCCGGAGGTCGGGCCACGCGGCCCCGCGACGACGATGGAAGATGAAAGCATCTTCAACCGTCCTCGTCCGGGCTCCGTAACACAGGCAGACCCCTCCACCCCAGGAGATTCGACAGTGAACCGCACGCTCTTCCGCGCGATGACCATCCTCGCGCTGGCATCCCCAGTGCTGGCCGCGCAGGAACGGATCGACACCGACGCGCTCAACCGCATCCGGGACGAAGGCTTCAACCGATCGAAGGTGATGGAGACCGCGAGCTGGCTGACGGACGTCTACGGCCCGCGGCTCACGGGATCCCCGACGGCGAAGCAGGCCGGCGACTGGGCGATCAGGACCATGCAGTCGTGGGGCATCTCCAACCCGCGTTACGAGACGTGGGGGCCGTTCGGCCGCGGCTGGATCGTCGACCGCTTCCACCTCCAGGTGCTCTCGCCGGTGGCGTGGCCCGTGATCGCCTATCCGGGCGCATGGTCGGCGGGCACGAACGGCGTCGCCGTCGGCGATGTCGTCTACATCCCGTACACGGGGCCGGCCGACTCGATGAGCCTGAAGGGCAAGGTGCGCGGCAAGTGGGTGATGACGACCGCGCCGCGGCAGGTCAATCCGCGCTGCACGCCCGACGCGAGCCGCACGACCGATGAACAGCTCGCGGCGATGGCCGCGGCGCCGCCGCCGGGCGCGGGACGTGGTGGTGGCGGGCGTGGCGGAAACGTCGCGGCGCTCCGCGCGATGGCCGCGTGCCGCGGCGAGCCGTTCGACTCGGCGACCTACATGGCGCAGCAGGCGGCGCTCGCCAACGCGGCGGGCGGTCGCGGCGGACGTGGCGGAGCCGGTGGTGGACGCGGCGGTCCGGGTGGAGCGCCCCCGTTCAACCTCGGTGCGTTCCTGCTGTCGCAGGGAGCGCTGGGGCAGCTCACCCAGGGCAATGGCGATGACGGCACCGTCTTCCCGGGCGGCAACGGCAGCCGCGCCGCGGACGCTCCGCGCACCGTTCCCTCGATCTCCCTCGCGGCAGAGCACTATGGGCGCATCTATCGCACGATCGAGAAGGGCGTGCCCGTGAAGCTCGAGGGCGAGCTCAAGGTCCGCTTCATCACCAATGACCTGAACAGCTTCAACATCGTCGGCGAGATCCCGGGCACCGATCCGGCCCTCAAGGACCAGGTGGTGATGCTGGGCGCCCACTTCGATTCATGGCACTCGGGCACCGGCGCGACCGACAACGTCGCCGGCTCGGCGGCCATGATGGAGGCGATGCGCATCCTGAAGACGCTGAACCTGCCGATGAAGCGCACCGTGCGCATCGGCCTGTGGACCGGCGAGGAGCAGGGCCTGCTCGGGTCGCGCGAGTACGTGCGCAAGCATTTCGGCTACACCGATTCGACGGGCCAGCATTTCACGCCCGAGCACGGGCGGATCACCGGCTACTTCAACGTCGACAACGGCACCGGCGCGATCCGCGGCATCTACACGCAGGGGAACGTCGAGATCGCCCCGGTCTTCAAGGAGTGGCTGGCGCCGTTCGCCGACCTGGGCGCCACGACGGTCACCTACAGCAACACCGGCGGCACCGACCACCAGGCATTCGATGCGGTGGGGATTCCGGGCTTCCAGTTCATCCAGGATCCGATGGACTACAACACCCGCACGCACCATTCGAACATGGACGTGTTCGAGCGCCTGATGCCGCACGACATGATGCAGAACTCCGTGATCGTGGCGTCCTTCGTCTACATGGCCGCGAACCGGGATCAGATGTTGCCGCGGAAGCCCAGGTAGACAGTAGACCGTAGGGTGTAGACAGTAGACCGTAGGGTGTGGACTGTGAACGCAGGGGCCCGGCGCATGCCGGGCCCCTGTGTCTTTCACGGCAACAAAAAAGCGCCGGCCAGGGCGCTTGGTCTACGATCTACCGACTACGGTCTACGGTCTACGGTCTACAGTCTACTTGACTATCAGCACCCCGACCTCGCCCGAGAATCCGTCGTCGACCTTCGGCAGGCCCGGCGGCGCGACCCACTTGCCCCCGTCCGTCCGGATGTTGATCTGGTGGCGGCCCGGCGACAGCGGCACGGTGAGCTCCCACAGGTCGCGGCCACGGCGGACCATCGTGAGCGGCGACCAGTCGGAGAAGTCGCCCATCACGTCCACCGACTCCACGCGCGCGACGCGGACGACGATCTTCTGCATCCCCTCGGCGGCCGGCTTCGTCTCGAAGAGCGCGATGCGCGCGAGGTTCATCTCCGTCACCGGCACGCTGTACTTCGTCGGCGCGTAGGCGAGCATGAGGCCGAAGGTGCCGAAGGTGCGCGCCGGAATGCCGCGGGCGGGGTTCGACGGCTGGCGTCCGCCGCCCATCACGAACGCGGCGCGCGGCGCGACCCACATCGTCAGCGTTCCCGACGACCAGTAGCGCGAGTCGCTGGCCACGTCGGCGAGCTGGCCGACGCGATGCCCCGCTTCGCCGGCCAGCTCGAAGCGGTCGAGGTTCCAGCGGCCCGACAGCGTGAGGTCGGTGACCCGCGATTGGTGGCGGCAGTTGCCCTCCGATACGAGCGACGCGGCGGCGTCGGGATCGGCGAGGCCGATCGTGGAGCTCGTCGACGACGTCGGGCAGGACGCCAGTCCGGCCAGCTCGTCGTTGGTGCCCATCTTGGTGAGGCTGAACGTCGTGCCCGTGGCGGTGAACCGCGCGCGGCCGACGTCCATCCAGGCGCCGGCGTTCAGGAGGTCGATCGTGGACACCACCGCCACGCGCCAGGGGCGCGCCACGCCGCCGCCGACCCACGCGCCCGACGTGCGGTTGAACATGAAGTTGATGCGCGTGCCGACGTCGACCTGGTCGGCGCCGAGGGCGCGATCGTCGTATGCGCGGCTGGCGTTGCCGATGAGCTCCGCGCGCACGCCATAGATCGTCGGCGCCACGAGCGTCCCGCCGATCGAGCCGTCCACGAGCTGCCAGTTCTGGTTCTCGAGCCAGGCGGAGGTGGAGAGTCCGATGGAGCCGCGCTGTCCGCGGAGGCCTATCGTCGGGGCGACCCGCCAGATGTTGGTGGGGATCGCGGCCTGGCCGGAAGCATCGGTGTGCAAACCACCGGCTTCGATTCGCGACGTGAGCTGCGCGTCAGCGAAATGCGGGATCAGCAGTGTCGCCGCTGAAAACGCAACGAGCCTGGCCCGAGGCAGGGTCATGCGACCTAGGAGTGCGAGTTCTCCGTGCTCTGAACTTCCGGTGGCTTCGATACGCGCGGAGGCAGGCTTCGCATGCGACTCTGGAGCGCCGACCGGGGGTTGACTCCACTTAGTATGTCCTGGTCCACGGCCCGCCACAAGCCATCGAAGTCCGAGTCACCGGCCCCATCCTTCCAGAGCCTGGTGAACGCCTCGATGGCGTCCTCGCGCGGGACGTTGTGCTTGTCGATCAGGTCCGCGAGGTAGACGAGCGCGCGCATGGGGGAATGCCCGACAGTCGTGACGCGGAACCTGGCGAGATCCTCGGGGGAAACGCGTGCCGCCAGCACCGATGCGCCGGTCTCGATGTCCTCGGCGGACGCGAGCGGGCCCAGCGCGGTCTTCGAGAGCGCCAGGGACTTGTAGAGGTCGCGGATGACGGCGACCACCTTGCGGCCCTCGACGCGGCGGTTCGCGCCCTCGATGGCCTTGAGGCGGAGGACGTTCCACGGCAGGTCGGCGAGCCGGGCCGAATCGATCAGGTTCTGGATCTGCCGGCGGGACTGGATGTCGAGCCTGGACAGGGGATCAGGCTGGAACTCCTGCTGCGCGCCGGCACTCGTGAGCGCGGCGGCGAGGAGCAATGCGGATCCGGCGAAACGCCATTTCATGAGGCGGAGCCTTTTCCTACGAGAATGACCGAATTGACCCGCCCGAATCCGTCATCGGGAGCGGCGGGAGCGTTCGGGTCGGCGAGCCACTTCTCGCCATCCTCGCCGACCGCGTAGAACGAGTACACGTGCCGGCCGGCCGAGAGGGGGACGGTCACCGTCCACGCATTGCTGTTCTCGATGCGGCGCATCGGCGTCGCGTCGGCGTTCCACTGATTGAAATCGCCGACGATCGACACCTTCGACGCGCCATGCGTGACGAACACGAACGTCATGACCGTGTCCGAAGTAGAAGCCGGGAGCAGCGATGACGGACTTTTCGCGGCGGCAACCGTGGGCTGCTCAGTCTTCTGACTGTCCCGGCCAATTCCGAGGCTCGATCCGAGCAGCACGCCGACGCCCACGAGGCCCGCGGCGAGCGCCGCGAAACCACCGGTCGACAGCACGATGCCGCCGCGGCGCGGAGCCGCGAACTCGACGCCTTCTTCCACCGACTCAGGCGTCCCCTCGGCGCCGATCGCGGCGAGCAGCCGCGACTTCGCCCCGGGGTCGACGGCGACGGGCCGCCGCGCCTCCCGCGCGATGCGCTCGATGATGGGGTCCAGCTCTGAGTCAATCATCCCGGATTCGATCCCAACGTTCACGAAGGCGTTCACAGGCTCGTTTCACGCGCATCTTCAGCGCGGAAACGCCGGCCCCCGTCAACACGGACATCTCCTCGTAGCTGAGCTCTTCCACGTACTTGAGGAGAAACGCTTCCCGCAACAACGGGTCCAGCTCATTCAGCACGCGCTGGACGAATTCCTCGTCCTCGCCCGACCAGTTGGGCCGAGTGTCCGGCGCGTTCAACAGCAGTGCTTCCTCGTTCACGAACACCCGCTCGCGATGCGACCGTCGAGCGGCGATGCTGCGACACTGATTGGTCAGGATCCGATACAGCCACGCGCTGAACTTGTCCTGCTCCTGATACTTTCCCAGCGCGCGATACGCCCGCAGAAACGTCGCCTGGAGAGCGTCCTCCGCATCATCGCGGTTCCCCAGCATCCGGATCGCGAACCGCGCGCAGCGGTCGTAATACCGGTCGACGATTCTCGTGTACGCATCGACATCGCCGGCCAGTACGCGTCGGACGTCGGCCGCATCTTCGTTCATGTCCTTTGAGATAACTCGCCCCCAAACTGGCTGCGTCACATGGAGTGGGCCGCATTGCCCATGCCGGTGACGATGATCACGTTACCGGCGCGTTCGTCCAAGTCTAGATACCGACAGCGTTTCCGCCACGCGACCCCTACGCGCGATCACCGTAAGATTGGCGGCGCCATACCCGAGTCCGCGAGGGTCGTACGTCATCGAATCGCGGGTCACCCTCAGTCGTACCCCATAACGCTCGCGAAGGCCAACCCTGGCCAGCTCCGACGGCCCGATCCGCACGATCATGGCTCCCCGGACCGTGTCGATCACTACCGCCACCGGCGCCCGGCGGGTGATGGCCGAACGGCGGGCGAACGAGAAAAGGGAGATCCCCTCCTGGATCGCCCCCCGGCAGGAGAAACGGTCGGAAGCCTCGTGCAGCCGGGGCAGGGCGATGGCGGTGAGCGCGCCGACCACGACCACGACGGCCAGCAATTCCGCGAGCGTCGTTCCGCGACGGCCATGGAGTCGGTGCATGCGACAGCATGGCCGCGGATGGCCACCCCGCCGTGACCGATACGTCGCGGAAGCAGCCATTCCTTTCCCGGCTTGCTTCCGGCACCGGCGGCGCCTACTTGTACCGATTCACCCCGAAAATCCCATGCGCCGACGACTCCTTTTCGCGCTCGCGATCGTCATTTCCGCCACGAGCTGCACCAACGCGAAGATCCAGGCGGACCTCATGTCCGAGATCCAGCGCGCCGCGGACGAGCTCAACGCCCAGCGCCAGGACATGGCGGTTCTCCAGGAACAGGTCGACTCCCTCCGGACCGTCGTCGCGAAGCAGGATACGGTCGTGCGGAAGCTCATGAACCTGGCCGGCATTCCGGGCGGCTGAAGCGACCCGGTGACCCCGGACCCGTGCTATCGTTCGTGAGGAGCCATCCAGATATATGAACATCGAGATCGAATACTGCACCGTTTGAACGTACGAACCCCGGGCCGTCAGTCTGGCGGCCGAGATTCGGTCGGCGTTTCCGGACGCGAACGTGACCCTCAAGCCTTCCGGCGGCGGACGGTTCGAGGTCACGCGCGAAGGCATGCCGATCTTCGAGAAGTCGAAGCTCGGCCGCCACGCGCGGCCGGGCGAGATCGTCTCACTCCTCAAGACTTGAGCGAAGCCTGATGCGCATCGCCATCTCCACCGGAGGCGGCGACGCCCCCGGCCTCAACGCCGTCATCCGCGCGGCCTGCCTCTCGGCCCTCAACCGCGGCTGGGAAGTCCTCGGCATCAAGCGCGGCTACTCCGGGCTCCTCGGCGAGGACGAAGTGGTCATCATGACGCGCGAGTCCGTCCGCGGCATCGCGCACCTCGGCGGAACGATCCTGCGCACCACGAACCGCGGGAATCCCTTCAAGTACCCGCTCCGGCAGCCGGACGGATCGATAAAGACCGTGGATCGCTCGGACGAGCTGATCGAGAACGCCCGGCAGCTGGGGATCGACGCGATCATCACCGTCGGCGGCGATGGCTCGCTCGCGATCGCGAAGCGACTCTGCGACAAGGGCATGAAGATCGTCGGCGTGCCGAAGACTATCGACAACGACGTGAGCGGGACGATCACTTCCTTCGGCTTCGACACGGCGGTGA
>CAMLHT010000088.1 GCA_946479895.1 uncultured Gemmatimonadota bacterium | reverse complement strand
TCGCTCATCGCCAAGCTGCTGCAACCCCGCGGAGTGCTGCACTGACGATGCCGCTGCGAGCGCCCACGAAGAAGGAATGGCTCGAGGCCGACGGCAGGGGCGGATTCGCCTCGGGCACCGTCGCCGGCGTCCGCACACGCCGCTATCACGCGCTGCTGCTCGTCGCCACGACGCCGCCCACCGGACGCATGGCGCTCGTCAACGGCTTCGAGGCCTGGGTCACCACGCCAGCGGGGACGTTCGCGCTCTCGTCGCAGCGCTACGTCCCGGGCGTCACTCATCCCGACGGCCTGCGCCGCATCGCGAGCTTCGACCCCGACCCGTGGCCGCGCTGGACCTTCCGGCTCGAGGACGGTACCGCGGTGGAGCAGGAGATCTTCGTCCCTCTCGGGACTGATGCGGTCGTCGTGACATGGCACCTGTCCGCACCGGCGCCCGGTGTGATGCTCGCCGTGCGCCCGTTGCTCTCCGGCCGCGACCATCACGCGCTGCATCACGAGAACCCGTACTTCCGGTTCGATGCCGCCGTGTCGAAGGAGCGCGTGGAATGGCGGCCGTATCGCGGTGTCCCCGGCATCGTCGCGCGGTCGAACGGCCGCTACGCGCATCAGCCGGAGTGGTACCGCCGTTTTCAGTACGAGGCGGAGCGCGCCCGCGGCTTGGACTTCACCGAGGACCTCGCCGCGCCGGGCATCTTCCACTGGGATCTCTCGGCCGGTGAAGCGGTCTGGATCCTCAGCGCGGCGGGCGGCGAGATGCACGGGTCGACGACGAACGAGTGTGCGCTGTGCGACGCGAGAAGGTGGCGCGCCGCGGAGCGCGTGCGGCGCACGGCGCCATCCCGGCTGTCACGCTCGGCCCGCGCCTACATCGTCCAGCGCGGCGCGGGCAAGACGATCATCGCCGGCTATCCATGGTTCACCGATTGGGGGCGCGACACGTTCATCGCCATCCGCGGCCTGTGCCTCGCGACCGGTCGGCTCGACGACGCCCGCGACATCCTGGTGCAGTGGGCGGGGATGGTCTCCGACGGCATGCTCCCCAACCGCTTCCCCGATGCAGGCGAGCGTCTCGAGTACAACTCGGTGGATGCCTCGCTGTGGTTCATCGTCGCGGTGCACGACTTTCTCGAAGCCGCAAAGACACGCGGATTCCTGGTGGCGCCCGCCGATCGTGACTCGCTGCGCTCCGCGGTAGACGCGATCCTCGACGGTTACACGCGGGGAACGCGATACGGCATCCGCTGTGACGCCGACGGGCTGCTGGCCGCGGGCGAGCCTGGCGTGCAGCTCACGTGGATGGATGCCAAGGTGGACGGCCGCGTCGTGACGCCGCGCATCGGCAAGCCGGTCGAGGTCCAGGCGCTGTGGCTCAACGCGCTGAGGATCGGCGGTGCCTTCTCGAAGCAGAGGCTTCCCATCTACCGCGCCGGCTCACGCGCCTTCCGGTCGCGCTTCTGGAACGACGCGAGCGGGTATCTCCACGACGTGGTCGACGTCGAGCATCGCGCCGGCGCGGTGGACTCGTCGTTCCGGCCCAATCAGGTGCTCGCGGTGGGCGGCCTCCCATTCCCGCTGCTGCGTGGCACGCGCGCGCGCCGCGTCGTGGATGCGGTCGAAGCGCGGTTGTTGACGCGCATGGGGCTGCGCACACTGGCGCCGGACGATCCCGCCTACGTGCCGCAGTACGAGGGCAGCGTACGCGAGCGTGACGCGGCGTACCATCAGGGCACCGCGTGGCCGTGGCTCATGGGTCCGTTCGCCGAGGCCTGGGTGCGCGTGCGCGGCCGGACTCCTTCCGCGAGGCGCGAAGCGCGGAAGCGCTTCCTGGCACCGTTGCTCCGGCTGACCGACCGTGCGGGCCTCGGTCACATCTCCGAGATCGCCGACGGCGATCCACCGTTCACGCCGAGGGGATGCCCCTTTCAGGCGTGGTCGGTCGGAGAGGCCCTGCGACTCGACCTGGCGGTGCTCGCGGAGTGAGGGCGCCTCGCCGCCTTCACTCGGTCGCGGTGCAGCCCCTCGATCACGTGACGTCGCTGATGTCGGCGTCGCGCCACGCGTACACTGCGCGAACGGCTCGTATGTCCGCTTGGTGACGATCAGGCCGCCACCCCTTTCCGGCGGACTCTCACGGCAGCGGTGCGTGCTCGCCGTCGGCGCCGCCGGCGGCGAGACGGAATCCCACACCACGGATCGTCTCGAGCAGTGGCTCGCCCGCCGCTCGGGCCAGCTTCCGGCGAAGATTGCCGACATGGACGTCGACCACGTTGCTCCCCGGATCGAAGTGCATGTCCCAGACTTTTTCCAGCAGGGCAGTGCGGCGAACCACTTCGCCGGCGTGGAGCATGAAATACTCGAGAAGCTGGAACTCCTTCGCGGTCAGCTCCAGGGGCCGGCCGCCCACCGTCGCGACGTGGCGCAGGCGGTCGAGCGCGAGCGCGCCGTGCCGGAGCACCTCGAGACGTTCGGCACCGCCACGGCGATGGAGCGCCCGGATGCGCGCAAGGAGCTCATCGAACTTGAAGGGTTTGGCGAGATAGTCATCGGCGCCGGCATCCAGTCCGCGAACCACGTCTTCGACGGCGTCACGGGACGTCAGCATGAGGATCGGTGTGCTTCGCCCTTCCCGTCGGAGCTCCGTGGCGATCTGAAACCCGTTCTTCCTCGGCAGCACCACGTCGAGCAGGATGACGTCGTACTCGTTGACGTGTGCCAGCATGGTGGCTTCGTCCCCATCGAATGCGACGTCCACGATGTGACCTTCTTCCTTCAGTCCGTGGTCGATGAAACCAGCCACCTTCGAGTCGTCTTCGACCACGAGAAGCTTCATGATGACCAATCTCCAGTGTATGCCTGAACACGATCGCAAGGCGGCCTGAAGATCTCTTCAGGATGCGCTGGCGAGCACCTCGAGCACGAAGCATCCTCCGCGTCCCGGCTGGGAGACGGCATAGAGCTCGCCGCCAAGCAGCCGCGCGAGGCGCCGGGAGAGCGGCAGACCGAGTCCGAGGCCGCGGCTCTCTTCATCGGCCTTCGTCACGTAGATATCGAAGATCCGCTCCACCTCGCCCGGCGGCACGCCCGGACCGTCGTCCTCGACGCGATAGGCGACGCGGCCCGCGTCCGATGTGATCGTGACGCGTACCGTGCTCTTCGCCGGCGCATACTTGATCGCGTTGCCGAGCAGGTTGACGAGGATCTGCTCCACCCGGCTGGCGTCGGTATCGCAGTTGGGCAGACCGAACGTCGGCGTCAGGCGAAGGGTGACGTCCTTCCGCTCCGCCGCGGGGGTCACGCGAACTATCGCGCGCGTTGCCATGGACGAGGGCTCCACCTCCCGGATGACTGGCTTCAACCGGTCCTCGTCGAGACGGCTGAGATCGAGCAGATCGTCGATGAGATGGATCGCGTGCTGCGCGGAATCGAGGACCTCGAACGCGGCGCGCGGGACCGTCGCCGGATCGCGTTTCCTCACCAGCATCTCCGACCAACCGTAGACGGCGGCCAGCGCATTCCTGAGCTCGTGGTTCACCATCGCGAAGAACCGCTCCCGGGCCCGCTGGAGCTGCTGCACCTCCTCCAGCAGCTGGGCGCTCTCCTCGTGGTGCCGCGCATTCTCGACAGCGGCGGCAGCCTTCGCCGCGAGCAGGATCGCGATGTCCTCGTCCTCGTCGGTGAACTGATCCGCGCCCTGCTTCTCCGTGACGTAGAGATTTCCGAACACTCCGCGGCGACCGACGATGGGCACGCCGAGAAACGAGTGCATGGGCGGATGGTTGGGCGGAAATCCGTGCGCGGTGGGGTGCGCCGTCAGATCCGGGAGGCGGATTGGCCTGGCTTCCCTGATCACGAGCCCGAGAATGCCGTGTCCGCGCGGCGCGGGCCCGATGTCCTTCGCGAGCTGCCGGTTGATCCCGTACGTCGTGAAGCTCTCCAGCACCTTCCCTCCCGGCCCGATCACTCCGATCGCCGCGTAGCGCGCCCCGATCACCTGCGCGGCCACCTCCACGACGCGCCGCAGCACGCCGTCGAGGGACACGTCGGTGATGAGCGCCGCGGTCGCGACCTCGAGTTGCCTGAGGCGCTCCTGCATCGACGGAGGCGAGGCGATGGGTGGCCGGGCCATCTCGAAACATACCGCCGAGCGTCGTACCCCGCGTCGAGCGCGGCGGAGATTAGGCGAAGCTTCCGCTCGGCTTCATGCTCCCTTCACGACGACGGGGCCTGATTGCGATGCACCGCTGGCCGTCGCCGGCGAACATCCAACTCGTCATCCAGGAGCTCCGCCATGAAACGCCTTGCACGCATTGCCCTTGTCGGTGTGATCGGCGCCGGGATGCTCATCATCTCGGCCGATGCCGTGGCGGCACAGCAGAAGGCGCCACCTGGCGGCGCGTACAAGGAGGTCAGCACGCTCGTGCCGCTTCCCAGCTTCCTGCCGGGGCTGGGAACGCTGTACGTGGATCCCGGAACGCTGCCTGCCGGGCCATTTCTCGCCTACGACCATCAGGGCAGCCTGGTGAGCTCGATCTACATGATCCCGCTCAAGGACATGAACGCTCAGAAGGCGTTCACCGGGCTGAAGGTCGGTCACGAGCGCGCCGATCACGTGGACATCGTCTACAACGCGGGCCATCCGGGCGTGGCGGAGCCGCACTACCACGTCATCGTGTGGTACGTGTCGCCGGAGCGCGCGGCGACACTGGCCAAATGACGGAGCCGTCGCGTCGCGATTTCCTGCGAGTCGGCGGCCTTGCGCTCGCCGGTGTCGGCTTCGTGCCGATCCGGCTGCTGCGAACGGCGGCGCTGGAGGTGATCGAGCTGCGAAGCGACGCGCTCGGCGCGCACGTGTGGTTCGACCCTATCGGGCTCTACGTGCAGCCCGGTACCACGCTGCGGTGGGTGGTACGCGAGAACGTGCACACGACGACCGCGTACCATCCGAAGAACGATCATCATCCGTTGCGCATTCCGGAGCGTGCGGCGCCGTGGGACTCGGGGTACCTCGTGAATCCGGGAGATCACTTCGAGGTGAGGCTCACGACGCCCGGCGTGTACGACTATTACTGCGTGCCGCACGAGGCGGCGGGCATGGTTGGACGGATCGTCGTAGGAAGCCCGCTCGGACCGGGCGCGCAGCCCTTCGATTACTGGACCGGGCGACCGGGCACCGAGCACTGGCGCCGGGTTCCAGACGCGGCTCGCGCGAGCCTTCCCAGCATCGGTCGGATCCTCGCCGAGCACCGCGTTCGCCCACGCCTCGCGCCGTCACGGCGCGGAGCCCACGAATGACGAATCGTCGAGCTCGAACTCACTGCGCTGTCGACGGCGATCTGGCCAAGGTGATGAGCTGGCACGATAATGAGTGGGTTACGCCAATCGGATGCTTCGCGAGGCGGTCGCGGCGACGAGCGGCGTGAAATGGCCAGACCCATGATCCAACACGCCGCACGGGCTGATCGAGGTTGAGCAGTCGTCTGCCGACGGTCCACTGAGCGCTTGCCCCCCTGATCGCGAGCCGCGGCTCGAATCGCGGCCGTCGTTTCGGAGCACCGTCCCTCTGGCACTCGTCGGACTGGCGCTGCTCGGATCGGTGGCCATTCCCGCGCGTCAGACGTGGCGGATCACGCAGTTGCTCCGCGAATCCACTCAGGTGCTCGCCCCGGCGCGCCTGCTCGTCGAGAAACTTCAGGCGGGTCTCGCGCAGGAGTTCGTGGCAGTGCAGGGCTATGCGCTCTCGGGCGACCTCGCGCAACTGGCACGCTATCGAGTGTCGGCCGACGAAGACGAGCGATGGCTCGCCGCCATCGAGCGCTTGGTACCGCGCTTCGACGCCACCTCGGCCGATCGCGCGCGTGCGCTCCGGACCCGGATCGGCGGCTGGCGCCAGCTCAACGACTCGCTCGTCGCGCAGGGCGCCTCACGCGCCCGGGTCGTCGCGGTGCTCGGGGAAGAGCAGTCGCGGTACGATGCCTCCCTCCGGGCGATCGCGTTGCTGTCGTCCGACCTCGTCGCCGACGCGGCCGCGCGCGACGACCAGGTGCGTGCGCTCGAGCACCTGAGCATCGCCTCCAACGCCGCGCTGGTGCTCGCGGCACTCGTGGCGATGAGCGGCGTGGCAGCGCTGACGATCCAGGAGCGAAAGCTCACCGCCACGCTGCGCCGACGGGTCGGCGAGGAAGCCGCCCTCCGCGAAGCCGCCGAATCGCTCGGCAGCGCGTACTCCGTCGACGAGGTGACGCGGCGGATCGTCGACTCGGCGCTCGAAGCGGTAGGCGGACGCGGCGCGTTCGTGGAGCTCGTCGACCAGCGACCGGGCGAGAATGCGACCGTGGTCGTGCGCGCGGTGTCCGGGTCCGGCGTGCCGCCGGTCGGGACCACCTGCCCACTCGCCGGCTCCTACACCGAGCGCGCCGCGACGAGCGGCGAGCCGGTACTCCTCGAGGATCTCTCGACTCTCACGCTGTCAGGCCTCATTGGCGCGATCGCGAGGGCCGGCGGCTCGGCGATCGTGGTGCCACTCGGTTCGGACGAGCTGCCCACCGGCGCGCTATTCGTGCTGAGCTCGTCGCCCGGTCACTTTCGGGCCGGCGACGTTGCGCGCGCCGGCATCTTCGGGCACCTCGCGGCGCTCGCGTATGAGAAGGTCAGGCTGCTGGAGGAATCGTTCGAACGTCGGCGGGTGCTCGAGCGCGTGATCCAGAGCCGTTCGCGGCTGATGCGCGGCTTCAGTCACGACGTGAAGAATCCCATCGGCGCCGCCGACGGCTTCGCCGAGCTGATGAGCCTCGGCGTGTATGGCGAGCTCTCCGCCGAGCAGCGTGGAAGCATCGATCGCATGCGTCGCAGCATCCGCACTGCGCTCTCGCTGATCGACGACCTGCACGAGCTCGCGCGCGCCGAGACGGGCAACCTCGCCCTCACGCGGGAGCCGGTAGACCTCGCGGGGCTCGCCCGTACTCTCGGCGAGGAATATCACGCCGCCGCGCACGGCCGCGGGCTGTCGCTGCTGGTGGAGGCGGAAGACGACGACGGCCCGACGGTGGAGAGTGATCGGGCCCGGGTGCGACAGATCGTCGCCAACCTGCTCTCCAACGCGATCAAGTACACGCCGCAGGGTTCGATCACGGTGCGCGCGCGTCGCCGGGCAGGGCGATCCGACGGGGACGATTGTGACGGAGCGGTCGTCGAGGTATCGGACACCGGCGCCGGCATCGCCGTCGAAAAGCAGGACTACATCTTCGAGGAGTTCAGTCGGCTCGGAACCGGTGACGCCACGGGGGCCGGGCTCGGGCTGGCGATCAGCAACCTGCTCGCGCAGCGATTGGGCGGGCGCATCCTCGTCCAGAGCGAGGTCGGACGGGGATCGACGTTCACGCTCTGGCTCCCGATGCGGCGGGACGAGAGCTCGGCGTGATTGCGCAGGAGCCGCCTGCGGCGCGATTTCGGCGCGCCTACAACGCCAGCTCCCACGTCTCCGCCGTGAGCGGCTTGCCGAAGGTGTCGTGGATCCCCTCGCGCACGAGCACGTACCCCGCATCCGCGTAGATCTGGCGCGCCGCGGCGAGCACACTGTTCGTCCACAACGAGAGCGTGTGATAGCCCGCCTCGCGTGCGAAGCGCGTGCACTCGTCGACGAGCCGCTTGCCGATGCCGAGCCCGCGCGCCGACGGGAGCACGAGCAGCATGCGCAGCTTCGCGACTCCGGGACGCTCCTTATCCCGCGCGACGAACACCGAGCCGACGTTCACGCCGTTCCGCTCGGCGATCCAGCAGCGCTCGAGCGCGGGTTCGAAGTCGTCGACGTAGTCGGCGATGACGCGCGCGACGAGCGAGAGGAAGCGCGGTCCCCAGCCGTACTCGCGCGCGTACACCTCGCCGTGGCTCTCGATGATCCAGCCGTAGTCGGCGGCGGTCGGCGGTCTGATGACGTAGGCGGGCTCGCCGCGCGACGACTCGTGCCGCGACGCGCCGAGCAGGTCGCCGATCGTGCCGATCGCGTCGATCAGCCGGCGCTGGCCCGCGTCGTCGAGCGTCGCCAGCAGCTCCTCGACGAGCGCGTCGGCGTCGCGATCCAGCTTGTGCAGCGCGGTGCGGCCGGCCGCCGTGAGCGCGATGTGGCTCTCGCGTCCGTCGTGCGACGAGCGGGTGCGCTTCACGAGGCGACGACGCTGCAGCCGCTGGAGCAATCGGCTGACGTAGCCGGCGTCGAGCCCGAGCGCGCTCGCGAGCGTCGTTGCGGTGGGCGCGTCGCGATGCGCGAGCTCGAACAGCACGCGCCCCTCGGTGAGCGTGAATGGGCTGTCGAGATATCCACCCTCGCCGAGCGCGCCGACGCGGCGGGTGTAGAACCGGTTGAACCGGCGGATGGCGGCGACGCGCGCGGCGTGCGGCGACCTGGTACGGGCGCGAGGGGGCATGACCGGTAACGAGAAGGTGGCGGACGAATCCTTGCCATCGTCACGCGAATACTTGCCCGTGTCAAGTATTGTGTCCGGCCGCGTTCGCCGGCGGTCACGGTACGCCCTCGTACGCTCGCGCCTGCACCAGTCTCGCATGCCAGCTCGCGTGGCCGTCGCGCACGCCGGCTCCGGTGCCGGCGCACTGCCCACGGCGCACACGTTTTGCGCGACGCGAGGCTTCGGCCACGCTTGCGCGTGGCGCTCCACCTCACCGTCGTGCAGGAGCTGGCTTATGGACCGAACTCATTCGCGTCGCCGCGTAGCGGGCGCCTCGCTCGTCGTCGCCGCGATCGTCGCGTGCACGCCGACGACACCCGGCTCGAACGCCCCCAACACCTCGCCGGCGCCCAGCGATGCGTCGGCAGGCAGAGCAGCCCGGCCCGACAGCAGCAACCCGCCGCCCACCAGCTCGGCGACGCCCCCCGGCGCGTCGTCGATCCCGGCTGCGTCGGCACCGAATCCGAACGGGCCGTCGGCGACTCCGCCCGCGACCGACACGAGCGCCACGAAGCCGAGGACGCCCTGACGGGATGACGCGTGAAGCAAGGGTGGCGCGCCGAGCTAGCGCGCCGCCCCCGTCGTCCAGTGCTTCGCCGTCTTCCACCGCGAGGGAATGAACAGCGCGTCGTCGAGCGGGACGTCGACGCGGATGTCCTCGTAGTCCTCGTAGAATACGAGCTTCCCTTCGCTCCAGATCTCGACCCTCGGCGCGATCCAGCCGCCGCCGCGCCGCTCGTATCCGGTGAAGCGGATGTCCTGCATCTTCGTCGTGTCGCGCGGCGTCGGCTCGAGCATGCGCACGAACACCAGCCGCTCGGTGTCGACCCAGAACTGCTTGCGGTTGTAGTCCCCCTTCACCGCGCCGACGACGATCATCGGGCGGCCCTGGAACGTCGTCTCGTTCACCTTCGTGAGATCGAACCCCTCGCGGCGAAGACGCGCCGTCGTGCTCGCGACCGGTGCTCCGTAGACGTCGAAGCCGAGCAGCAGCAGCGGGTTGATCCCCGGATCGCCGCGCAGCGCGCGGCCGTTCTGCACGACGAACTGGCTGTCGCGCGCGTAGAGGACACCGTTTCCCGCGCTCACCGGATCGAAGTCGATGCGCAGCCGGCCGGGGATCTTCATCGCCTCCCACCAGGTCTGCACGCTCCACTTGCCGGTCGGCAGCAGCCGCGACGTCCGCTGCTTGAACGTCAGCGTCGAGTACCACTGGCCGGCGTACCGGTCGTGCATCGCCTGGACGACGTCCTGCCCGGTGCGGAAGCGCGGGGCGGGCTCGGCCGGTTGCTCCACGGGCGCCGGCGCCGCCACCGGCTCCGGTCCCGTGCCCCGATGACAGGCGGCGAGGATTGCGAGCGGAAGTGCCGCTGCGATTGAAGCGGCGCGGGACGGATGAATTCGCATGACTCCGATCGTCGCTATGAGTGCGCCCGTGCGCCCGGGCATCGTGAAAGGTACGCTGAGGAAGCTACGCAGCGGACACCCGTCCGCGCTGTGAGCGAGCTCATGTTCTGCTGTCATCCCGAGCGAGCGAAGCGAGTCGAGGAATCCGGCCCGCCCACTACCATGAACTGGTGCGTCCCCACACCCCGGCCTAACCTTCGGCCATGAGCGACGAAGACGCCCTCTCGTTCGTGCGCGGCATCTTCGCCGCATCGATCTACGACGAGCTGCTGTTCCCTTTCCCGTCGTCGCTCGAGGAGCGCGACCCCGACGAGGCGCGCACGGTCCGGCGCCTCCTCGCCTCGCTCGACCGGATGAGCCACGGGCTGATCGACTCCGCGCGGTTCGACGAGGAGGAGACGATCCCCGAGGAGGTCATCCAGGCGCTCGCCGCCGAAGGGTTCCTCGGCATCTCGATCCCGCGCGAATACGGTGGGCTCGGCCTGTCGCCGGCGGCGTACTCGCACGTGTTCGGCGAGGTCTCGAGCCTCGATCCGTCGATCGGCGTGCTCGTCGCCGTGCACGCGGGGCTCGGTGCGAAGGCGATCGTGCTGTACGGCACGCCGGCCCAGAAGGAGCGCTACCTGCCGATGCTCGCCCGCGGCGAGACGCTCGGCGCCTACGCGCTCACCGAGCCCGAGACGGGATCGGACGCACAGCACATCGTGACGCGCGCCCGGCTGAGCGACGACGGCACCGAGTGGATCCTCGACGGGCGCAAGCACTGGATCGGCAACGGCCACCGCGCCGGCGTCATCACGACGTTCGCGCAGACGGAAGTCGTGAAGAATGGCGAGAAGGTGCTGCGGCCGACCGCGTTCATCATCCGCCCCGACATGCCGGGGTTCCGCGTCGTCGGTACGGTGCGGAAGATGGGCATCCGCGGCTCGACGCAGGCCGAGCTCGCGTACGAAGGGCTCCGCGTGCCGGCCGACCACCTGCTCGGCACCCTCGGCAAGGGCTTCACGATCGCCGTGAATGCGCTCAACGCGGGACGGATGTCGCTGGCCGCTGGATGCACCGCTGGTTCCAAGAAGATTCTGAGGCAGATGAACGACTTCACCGAGCAGCGCGTGCAGTTCGGGAAGCCGATCGCCGACTTCGAGATCACGCAGCGCAAGATCGCCCGCACGGCGACGGACGTGTACGCGTCGGACGCGATGCTCGGCGTGCTGACGCGGCTCGCCGAGTCGCCCGGTGGCGAGTACGCGCTCGAGGCGGCGTGCTGCAAGGTGTTCGCGAGCGAGATGCTCTGGCGCGCCGCGGACGAGATGGTGCAGCTCGCCGGCGGGCGCGGCTTCGTGAAGCCGTGGCCGTACGAGCGGCTGCTGCGCGACTCGCGCATCAACCGGATCTTCGAGGGGACGAACGAGATCCTCCGGCTGTTCATCTCGCTGAACGGCATCCAGGATCCTGCCGAGGAGCTGAAGGAGCTCGGCGCCGCGCTTCGTCAGCCGATGAAGAACCTCGGGCTGCTCTCGCGCACCGCGGCCTTCCGGATCGCCACGCGACTCGGCGACAAGCCCGACCTCGAGGTCGAGCTGCACCCGCGGCTGCAGAAGCACAAGGAATACTTCGAGAAGCACGTCGGCGAGCTGACCGACCGCGCCGAGCGAGTGATCCGCGCGTACCGGAAGGAAGTCGTCGACGCGCAGCAGGAGCTCGAGCGGCTGGCCGACATGGCGATCGAGCTGTTCGCGACGGCGTGCGTGCTGTCGCGCACGCAGCGGCTGCTCGACGAGCGCGGCGAGGAGGACTGCGAGCGCGAGCTCGCGCTGTGCGACCTGTTCGTCGTCGAATCGGGACGGCGGTTCCGGTCGGCGCGGATCGCGATCCAGTCGCCGCAGGACGAGACGCGGCGCACCGTGGCGCGCCACGTGCGCGAAGCGAAGGGCTACGGCGTGGAGGACACCCTGCTGCGCGACGACGGCGTCGTGATCGAGCCGCCGCCGGCGCACGTGGAGGCGAGCGCATGAGCACGGGACAGCGCAGGATCTGGGACGTGTCGATGCCGGTGCGCACCGGCGGTCTCGTCTACCCGAACAATCCGCCGATCTCGATCACGCCGGTGCAGTCGATCGCGGCGGGGAACACGGCGAACGTGTCGCGGATCGACCTCGGCTCGCACACGGGCACGCACGTCGACGCGCCGCTGCACTTCATGGACGGCGGCGCCGGTGTCGACGAGCTCCCGCTCGACGTGCTGATCGGGCCGGCGCGGCTGATCGCCTTCGGCGACGACGTGCTCGCCGTCGGCGAGGCCGAGCTGCGCCGGCACGATCTCCAGGGGGTGACTCGGCTGCTGATCCGCACGCGCAATTCGGCGTGGCTCGCGAGCGGCTCGACCGAGTTCCACCCCGACTTCACCCACGTCGCGCCGGACGGCGCGGAGTATCTCGTGTCGCTCGGCGTACGGCTCGTCGGCGTGGACTACCTGTCGGTCGAGCAGTTCCACTCGCCGCATCACAAGACGCACAAGACGCTGCTCGAGAACTCCGTCGTGATCGTGGAAGGGATGATGCTCGGCGATCCGCCGCCCGGGAACTACGAGTTGATTTGTCTACCGATGCTGCTCGCTGGCCTGGATGGTGCACCCTCGAGGGCGGTGCTCTTGGAGCGGTGAATTGGTGACTCAGTGACGTGGTGAATCGGTATCACCATCTACTTCACGACTCCACTGCTTCGCCGCTCCACCATTTCACCATTTCACCATTTCACCAGTTCACCGGCTCTATGCAGCTCGCAATGATCGGCCTCGGCAGAATGGGCGGCAACATGGTCGAGCGCCTGATGAAGCACGGGCACTCGCTGGTCGCGTTCGATCGCGATGCGTCGGTCGTTGCGAAGTACGAGAAGCTCGGTGCGGCGCCGGCCGGCGATCTCGCAGCGGTCGTGAAACAGCTCGAGACGCCTCGCATCATCTGGATCATGGTGCCGGCCGGGAAGCCGGTCGACTCGACGATCGACACGCTGCTTCCCCTCCTTTCGAAGGGCGACATCCTGATCGACGGCGGCAACTCGTTCTTCAAGGATTCGATGGCGCGCGCCGAGCGGGTGGCGGCGCAGGGCGTGCGGTTCATCGACTCGGGGACGAGCGGCGGGATCTGGGGGCTCGCGAACGGCTACTGCCTCATGGTCGGCGGCGAGCGTGACGCCGTCGCGCACTGCGAGCCGATCTTCACCGCGCTCGCGCAGGAGGGCGGCTACGCGCACGTCGGGCCGTCGGGCGCCGGGCACTACGTGAAGATGGTGCACAACGGCATCGAGTACGGTCTGCTGCAGGCGTACGCCGAAGGCTACGAGATCCTCGCCGCGTCGAAGCGGTTCCCCGATCTCGACATGCGCCAGATCGCCGAGCTGTGGCAGCACGGCAGCGTCGTGCGCTCGTGGCTCAACGAGCTCGCCGTCGACGCGTTCGGCAAGGACCCGCGGCTCTCCGCGCTCAAGGGCTACGTCGCCGACTCGGGCGAGGGACGGTGGACGGTGGCCGAAGCGATCGAGGAGGACGTGCCGGCGCCGGTGATCACGCTGTCGCTGCTGATGCGACTCCGCTCGCGGCAGGAGGACTCGTTCGGCGCGAAGGTCATCGCCGCGCTGCGCAACGAGTTCGGCGGGCATGCGGTGAAGGGCTCGTGACCGCGCCGCAACCGGCGTCCGCGCCGCAGCGGGATCCCGCGTCGCAGCCCGCGGCCGCGCCGTCGCATCCCGGCGCGCGCATGCACATGTCGAAGCGGCCGCACGCGAAGTACGGCGAGAAGGTCCCGCACGCGGCGCAGGCCGAACACTGCACGATGGTGATCTTCGGCGCGACGGGCGATCTCACGAAGCGGAAACTCTTCCCCGCCCTCTACCAGCTCGCCGCGGAGCATCTGCTCGGCCCGGGCTTCGCCGTGCTCGCGGTGGGACGCGAGGCGTCGCTCGACGACGCGTCGTTCCGCGAGCGGATGCGCGCCGCGCTCGGCGAGTCCGACGAGGTGAAGCGCGTCGACGAGGACGTGTGGAAGGCGCTCGCGCCGCGAATCTTCTTCGTCGGCGGCGACGCGACCGATGCGGCGGCGTACGAGGGGATCAAGAAGAAGCTCGACGAGATCGAGTCGGAGTGCCCACCGGCTGAGCGGAACCGGTTCTTCTATCTCGCCGTGCCGCCGAGCGTGTTCGAGCCGATCGTGCGGCTGCTGTCGTCGAGCGGGCTCGTGCCGCGGATCGAGGACCCGCACGCGCGGCCGTGGGCGCGCGTCGTCGTGGAGAAGCCGTTCGGACGGAGCCTCGCGACGGCGCACGCGCTCAACATGCTCGTGCTCTCGCTGTTCGCCGAGCACCAGGTCTATCGCATCGATCACTATCTGGGGAAGGAGACCGTCCAGAACGTCCTCGTGCTG